>NZ_JADQAM010000049.1:0-149711 GCF_022129405.1 Psychrobacter sp. Ps2 | reverse complement strand
AAGCAGAGTTATGAAAATACGGTCGCTCTTGCTTGTGCTTATATCTGGCTCAAATTATGAATGTTCAACACGCCCTAATACGTCTGATATTATTTAACGGAGTTTACCTTGTCTATATCTAACTCACCTCAGCAGAGCTACCCTGTCGCGGTAGATGAAATAGAGCGTATCAATAAGCTAAGAAAGTATCAGGTACTCAATGAAGATGAGGAGCCTGCGTTTGAGCGGCTTGTTGAACTCGTAAAGCTGTTTTTTGATGTGCCAGTCGTTACGATCACTTTTATGGATGAGGAAACACAGTATTTAAAACCAGCTTGTAAATTTGATAGTGAATCTGACAGTGTATGCACGACATCACGTGACATTGCTTTTTGTAACTATACGATATTGTCCGATGACGTTTTTATAGTGCCAGATACTTGGAACGACGATCGCTTTAGCCAGAATCCCATGGTCTCAGGTTCTCCATATTTACGATTTTATGTTGGTGCTCCTATTATCTTATATGAAGACAATAAAAGGTATCGTCTAGGTACTTTATGCCTTATGGATACGAAACCTAATCATAGTTTTAGTGAGCAACAATCAGAGATCTTGGCAGAGTTTGCAAAAATGGCAGCTGATGCTTTGCAGTTGCAAGATAAGCAGCGTGATGCTAAGCGTGCTAATGAGATGAAATCGAGCTTTTTGGCCAATATGAGTCATGAGATTCGCACACCGATGAACGGTATTATCGGTATGGTAGAGATGTTAGGCGATACCCAACTCAGTAATGAACAGCGAGAATACGTTGATAACATTAAAGTCTCCAATGAGCATTTGATGGTAATCATTAATGGTATTTTGGACTTATCAAAAGTTGAGTCTGGAAAAATGACGATTGATTCTATTCCATTGAATTTATCTAGTTTATGCAATGAGGTCGTCAGTTTATTTGCAATAAAGGCACGTCAAAGAGGCCTGACCTTAGATTATCATTATACTGAAACACTATCACCTTATGTAAACGGTGATCCTGTACGTCTAAAACAGATTATTGCAAACTTGGTCAATAACGCGATTAAATTCACGCGTGAAGGTGGTCAAGTAAGTATCGATGTTAAACATATGGACAATTGCTACTGTCCAAATAACATTAACGAAAAATTCGTGAGTACGAGTCAAGAAAAAGAAGCAAGCAAAATAGAATGCGATGAAACTGGTCAGAATATAACTTTGTGTATAGAAGTGAAAGATACGGGTGTTGGTATCAAAGAAGAGTCGTTAGAGGCGATATTTGATGCTTATGATCAGGCAAATAAATTTACTCATCGTATTTACGGTGGTACTGGACTTGGACTTTCTGTTTGTAAGTCTCTAGTCGATTTGATGGGTGGTCGTATTCATGTAAATAGTGAAGTAGGCGTTGGTACGACATTTAGCGTATTGTTGCCGTTAACTACTATTGATGAAGACAAGTATGAGACATGGCAAGACTCTCACGATACGACCATGATTGAACCTACGCATGAGCGGTCTGGCCATATATTGTTGGTTGAAGATGATACTGTTAATGCGATTATTGCCAAAAAAGCACTAACTAACAGTGGTCATACCGTGACTCATGTTACGGATGGTCAGCAAGCAATTGAGGCTTTTGCTTTATTCCCTGATCGTTATGATGTGATATTGATGGATCATCATATGCCGATTATGGATGGAGTACAGGCGACTATTAAATTGCATGAATTATATGACCCCCAAGTACTACCGCCCATTATCGCTTTGACTGCCAATGCAATGGACGGCGAGCGTGAGAAATATCTGAAAGTTGGTATGCAGGATTATTGCACCAAACCTTTTAAGCAAGAACAGTTGAATGCCTTAGTACAGTATTGGCTGATACAAAAGCAATCATTGGAAGAAGAGTAAATTACTAGATATTAATGTTAGCGTCCGTGGTTAGCATTTCGATATAACTAAGATTGATAAATATAAAAAAAGCTTAACCGCCTATATGGTGGTTAAGCTTTTTTATTGATGATAAAGATATCAGTAAATATCAACTACCAGTTATGTTTAGAGCGATATTAGTTCACGCGAGTTTGGTAGTCGCCAGTACGCGTATCAACACGTACCACTTCACCTTGTTGCACAAATAATGGTACACGTACAACGGCACCTGTCTCTAATTTAGCAGGTTTGCCACCACCGCCTGAAGTATCGCCGCGTACGCCAGGATCTGTTTCTGTGATCTCTAACTCAACGAAGTTAGGCGGCGTGACTGACAGAGGAGCGCCATTAAATAACGTAATGGTACATAGAGCATTACTGTTTTCTTTTAACCACTTGATTGAATCACTCATTGCGTTTTTGTCCGCTTGAATCTGCTCAAAGCTCTCAGGATGCATAAAATGCCAAAACTCGCCATCGTTATATAGATAGTTCATTTCAGTATCCATCACATCAGCAGCTTCTAGGCTGTCACCTGACTTGAAAGTTTGTTCCAGTACTTTGCCACTACGAAGATTGCGCAACTTAACACGGTTAAAGGCTTGACCTTTACCAGGTTTGACAAACTCGTTTTCAAGAATGGCACAAGGGTTGCCATCAAGCATCACTTTTAGACCAGCTTTAAATTCATTAGTAGAAAAACTTGCCACAAGAAACTCCTAGGGGTTGTAAATATAATAGTAAGACATAGGGCTGACTGTACCAAAATTTTCTGTTATGCCAAGTATTTACGGATTAACGAGGATACTTTGATAGGCTAGACACTAAGGGCGTATAATATCGGATTTTGGGCACAGGTAATAGGCTGTCATGATAAACCATTTAATCACACAAAAAAACTGGCAAACGCAATTATCGGAAGCTATTACATCTGTTGATGAGCTATTGAGTATCCTACAGCTTGATTCAATGCGTGCAGAAGTTTACGTACCTAAGCATTTTGAACTGCGTGTGCCGCGTGGCTTTGTGACAAAAATGGCTATTGGCGACCGTAATGATCCCTTGCTTAAACAAGTGCTGCCAGATCAGCAAGAGCAAATTAACGTCACAGGCTACGTAGCAGATCCGCTAAGCGAAAACACTCAAAATCCTGTAAAAGGCTTGCTTCATAAATATCAGTCAAGAGTATTGTTAACGATTACAGGCGCGTGTGCTATTCACTGCCGTTACTGCTTTCGCCAGCATTTTGACTATAGTGCCAATATGCCGACTGCTGATGCAAAAGAAAATATCATCAACTATATTAATGCAAATCCTGAGGTCAATGAGGTAATTTTGAGTGGTGGTGATCCACTAAATGTGACTAATAGACGATTGTTTTCATGGTTAGATACTTTGGAGTCTCTTCCGCAGATTACTACCATTCGATTGCATACGCGTTTGCCATTGGTGATACCCGCACGCTTGGACGCTGCATTGTTAGAGAGGTTATCTCAAAGCCGCTGCAATATTGTCATGGTGATTCATTGTAATCATGCTAATGAAATAGATGCACCAACTGCTGAGTATTTGCAACGTGCGAGAGTAGCTGGGATTACGCTATTGAACCAAGCCGTGTTGCTAAAAGGTGTCAACGATACCCTTAACGCGCAAGTACAGCTTAGTCAGCGTTTGTTTGCTTCTGGCGTGCTACCATATTATTTACATGTGTTGGACAAGGTGGCTGGTGCGGCGCATTTCGATAGTAGTGAGCAAGCAGCGATTGAGCTTTATTGGTCATTGCTAGCATCATTGCCAGGCTATCTTGTCCCTAAGTTGGTTAGAGAGTTACCTAATAAACCTTTTAAAGTGCCGATTGATATTTACAGCAATAGCTAATGTAGGGCACTATATCAATTTAGGAGAATTAGTAAACAAAGAGCGGCTCTTAAAAAAAGATGCGGATAGTATCTTTAGAAACTAAAAGCTAGGATTTATGCTTTTTTATAAGTATAAATAGATATATGATTGGAACAGAATATAGACTGTCAGTATGTAATCTAACTAAAAAGCATATAACGTTAAATACAAAACTTTGCCAGTATGTAGGTATTGTCAGAGCGTACTGCTAGATTTAGGCTCACAATAAATAGATATCATCACTTTTCTATAGTCGAGCTTAACAAACATTTTTTATGCCATACATGTATTTGTACTGCTGCATATTACTGATTGCCTCAGAGTGACTAATAAAGAGTAAAGATACTGATGATAACGTTATCAATGCTTCAAGAGCATTTAGATTCTACAGAGCCACTACCTCCGCTATCTAATCGCTCAGTAAATGGTCAAGAACGTTACTTGTTAAAAATGTTGGCAACGCTACCGGCGCTCAGCCAAGAGCAGCAAACAGAACATTTAGAGAGTCTACTGACAGTATTACGTGAATCCAATATGGATGAACAACAGCGTCTTAAATTAATGGCAACAGTCATTGATGCCTCAGACCGACTGATTGCAGCTTTTAGGCAGCACTATATCTATGAGACAGGCGCGCTTAGTCAGGATCAGATGTCTTATATCGCTCAAATGCAATCGCTACATTATTTAATTATTATGGTTTACGACAAAGTCATACGTCGTGAGACGCAGTTGTCAGAAGCCTCCCTAAACCAATCTTCTGGTAAAGGTTGGCAGCGTTTTTTTGGTGCTGAAACTAAACCTGATAGCACGCTTGCCATTGCGATTTATCAATCACTATTAAGATACCAAAAACTATTAGCAGAAGAAGCACTGTGCTATCGAAAGCCATCAGATTACCTGTGGTCTAAAGTCAATCAGTTATATTATCTGGCTCATCAGAGAAAAGTAGCTGATATTGATTTAAGCATACATACTGTCACGAACCAAACAAACAGTATTCATCAGCTATATTGCCAAATTTGTTTGCATCACTTGTTAAATTTGCGTGCTATGAGGCGCCCGAATATCTTACTCTTACAGCGTCTATTGCCTGAATGGGCTAAACACATGGTCGCGACAATGGAGCCTGCCACCGAGACAAAGGTTTTTGTTGATCTTCATAGCAGTAATCCACCAAGCTATCTGACTGTCAATTCTCATATCAACCCCTATGAAGATCATCATGACTGTCTATTTATAGAACTGACACCAATAGTTGAATATTTTGAGTCACGTAAAAAAGCCTTTATCGAAGAAGGTGGCACAGCAGAATATAGTCTGCTTAATGCTATTTCGATGACCATTAGCTATCGCTATTTGCAGCCGCCACTTACCTTGGCAACCAAATATACTAGCAAGCAGCAGGCAAAGTTAATCACCAATTTTAATGATATACACTACCAAGTAGGTCATTCAAAAACTTTTGCCAATTTGATCGCTATAAAGCATTTACGAGAAGAAGACAGGCCTTTATACGATACATTTGATAGCGAGCGTAGCTGCAGTAGCGTTATAAATATTGAGATATTTGACGACTATGAAAGTTCTTCAGCATATCGCAAACTGCATTTGTTGCCAAAAGCTGGTGAACACAATAAGAATGTTGCCGACGAAATCATTCTCAATAAAGAAGAGCTTATTGTAGAAAAAACTGTCCCTGATCTTTCTATAACAGCACCTCAACCTTTACACATTATGAGCCTGATTTTGGTCTATGGCTCTGAAACCACAGAACAACCTAATTGGTCAATAGGGATGGTACGCTGGTTCAATGTAGATACCAAAAATCCAGAAGTAGAATGGCAAATACTCGGGCATAAAATTGTGGCATGTGGACTGCGTTTGGAAGGTAATCAAAAACGAAGTCGACATTTTGTACCAGCATTTATCCTTGGAAAAGATGAAAAGCTGAACACTACTGGCACGTTGATAGTGCCACCTTCTTACTTTCAACCTGATGATAGAGTTATCATGCGTATTGGCAATAAACAAACTTCTTTACGATTAGGACGCAGGCTGATGATGACTGATAAGTTTAGTCAATACGAGGTGGCTCAGTTATAAAGCTTAGAGGTACTTAGGTGCGACAAGTACTTCAGGCCATAACGAAGAATTTATACAGATTTTTGTCAGTAATATAGTAGGCGACAAAGGGCATAAGTTAATCTGCAGTTGGTCTAATTATTGTCTATAATGATAAATATTGTTACTCTGACTTTTATGATATCTCTAACTATAAAATAATTATCATAGTGAAAACTCAGTCTATACTGATAGGATTCATAGAATATTAACGTTAGCGTCTTTTATGTGCTAGGTTAGTTTTAGACAAAGATGTAAAGTAACAAAATAATAGATAACAATACGTACGACTAAAAGGCTCCTTATGCGCTCTCAATCTCTTTTAAATTTATTGGTGATCAATGACGATCAGCTCTATGCTGAACGTCTTGTGCAGTTATTGAGTCCTTATTATGATAGTGTGAATTTAGGGTTTTTAGACGATAAAGAAGAGCTATTAAAACTTCTGCGCCAACCGTGGGATGTACTGGTATTTGGCAAAGCTTATAATATGAGCTTTACAGATGTGGTGAGCATCGTACAAGAGCAAAATATCGATCTGCCAATGATCTGTTTAACGAATGAAGAGATAGCGTCGACGGCCTACAATGAGTATGAGCTACCGACTGTGATTAGTGGCACGATGGTCAAAGCGCTTGAAATGAATCAAGAAATGCCAGTGGTAATGGCTATTTGTCTACAGCATAGTAGTTTGCGCAGTCGTCGTGAGCTAAAAACCTTACGGCAAGTGCTTTCTGAAGCAGAACAACGTGCCAATGTATTGATTAAGAACTCTAAGAGCGCGGTCGCTTATATAGACGAGGGTATTCATATACTTGCTAATGAGCCTTATCTTCAGCTATTCGGCTTTAAATCGATGAATGAAGTGGTAGGCGTCCCTATTATTGACCTGATTTCAGGTAAAGACAATGTCCAAGGGTTTAAACAGTTTTTACGTCAGTTTGATAAAGGTAGTCGCCAAGACGTTGAGTTTAATTTTGAAAGTGTACGGACAGATGGTAGTACTTTTGAAGCGAAACTACAATTAGCATCAGCCACGTTAGAGGGCGAGCCAGTCATTCAGATTATTATTCAGCAGAATAGTAACAATAGTGCAGAGGTTGCCAAGCGTTTAGCCGAAGCTGAACGTAAAGATAATTTAACTGGCTTAGATAATCGTCGCGGTTTTGAAGATCAGATGATAGCAATACATCAGCAGGCGTCCCAAGGACTAATGATCGCAGCCCTGTTATATGTGCAGGTTGATAATGTAGGAAAAATAAGAAGTAGTTTGGGTCTACAAGGAATAGATGCAACGGTCAAACAAGTTGCCCACACGTTGACTGAGCTAGTACCTGATGGGCATGTAAGCCGTTTCAGCGATACTGCATTCACGATATTAGTAAAAAACAAGACGACGAATGATCTTGAAGAACTTGCTAAAAATATCGGATCCTCTATCAAGGATATGTTTATTGAATTTGATAAACGTACAACCAATACAACAGTTAGTATTGCTGTTGTCAAGATTGAAAAAAATCCTGTAGAGCCTGTCATTATATTAGAACGCGCCATGGATGCTATCAGCCAAATCATGGTAGAGACTTCTAACAGTGGTGGATCTTACCGTATATATGACCCAAGCGAACATGCCAATAGCGATGATCATGCGCTTGCTGAGTCATTAGTGGATGCCATTACTAATAACCGTTTTGATCTATCATTTCAGCCAATATACGACATCAATAACGATCGTAGCGACTTCTTTGAAGTGTATCTACGGTTACCTTTGTCAGATGCTGACAATACGGTATTAACTCCTGATCAATTTATGGCGGTGGCTAAAAAACATCAACTGTTAGAAAAGATCGATCGATGGGTGCTTATCAATGCCTGTAAGAAAATCAATGACGTCCGTAAAGTTCATCCTGAAGCCAAACTGTTAGTACAATTAACCAATGCTTCACTGGTCGATAAAAAATTGCCGATAGTGGCGAGTCAATTGATAAAAGCAGTAGGCGGCGCAGCTGGTGTATTAACGCTACAGTTCAATGAAATAGATATCTCTGATCATCTAACCGTCGCGAAATCTCAATTTTCTGAGCTCAACGATGTCAACTGTCAAATTGGTATTAATAATTTTGGTTCTTCCGCCAAGTCTATTGAAATCGCCAATTTTGTCCAGCCTAATATGGTACGCTTAGCGCGTAGCTATATTCAAGATATTGGTTCAGCAGAGAATTTAGAGACGGTTAAGTCTATTATCACACGTACTAATGACATCAAAGTCGATGTGCTCATGCCTTATATCGAAGATGCAGCAACGATGTCAGTCGCTTGGAGTGTGGGCGCGCGCTATTTGCAAGGGTATTATTTAGAAGAGCCTAGTAGCACAATAAAGGTAGCGAGTTAAAAGGCCAATACATCATATCGTTTATACTATGGCGATGATATTCCTCAACCAAAGATTGCTAAAAATGTCCCTTATCAGTAGATATCAAATGAGCAGCCTTTTGGCTGCTGTTCTGTTGCTCTCAGCTTGTGAGAAAACACCACCTGACCACCGCGCTCCTGTGACTCTGCCTTTATATACTGACGGCGATGCAGACAACGGTTCGATAATTTATAAAGATGCTTGCGGTCAATGCCACCAACGTAATGCAGGTCTGAATAAAAAAGGCCCACAATTAATGAATATATATGGTGCGCCGGCTGCCGAGTTAAAAGACTATACCTACAGCCAAGGGCTAGAAGATTCAGGTTGGGTATGGGATGCAGAGACACTCGATCCATACATTGCAGATGCCCAAAAAGCCATGCCAGATTCCAAAATGCTGTCTGACCCGATGCCAGATGCGAAAGAGCGTGCCGATATCATTGCTTATTTATCTACGCTCCGTGCCGCTGCACCAACCGTTACAGATGATATGAACTGACTTATCATCGTTATGATCTAAAAAATGAGCCAATAACCTACTATGACCCATGCAGCTAACGATAGATCATTATCCATCTCTCAGAGAACAGCGAATCCGCTTAGCCAGTCCATCCCTAGTACGGTTGATTTTCAACGCAATCAGCAAAAAATTGCACAGCTGTTAGCGCAATTAAATCAGATTATATTGGACAAGCCGCAAGCAGTTAGGCTAGCACTCAGTTGTATCCTGGCAGGCGGTCATTTGTTATTGCAGGACTTGCCTGGTATGGGTAAGACGACTTTGGCACAGGGCTTGGCACAGTTATTAGGTTTAAGCTTTAGCCGAGTGCAATTTACCAATGATATGTTGCCTGCTGATATTTTAGGTATGAGCATCTACGACCAAAGTAAACAACAATTTGAGTTTCGTCCGGGCGCTATCTTTACACAGTTATTACTTGCTGATGAAATAAACCGTTCCAGTCCCAAAACGCAGAGTGCGCTACTTGAAGCGATGGAGGAGCGACAAGTCACGCAAGATGGCCAGACTTATCCTTTGCCACAGCCATTCTTTGTCATTGCCACCCAAAATCCATTGCAACAAGCAGGTGTCTATCCGCTCCCAGAGTCGCAGTTAGACAGATTTTTATTATGCTTATCATTGGGTTATCCATCGCCTGCCGCAGAGCGTGAGCTGCTAAAAGGTAAAGATCGTCGCGAGCTGCTCAAAGATTTGGATACGGTGCTTGATACTGAAGCTGTACTATTGGCTCAGCAGGGTGTCAGGCAAGTTTATGTGGCAGATACAGTACTGGATTACTTGCAAAGACTGGTTGCAAAAACTCGTGCAAGCCAAGAGTATCATGGTTTATCACCTCGCGGCATGTTATCACTACAACGTGCTGCCCAAGCGCATGCTTATGTATCGGGATATATGGAAGTGACCCCTGAAGATATACAAGCAGTGTTTGCTGCGGTCACTGATCATCGCCTCGGTCAGCGTTTCGTACCCGCGCATGTGACTGGTGGGCAAGCAACAAAAACCATCGCCCAACGTATCCTAGCAGAAGTGTCAGTCGTCGCTTAGCAGCTGATATGCTGTTTGACCCTATTGATTAATTGCATCGGTGAACCATAATTCTACACATAGTCAAATCTATATAACTTAGAAAAAATATCAAAGTCACTCAGTTCACTATTTACGGTATTTTCACCCGCTTTTCTTGTATTCAAATTGTCCTGAATCAACTGTATCGTTCTATTCGTGAGTTTGTTTGTCAGTCAGATATAAATACCGACAGCATTGTCAATCAGATGGTAATAATAGGGTAGTCATGAGCTTGTTACCAAAGGCCTTAACCGCACCAATAAAATCAGCTCTGAGCCGCTGGTTTGCCGCGCGCGTACCTAAGAGTGATAGTGCTACGCTTAATTTGCGTAATGTCTATATTTTCTTTAGTCGTGAAGGAATGCTATTCGCCGTATTGTTAGGGATTACCTTTATCGCGGGTATCAATTATGGCAACAATTTGGTGCTTGGTTTGTGCTTTTATCTGGTCAGTATTTGGCTAATTAGTTTTCATGTCACTTTTGCTCATATATCTGGTCTGCAAGTGCGTTTACTAGAAGTCACTATGACAGAAGCTGGCTTGCCTGTTTGGGTTACACTACAGTTGAATAGTGATAGTCGCCAACCAAGGCGCCAGTTACTATTTGAATTTGAGCAGATAGCCAACAAAAAAACCAAAAATGTCACAAACACGCAAAGCTCAGTGCTTATCACGCGATTACAAGGTGAGCAAGTCATTCGACTGCCTGTCCAGACCTACAACCGTGGTCAACTTGAACTACCGCGGTTAAAAATAAAAACAGTTTATCCATTAGGTATTATGCGTGCATGGTCTTATGTCTACTTTGCGCGTACAGCTTGGGTATATCCAAAACCTGAAGTTTTTGACTGGCAAGCAAAATATGCAATTGCAAGCTTAGAGGATTTACCAACAGGTGGGCAGTATAGACAGGGTCAGGACGACTTTGAGCGATTAGATAACTATGTCGAGGGTGAGTCATTGGCCCGAGTCTCTTGGGGGCATGTAGCGCGGGGGCAAGGTATGCTGACCAAGCACTTCGCTGATCCGGTCGGTCATGAGCAAACGCTTGATTATGCAGATATGCCAGCTGCACATCACGAGCAAAAACTTGCACAATTGGCTTATGGGGCATTGACGCTGGGTCAGCTAGGCGTGCCGTTTCAAATGCGTTTACCTAGTGATACTCCTGCTACTACGGAGATGGGTAACGGAGAATCCTTTGCGCAAGCATGCTTGCTAAGGCTTGCGAAAGCACCATGATCAACTCTAAAAGCTTATCTTCTGCTGATGTTGATACACGGTCCACAGAATATTCTGCGGTCGATACTACAAAAACGGCTAGCTTTGAGCAGTTGGCTTTAGGTCAAAAAGTCTCAATTCGACCTGAGCGAAATGGCGCTAAATGGTATCGTAAGTTATTTGCACTGCCAGCTTATTATTGGGTATTAATTGCTCAAGTCGTCGTCGTGTTACCGCATGCCGCACATTTACCATTATGGCTGATAGGATTTGCCGCCGTCAGTATCGCCGCTCAATTGCCTCATATCAAAGCTAAATTCAAAAAACTATCGCACCTAAAGCGCATTTATCAAAGTATGCAAATGCTAGGCTTTCTGCTGGGGCTATTAGGTCTGTGGCTAACCTACAATACAGCATTTGGGCTCGATATGGGTGTGGCATTTTTGGTACTATGCCTAGTTAGCAAACTGTGGGAGCTATATAAGCGCCGTGATGCTTATGTAGTGTTAAATCTATCATTGTTCGTGCTTGCGGCATTATTTTTGATGGACCAAGGTTTACTGACTACTTTAGAAGTGATCGTTGGCGCAGTCATTGTATTGCTAGCATTTGTTGCGCTTAATGATGATAGCAATGCTAGCGGTGATGGACGCTTGCGTACATTGGGTGTGTTAGGGGTTGGCGCGTTACCATTATTGGTGGTGCTATTTCTGTTTTTTCCGAGACTGCCGCCGCTGTGGTCAGTGCAGCTCTCAGGTCAGCAAGCCGTTACTGGCGTCTCTGACAGTATGTCGCCTGGTGATTTTGCTAATTTAGGACAGTCTACTGAGCTGGCTTTTCGGGTAGAGTTTGCAGATGAGCGTCCACCGCAGCAGCAGCTGTATTGGCGTGGTTTGGTATTTAGTGATTTTGATGGGGTTACATGGCGTCCGGCTTCCCAAAAGAATCAATGGTCGTCGAGATTGCAAGCACCTGCATGGATTCAGAATGCCTTTGCTACTGTACCTGACGAATTAAGGGCGGCACCTGTCAATTACAAGGTTATCTTAGAACCCACTCAGCAAAACTGGCTATTCGGTCTTGATTATCCGTTCTCCCAGCAGCCAGATATCAATACTACCTCTGAATTTACCTTATTAAAGGATCAACCTGTTACGCAGCAACTTCGCTATGATGTGTTGCAGTTCACACAGATGCGTATTGATCCAGTTCTGACAGAGACATCAAGACGTGAGAATCTTGCCTTGCCTAACGAAGGTAATCCACAAGCACGCGCGCTTGCTAAGCAATTATTTGAGCAGTCAGGTTCAGACCCTGTGCGCTACATCGCTGCTATTGAGCAATGGATCAATCGAACAGAGTTTCGCTATACGTTGTCGCCACCACGGCTCAATACCAATCGGATTGACGAGTTTTTATTTGAAACCAAAGCAGGGTTCTGTGAGCATTATTCGTCAAGCTTTACCTTTATGCTACGCGCCGCTGGTATTCCTGCACGAGTAGTAGCGGGCTATCAAGGCGGTGAGCCAAGTCGCAATGGTAACGTATGGGAAGTGCGGCAAATGGATGCACACGCATGGACTGAGGTTTGGCTTGAGGGCCAAGGCTGGGTACGTGTGGATCCGACAGCCTTTGTGGCGCCTGAGCGAGTAGAGCAAGGTATGAATACGATGACCCAGCAGCAGGGGGCAGCTATGTTTGGCAATGGTGCCAGTGCACAAATCAGCTATCAGCAGTATCAAATGCTACAAACGCTACGCCGCCTATCAGACCAAGCGAGCTACTACTGGCAAAAAGACGTAGTCGGCTATGACCAAGACAAACAGGCCGACTCGCTACTCAAATGGTTCAATATCAGCTCAATCATGCAGCAAATCATTTGGTTAGCCACCAGTGCGGTTTCCGTTATGGCTATCTTAGTATTTGTCATTTGGTATCGCCGCCGTAAACGCTGGCATCCAGCAGACCTACCTCTTGCTCAGCTCTCAAAACGTGTTGCCAAGCATGATAAGTTATTAGCTCGCAATGATAATGAAGGGCAGCTAGCTTGGTTGGAACGTTTGGCATCAGCTATTGATAGCCGTAAAGATAACAATGCTCACTCTGCTACAAGTCAGCTAACAGATAGTAGCGACCCAATCGTTATTCAGACAAAGCTTATTGAAATTAGACAAAACTACCGTCAGTTACGCTACGGACGACTGAGTACATTTGATAGCAGTCATAGCGAGTATCAAGAACGACTCAAACAACTTAAAAAAGATGTGCACGCATTGTTATAAAGATTTTGGGTGATAGTGTTATTAAATTGCTAAGGTGTTTTGAGCTAATTAAAAAACAGATAAGCGAACCAGTGAATAAGTAGAGAGGCGGTTATATGGCGATATATGTAGATTTTGTGCAGATAAAATTCAAAGGCCATAAGTGGTGTCATATGCTGGCGGATAGCTTGCAAGAGCTACATGATTTTGCTGTATTTATTGATGTGGATGCGCGTCTATTTCATCGTAACGCCAGCTATCCTCATTATGATATCACGGTTCAAATGCGTGAAATCGCTATTGCCCAAGGTGCTATTCCTGCCGATAGAAAAAAGATTATCGAGTGCGCAAAGAAGTTAAAAGTAGAGTTGAATGACCAGATAGAGCAATCTAGTCATTCTTAATATAAGGGATTTTCAAGTAAATAAGTACTACTTCCACCGCACATTTCACTTATTTACTCGAATGTATATTTATTCAACTATACCGAGCACATTATTTTGCTGTGGCTGCAGTACTGATAGCATTAAGTGCTTTTGAGATATTGGCAATCTCGGTATCGCAACCTTTGATATTGTGGCGTGTCTTGAGGTAGTCAGGGTTGTTGTATGACAGCCATACTTTTTTATCGGCATCTTCGCTAATTAATATTTTTTGCGGTAAATCAATGGCAACAGTTTGCTCACAGTTCATTAATGGCGTACCCGCTTTAGGGTTGCCAAACATAACGACTTGCGTTGGTCTCAATGATAAGTCGGCACTCTGTGCATTTTTCTGATGATCGACTCGCGCAAATACTTTCATACCCTTGCTTTCGATAACTGAGACCAGTTTGTCTGCGGTATCTTGAACGGAGTGATTACTTTGCATGGTCACCAAGCCTTTTTCAGCATTGATAGAGGTTGTGGTGTCTGTCATAGCACCAGTGCTCTTGGTTTTATCTAGCAGCGTATCGATACTGGCACAAGAGGAAACGGCCACTGCTAGTGCAGCGATAGAGACGATTTTAATCATAATGATACCTATAAGTTATCTGTAGTATGGTCAGTCCTAACTATAATGAGCAACATCGAATATTCATTGTGCGTAATCAGGTTTGTGATTGCAATACGTCTTAACAGAACGTTAAACCAAATGTTCTGCCAAATAATCTACGAGCAGTCTAATCTTTGGTGATAAATGACGGTTATGTGGATAAATGGCCCAAATGCTTTCTTCGGGTTCTCTATAGTCATCGAGTAAACTGACTAACTCGCCAGACGCTAAGTACTTTTGTACATAATAATCAGGCAGCTGTACGATACCCAGCCCTTTTAGTGCAGCATCGACCAGACTATAGCCGCTGTTATATTGCACCGTACCAGAGACACGCAGGTTCCTTTCTACACTTGCTCGTTGGTTGTCCGTCTTACCATGAGTATGACTGTTCTCTTTTACTTTAGCAGTATCTATAAAGTGCCAGTAATCACGAGTACCCAATAGGCAATTATGTTGACTTAAATCACTTAGATGGTGTGGTATGCCATGTTTTCTCAGATAAGAGGGCGCAGCGCAGACAAAATTAGTACGCAGGCTAAGTTTCTTTGCCATCATCGTCGAGTCATGCAATTTGCCAATACGAATGGCCAAATCATAACCCCCTTCAATCAAATCAATTTTCTGATTACTCAAAAAGGCAGTCACTTCGATATCGTGATACTGCATCATAAAATCATTGATAAGGGGTAATAATTGCTGCTCACCATAAGTAACGGGCGCTGTTAGTTTTATCCTGCCTTGAGGCTTTGATTGTAAATTGCTTACGGCTTGCTCAGCGGCATCCAAGCCATCGAGTACACTGCGGCAATGCTGATAGAATACACGTCCTTCTTCAGTCAGTGAGACCTTGCGCGTGGTTCGATATAGCAGCTTTATGTTTAAACGTTTCTCTAACGCGCTGATCTGGCGGCTGACTTGTGCAGTCGAGATACCCAGCTCTTTTGCACCACGCGTAAAGCTCTCGAATTCTGCGACATAGACAAACTCACTAATTCCTTCCCAGCGCATGATTATTACCAATATGTAAAAGATATTTGCAAATATAGCATATTGTTATCCGCTCAGAAATAAATATAATGGTTAGTATCAATGTAAATAGATGCTGCTTTATGGTCATCAATGCTTGCCTACAGAGGGCAGGCAAGATAAGCTCAGTCTATCTTTATCCGTTTTAATCGTAGAAATCGTGACGATTAAAACGAGCAGATAGCCTTATTGAACAAAAATAATGATTGGGCGTGAATGACGTTTTAAGTTTACGCTACGTTACAATCCATCAATAACAATCAAAAAGAGAGATTCCTATGTCAGATAAATTTATCAAATCAAAAGCCGCCATCGCTTGGGGCCCAAAGCAGCCATTGTCTATCGAAGAAGTAGATGTCATGCTACCACGTAAAGGCGAAGTACTAGTAAAAATCGTGGCCAGCGGTGTCTGTCACACAGATGCGTTTACCTTATCTGGTGAAGATCCAGAAGGCGTATTCCCAGCGATTTTGGGTCATGAAGGTGGCGGTATCGTTGAGCAAGTCGGCGAAGGCGTGACCAGCGTGCAGGTCGGTGATCATGTTATCCCGCTATATACCGCAGAGTGCGGCGTTTGCAAAATGTGCCGCTCAGGCAAAACCAATCTTTGCTCAGCAGTACGCGAGACGCAAGGTAAAGGCTTGATGCCAGATGGCACGACGCGTTTTTATAAAGACGGCGAGCCTATTTACCATTATATGGGTTGCTCGACTTTTTCTGAGTACACGGTTTTACCAGAGATTTCTTTGGCTAAAGTCAATAAAGAAGCGCCATTAGAAGAAGTTTGCTTGCTTGGTTGCGGTGTGACCACGGGCATGGGCGCGGTCATGAATACGGCTAAAGTTGAAGAGGGCGCTACCGTTGCTATCTTTGGTCTAGGCGGCATTGGACTATCCGCAGTCATCGGTGCTGCTATGGCAAAAGCCAGCCGTATCATTGTGATTGATATTAACGAGAGCAAGTTTGAGTTAGCTAAAAAACTAGGCGCAACCGATTGCATCAATCCGAAAGATTATGACAAACCGATTCAAGAAGTTATTGTTGAGCTAACCGATGGCGGTGTGGATTATTCGTTTGAATGTATCGGTAACGTCGATGTTATGCGTTCAGCGCTAGAGTGCTGCCATAAAGGTTGGGGCGAGTCGGTCATTATCGGTGTGGCTGGCGCTGGACAAGAAATCTCAACCCGTCCATTCCAGTTAGTGACTGGTCGAGTCTGGAAGGGCTCAGCATTTGGCGGTGTAAAAGGTCGTACAGAACTACCAGGTTATGTCGAGCGTTATCTAGCAGGCGAGATTCCTTTACAAGACTTCATCACTCATACGATGCCAATAGAAGACGTCAACGAAGCGTTTGACTTGATGCACAAAGGCGAAAGTATCCGTACGGTTGTACACTTCTCAGAGTAATCAACAAAGACAGCAACGACGTTATTGTCTTAGAAATGCTTAGTTAAAAATAAAAAAGGCTGCTTCAATATTGAAGCAGCCTTTTTTTAATATTATTTCCACACATAGCTTAGTGATTGAAAGTCTCAAGCACTCTTTTTGCTAATGATTAGATCCGCTAGTGTCGATAAATCTGATGCGGTCAAATCTGGAACTGGTACATTGGGCGCATTTAGCATCGCATTATAGGGACGGGTCAAAAATGCACCACGACAACCTGCCGCTTGTGCGCCTATAGTGTCCCAGAGATGACAGGCAACAAGGCATAAATCTGATGTGTCAACGGCTAGCGTATCAGCCACCAATTGGTAAGTATCAGGTGCTGGCTTAAACTTGCCAACAGTCTCAATACTAAAGTGCTGCTCAAAGAATTGACTGAGTCCTGCTTTTTCTAATGGCGTTGGAGACGCACTGCTTGCTGAATTAGTCAGTGTGACCAGTCGAAACCCTGCATCGCGCAAACGAGTCAGTGCTGGCGCTGCATCAGGATGGGCAGGCAACGCGCTCATTCTTTCTTTGAACTCATTGATATCGGTGTCTGTCAAAGTCACTTGTCTGATATTAGCAACCATTTGCAATGCACCAACGCCGAGCTCGCCAAAAGGCGTATAGAGACCGGACAACGTCATGGTCTGTGAGTACAGTACCAGCTGAGCGAACCATTCTCTGAGCACTCTTTGCTTACCAAAGACGCGCATGAATAAAGGCGTTAGCGTATCGATATCGAGCAGTGTTTCATTGACGTCAAACACAATAATCGAAGGAAAGCGTTCAGAAGACATAAAGTATCCTTTTATAGAATGACATTTTTATAACGTCGTATGGTTTACTCAGTCATGTTGGCCAATTGCTCTAAGATACTGATATAGTTCTCGACCCCTTGCGCACCGCTGACCAGATGACGCTCATTAAAGATAATCGCTGGTACACTTTGGATGCCTTGCTGTTGCCAATGCTGTTCTTCTGCTCGTACTTCTTTCGCAAAAAATTGACCTTCTAACACTGCCAATGATTCACTACGATCAAGCCCAGTCTCTGCTGCAATATCGGCAAGCACATTGATATCGGAGATATCTCTGTTATTGGTGAAATGCGCGGCAAATAAGGCTTGCTTTAGCTCATGCATGCGGCCTTGTTGATCAGCGAAATGTAGCAGCTGATGCAAGTTAAAGGTGTTGTGCATGCGTGTGTCATCATTGAAATTAAATTCAAAGCCAACTTCCTGTCCAGCTTCAGTCATTCTGACTCGGCTAGCATCTGATTCTTGTTTAGTAGAGCCGTACTTTTCAATAATATGCTCACGTAGGTTTTGACCTTTGCTTGGCATATTTGGGTTTAGCTCAAACGGATGCCAGTGGATAGTGTGAGCGGTATTGGTTTGCTCAAGTGCTGCTGCTAATTGGCGATAACCGATGACGCACCAAGGGCAGACGACGTCTGAGACGATATCTATTCGGAGTGGTTTTTCTGATGTACTCATATTTCCTCGCGGGTATTATTATTTATGTTTTATTTGGGATGTATAGATAGTGGCATATCAGTTGGAATCAAACAGATGTACCTAGTTGCTGGATAGTAAGTCAGTTCATACTAAGAGAATGACTAAGTGATTACAATGTAGTCTGCGCAGTCGGCGTCGCCAATTCGGTAGCGTAATTGTAACCATTACTAATAAGAAAGTAGGCGTTTTTGCAATACGCTGACTCAGTCATAACAAAACCTACGAATACTTAACCAAGCAGGCATGGTCACAAAATAGCTTTTTATTTAAAGTGGCTTCGTTGAAATGATAATTGAAGAAGAAAGATTCTAATAAAGAATAAAAAATTAATATCAATAATGGAGTCACAGATGAAAAATATCACTGAAGCAATGAACTGGCGCTATAGCACAAAAGAGTTTGATACCGATAAGAAAATCTCAACAGAAGATTTCCAAAGTCTAAAGGATATTTTGCGCCTCAGTCCTTCGAGTACCAATATTCAGCCTTGGCATTTTGTCATTGCTGATGATGAAGCTGGTAAAGCCTGAATCGCAAAAGGCACGGAGGGCATGTACGAGTTCAACGATGCCAAAGTAAAAGGTGCCTCGCACGTCATTGTATTCTGTAGCCGTGTCTATGCCGATGATGAGTTTCTAGATGACATCTTAGAAAAAGAAGATGCAGATGGTCGTTTCGCAGAGCCAAAATTTAAAGAGCAAATGCATCAGACGCGTAAAATGTTTTTGGACATTCGTCGTTATGAGCAAAAGGACGAGCCACATTGGTTGATAGAGCAATTGTATCTTAATATGGGCGCTCTACTACTAGGAGCGGCAACTTTGGGTATTGATGCGGTTCCGATGGAAGGGGCGGATTTGAAAGCACTTGATGAAGAGTTTGATTTACGTAGTAAGGGCTACACCGCTGTGGCGGTCGTGTCGCTCGGTTATCGTAGTAAAGATGATTTTAACGCTGAGTTACCAAAATCACGTTTTGATGAAGAAACGATTATCACGAAAGCCTAGCCAGTTATTATCTAAGCAAAGAACATTTTTAATAGACATATCTACTAAATACTATACGTAAAAAGTCTATTTAAGAGCCTCATAAACTGACTGTTTATGAGGCTTTTTTTTATCGAGATTTACTTTGAAATAACGTTAAAAACTGAGGACAAAAAACATACCACCTATTAGTGCGCTAACATTTCGATACTCTCACAGATTAGAAACTACACTGGAATCCCTACAAAGTAAAAACAAAACAACTTTTTTCATACGTCATAATAAATTTATTAACGCTGTCATTTTGAAGCGTATTTCACCATTCTATTATGTTCATCTGCCAGCGAGAAGCCAGCATGTCTACTTTGACCTTAACAATCAATAAGCAAGATTATCAGCTCGAGAATCTTGACGCCCGTACGACACTGCTTGACGTCTGTCGTCAGCACCTACAAATTACTGGACCCAAAAAAGGCTGCGATCACGGTCAATGCGGGGCATGTACCATGCTCATCAATGGACGACGGGTTAACTCTTGTCTGACACTCGCCGTTATGCATGATGGTGATGACATTACAACAATTGAAGGCATTGGAATGCCAGAGTCACTGTCGGCATTGCAGCAAGCGTTTAAAGACAATGATGCATTTCAGTGCGGGTACTGCACTCCTGGTCAGATTTGTTCAGCGACCGCCTTGATAGAAGAAGTAAAGCAAAACTGGCCAAGCCATGTGAGCACCGACTTGAAAAATCCTGATGGTCGCCTTGTACAAGAAATTGCTGAGCGCATGAGCGGTAATATCTGCCGCTGCTCAGCCTATCCAAATATTATCAAAGCCATCTCCCAAGTGCTTGAAAGTCAGGTATCAGATAGTCAAATACAAGAAGCTAGTACTCAAATAACTGACAGCGCAGTGCAAAACTCAAGTGTCACAGGTATCTGGTCACCGCCACCGAGCGAGGCACAACTTGGTAAGACCTCAGCGAATAATAAGACAGTAACTGCTACAACAGGAGGCCGCCCATGAAACGCTTTGAATATAGCCGTGCTGATGCACCAGAGCAAGCGGCAATATCTGCCAGTACCAAAGATGCGTCATTTATCGCAGGCGGTACTAACTTACTAGACTTAATGAAATTGGAGATTGAGACGCCAATTAAATTGGTAGATATTACCCGTCTAGAATTAGAACAGGTTGAATCTACTGCTGATGGTGGTCTACGTATTGGCACGCTTGTGACCAATAGTGATTTGGCAGCTCATCCTGACGTTATTGCCAATTATCCCGTATTATCCCGAGCGATTTTGGCAGGAGCGACCGGACAGCTGCGCAATAAAGCAACGACTGGCGGTAATTTCTTACAGCGCACCCGTTGTTATTATTTTTACCAGACAGACAGTGCCTGCAACAAGCGTGAACCGGGCACAGGTTGTCCTGCTATCAATGGCGAGAACCGTACGCTGGCTATTCTAGGTACGAGCGATGCCTGTATCGCTCAGCACCCATCTGATATGGCAGTGGCGATGCGCTTGCTAGATGCCACTATCGAGACAGTTAAAGCGGATGGATCGACTCGTTCTATCAATGTGAAGGATTTTTATTGCTTACCAAAAGACACGCCGCATATTGAAAACGTATTAGAGGCAGGCGAGTTAATCACTCATGTTGTATTACCTGCGCCTATCAAAGGTATGCACACCTATGACAAAGTGCGAGATCGCGCCTCATATGCGTTTGCGCTCGTGTCCTGTGCCGCAGTGATAGACGCTGATGATAACGGTAATCTAAAAACGGTACGATTGGCATTTGGTGGTATCGGTACGGAGCCATGGCGTAATGAAGAAGTTGAGGCACTTTTAACGGATACCGATGGCAATAATGACATTATCGCGCAAGCCGCTGATCTGTTATTGAATGATGCCAAAGGTAATGGTCAAAACGACTTTAAGATACCGTTGACGCGTCGCCTACTAAAACAAGTCATTCAGCGCGCACTAGCGGGCGAGGGAGCATAATCATGTCATTATTTGAATCAATCACTCAGTCAGAACCGACCAAAAAAATGACCATGGATGAACCTGTTGAGTCTTTGTTTAGCACAACAGCGAGCAAACTAGTCGGTAAGCCAATTAACCGTGTTGACGGCTCGCTGAAGGTTAGTGGGCAAGCGCCTTACAGTGCTGAAATCCATTTAGACAATAAAGCGTACGGTGTTTTGGTTGGTGCGACTATTGCTAAAGGGCAAGTCGAAAATATCGATAGTAGTTCTTTAGATGGTATTCCTAATATTATCAAGGTCGTAACAGATCCTAAGCACTTCTTGCGTAATTCTCAGCAAGGTGGATTAAAGAAAGCACCAAAGCAGGGAGCGACTGAGATTTTTTATCATGGTCAACCTATCGCTGTTGTAATCGCTGAAACCTTTGAAGCAGCAACGGAAGGGGCGAATGCGCTTAAAGTCACTTATAAAGATGAGACTGACCAAGCGGCATTAAATTTTACTAAAGAGTTGTCTAACGCCCATGAAGTTGATGAGAAAAAAGGCTCTGACAAAAATTATGTCCAAGGCGATCCTGAGCAAGGATTGGCTAATGCTGAGGTGACGCTTGATCGCTTTTATCATACGCCAAGTCAAAACAGCTCGGCGATGGAGCCACATGCGACATTAGCACATTGGGAAGGGGATAAGCTCGTTCTTTATACGGCAAATCAAATGCTCGCGTCTTGCAAGCAACAAGTGATGGATGCGCTAGACTTAAATAAAGATCAAGTTCAGTTGATCGCGCACTATGTCGGTGGCGGGTTCGGTAGCAAGCTCGGTATAGCGCCTGAATCTATTGCCGCTGCTATTGCGTCAAAAGATCTTGGTCGTCCAGTATTAATTACCATGACGCGTCCACAAGTGATGGAAGCAACGGTCAGACGCTCAAATACTCGTCAGCGCATTGCGATTGGCTGCGATAAAAATGGCGTTATCGATACGTTAATTCACGATACCATTTCTAGTAATTTGCCAGATGAGGCGTTCTTTGAGCCAACTGCCTTGTCTACGCACTATCTATACAGTGGTAAAAACCGCCGTGTAAATTATGAAATGGTCGATATGAACCAAGTGTTATCAGGCTCGATGCGTGCACCTGGCGAAGCGGTCGGTATGATTGCCGTTGAATGTGCAATGGATGAATTGGCTGCGCAATTGGACCTTGATCCTATAGAGCTGCGCCGCCGTAATGAACCCGACAAAGACCCTAGCAAAGACATTCCATTTTCGACGCGCCAGCTGATTGCCTGTATGGAGCAAGGTGCTGAGCAGTTTGGTTGGAGTCAGCGCAACACAAGGCCTGCCAGTCAATTAGAAGGCGACTGGTGGATAGGTACAGGCATGGCTGCAGCCGCACGTGGTAATCAGTTACAGTCTTCTGAAGCGCGAGCAACGCTGCAAATCGATAAGTCAAAAGCGCTCGGTGTTAAAGCAGTTATTGAGACAGATATGACAGATATCGGTACAGGGTCTTATACGGTGTTTTCTCAGGTAGCTGCAGATTTACTAGGACTACCTATTGACCATATCGAGATGAAACTAGGCGATAGTGCCTTACCACCTGCATCAGGTTCAGGTGGTAGTTGGGGCGCTGCGAGTGCAGGTAGTGGTGTCTACCTCGCTTGTGAGCAGTTGCGTGAAATGTTAGCAGCAAAAGTCGGCCTATATCCTGATACGATTCAGCTAGATAATGGTCAAATTAAGCAAGTAGGCAAGCACGATCTGACTGCGGTAGAAACAGCCAAAGAGAATGGTCAAGCGTTTGCTGATAGCACTATTGATAAAATATCTGAAACTACAGGAGTTTCATTTTCAGAGAATGTATTAGAAGAACAGTCAGAATCAGAAAAATATGATTTTGACAATATAGAATCATATGCGCTTGCTGACGTGTTGGCGGATTATGATGAGCAAAAGGTCAGTGCCAAAGGACAAATAAAGCCAGGTAAAAACGGCAAGAAGTATCGTCAGTCCTCTTTTGGTGCAAATTTCGCTGAAGTAGCCGTGCATAAAGTCACTGGTGAGATTCGAGTAAAACGTATGACAGGCGCATTTGCCGCCGGTCGTATTCTTAACCACAAGACAGCGACTTCGCAATGCTATGGCGGTATGGTATTCGGTATTGGTTCAGCGTTGATGGAAGAGGTCATCCATGATAAACGTGACGGTCGCCTATGTAACCATGACCTTGCTGAATATCATGTACCAGTTAATGCTGATGTACCACAGTTAGATGTGATATTGGTTGAAGAGGATGACCCTTATACCAACCCAATGCATATCAAGGGCATTGGTGAGACTGCTATTGCTGGTGCTGCCGCCGCGATTGCTAACGCTGTTTATAACGCAGTTGGCGTACGTGTTTATGATTTTCCGATTACGCTTGATAAATTGCTTTACGAGATGCCAGAGTAAATTTTTAAGCCATATGTACGACAGGAACCCGCTTAATGAGCGGGTTTTTATAACTCAATCAGCAGTATATTTCGTCATTATCAAGAAAATAACTACCAAATAAGAGGCGTTATGAATCAGGTCGCTGACATTCTTAAGCTGGCAATCAAAGCTAAGCAACAGGGTATTGATGCTGTATTGGCAACGGTCGTACGTACTGAAGGCTCAGCATATCGCCGTGCTGGCGCGATGATGCTTATCTGTGAGGATGGTCGCTCAGTTGGGATGATTAGTGGTGGCTGCTTGGAGCCGCACATTATCAAACGTGCCTTCTGGCTTACTCGTAACGGTGCCAATGTGCAAGTTTATCAGACGGGTGATGACATTCAATATGCTGACGATGGCCAAGCGCAAGCAGGCGTGAAGCAAACTAATTCTGATATATATGATGGATCGGATAACGGTTTAAATGACGGTTTAAATGACGGTTTAGATGACGGTTTAGATGACGGTTTAGATGACGGTTTAGATGACGGTTTAGATGACGGTTTAGATGACGCGGACTTTGATGAGCTAAATTTTGGATTGGGCTGTAATGGGCGAGTGCATGTATTATTTGAGCGACTAACGACAGCAACGCCATTGTTAGAGATAATCCGTAATGTTCGACGTACTCAGCAGCCGATTACTGTAGCGACTTTAATTCGTATTAACGACTATCAGCATCAAGATTCTATATCGCAAAACAGTGATAATTTGCGAACTGGGATGAGGATTAATTTAGATGAATACCGTAGCTTGGGAAGTGTTTCTGCGCTAGGGAAAACAGCGTTTTCAAGCATACTTGCCAATACCGTAGAAGAGTTAGCAGAATATAAGCTGTCTGATAAAAATGCCGAATATGTGACGGTGGAAAACGGCAAGGTAACAACAGAGTGGCTCGTGCAACGCCTGCAACCACAATTGCGTCTATTGATTTGCGGGGCAGGTAACGACGTGATGCCACTGGTGACCATGGCCAAGCTACAAGACTGGCATGTGACAGTTATAGACAGTCGCGCGCAATATGCAACTCGTATGCGGTTTCCTCAAGCGGATGTTGTGATGTCGCTATCTTTAGGTGACAGTGAGACTTTGCTTGAGCTTAGTAACAACGCAGCAGTTGCTTTGATGTCACACAGCTTGAGTCAAGATCGCGCTCGCTTAGCAATACTGCTTAAGCATTCAGACAATTATAAATACTTAGGGCAACTAGGGCCGCGCTATCGGACCGAACGCTTGATTAATGAAATCAGCATAAACCTTAGCAATCCTACTATGTTAGAAGCGGGCATTCATAAACTGCATTATCCGATTGGTTATAAGCTGGGTGGAGATGGCCCTGAGGCACTTGCGCTCGGTATCATGGCAGAGATTAATGCGGTCATGCACGATCAAAACGCTTCAGTAAATGGCTCACAAAATAACTTTTCAAGTATCCCAGCGGTGAGTAGTGATACAGATGCCAATACTGTCCAGAGTGGCGTATGAGTAAGCGTGCATTTACAGAAGGTACTGAACATACAGAAAGTACTGAACAGCAGAGCCAAAACCATGCGGTTATTATCTTAGCAAGTGGCCTCAGTCAGCGCCTTGGCCAACCTAAGCAGCTACTTGTTAAACATGGCGAGCCATTGATTACTTATATGACTCGACTGGCAATAACGACCAATCCGCAAGTTATTGTCATTGTCATTCCTGATAACCATCGTTTGATTGCTAGTGCGATTACAGCGTTGGCCAATCAATATCCAACGGTTCAGATAGTGGTGAACTCACAAGCTGATACTGGTATGGCGCATAGTTTGAGTTTGGGTATTGAGACAATTGCTGCTTTTGAATCGACTTCAATCGAACGAGTGCTCATCATGGGAGTCGATCAAGTATTATTAGATGAACCACATTTAACCGCTTTGCTAGCGGGCAAACAGACGGTAGTAGCCAGTCGCTATCACAGTTGGCAACGTTTAGAAAAACATCAATATCTGGATGAAACGGTAACTGATATCATAGGTCTACCTTTAACAATTAACTATAAATTGCTTAGACAGTGGCAGCCAGAGTTGATAGGAGATAAAGGGCTTCGTCACCTCATTAGAGGATTGCCCGCTGATCAAATAGGTGAGGTCGATAATGACCAACTTAGCTACGATATTGATACAGCGGAGCAGCTAGCTTATGCAAAACAACAAGGCTGGCTTGATAGCTAGCCTGATTAATTTAATTTATTTTGAATAGTATTCATTTTGAACAACGAAATGCGAGAGAATAAAATTATAAATACGATAGAAACCGAACGACTGTACCTACGACAATGGCGAGCGAGCGATTTTGCGCCATTCGCTGAGATGAACGCTAACCCTGAAGTAATGGAATACTTTCCTAAGTTGTTGACTACTTCGATGAGTAATACTATCGCCAAAAAATGCCAGTCGCTGATTAATGATAATGGTTGGGGTTTTTGGGCGGTGAGTCTAAAAGAGACAGATGCTTTTATCGGTATGGTTGGGTTAAATCATGCGCATGCCGATATGCCGTTTACTCCTGCTGTCGAGATTGCTTGGCGCTTGCATAATGACTATTGGGGATTAGGGTATGCGGCGGAGGCGGCAAGAGCTTCATTGAATTTTGCGTTTGATACATTAGGACTAGATGAAGTCGTTGCCTTTACGGCTGTGATTAATAAGCACTCACAATTGGTTATGGAGCGCCTTGGTATGATAAATACACAGGAGGATTTTTTTCACCCGATGCTTGAGTCTAATCATCGACTTGCTGAGCATGTGCTATACAAAATCACTCGTCAGCAGTGGCAGGATACTATGCTCACTTAGTTGTATTGACGGCTGTCTTTTACTCTGTTTGGCTACTATTATCACGCGAAAACGTCAGAATATGCCCTTTAAATGGTAAGTCTAGGTAAGTAGTATTTTCAGGTTTAACGTGCTTACTACTAAAGCCAAACTCAGTCATCTTGTTGGTTAGCTTGTTTTTACGACCGCGCCCAGGATCGACCACGATGACCTCGCAAGTCGGCATAGCATGACGGTCAATAAACTCAGCTAATATATCAATGTGTTGGTCTTCATAGAGCAAGTCACTGCCGATAATCATATCAAATTTGCCCAGATGGCTATTGTCCTCTGCCCAGTCTAAACGCTCAAAATTGATCTCTTTGTTATTATTCAGCGTGGTATTCCTATCAAGGAAATACTCAACCGTTGGATGATAGTCAGTCGCTGTGATGTCCGCATGTCTATGATTCAGTAGCAGACTAGAGAGCGCCATACCGCAGCCAACTTCCAAAATACGTTTGCCTGCAATATCGTAATCGAGCATATGATTGGCCAGCACCAAGCTTGACGGCCATATCACCCCAAACATCGGCCAAGAAGCGGAGCAAATGCCAAGTTTTAACGCTTCGTCATCAGGGTCACTAAATTGTTGATTGTCACGCAAGGTGCAAATATGAATGTCGGTGTTGCCAATTTCAATCGTTTGATAACGCACGCGCACAGTGGTCAGCGAAGTCATAAACTGTCCTAAAAAATAAGCAAGAATGCAAGGTTTGGCAGGGGTTGCCGATTTCGGTAGGGTACGACGTTGGAAAAGATGGTTGAAATGTTGGAAGCTGTATAGATGTTTGAATGGTTAGAGATTTGTGGCAACTTAAGTCGTGGCAAGAAAATACTTAAATGTGTGATGAGAGTATGACCTAAATTCTCACAAGTTATTGTTAATTCTGAGAGTATTGTTATTGCTGCGTAGAATTGGCTGATATCAGAGAGTGATATAGATAAGAATGGTACGAACATTTTCGTATAAGCATAAGTAGTGCGCTTAATTTGAGCTAAGCGCACTGCTTATGCTCGCGTAAAAGATTGAGATTAGGTATCAAATTAGTCGATACAGTGGAATGAATTAAGCGAGTTAAATCAGTTAAGAAATCTCCTTAGTTAAGAAATCTCAATCCAGACGTTTTAAGTGCCCATACCAGCTCTACAAAAGCGCGACTGTTGGTCAAAGGTTCACCATCGATGATGAGAACGTAGCCTGCATTATCTATCCATAAAAACACAAAGCTGGTCTCAGGAATGAGTAGGTCGACCTGCTGAAAAAACGAGATGGCTTGGCTTTCTACCGCCCATCCACGTTGCTTTTGGCGAAGCATAAATCCTGAAAAATCAGCGGCGGCGACACTGAGCATATCTGCTTCTTCTTGACTATAGCCCACTCGCGCTAAACAAAACCCTTCATCAGAGCCGATCGCGGCACGGCGTTTACCAGATAAGCTCGCCACGACATAAGGCAAAAACTGGTCCAATGGCAAGTTAGGCGCTGGTAAAAACAGCGACAGCTTTTCAATCCAACCTTGTTCGATAAAGCCTTGTAGCCATTGTTCAGAATAACGCTGAAGCCAGTCAGCAGCGAGCAGTGTCTGATCATAAGACAGCAAATCCTGTAATGCCAACTGCTCATCAGTTGGTTCGTTCTGTGAAAACGCCTCAAAAATACCAGCTGGCGTCAGGGTGAGATAGGTTTTATCAGCATTTAAGTAAGAGGACATAGTAACTACCATTATGATAAAAGTGATTAATAGGTGACAAATTAGGCTTTCATATCGTTGAGTTCAAATAATTTCGATACAAGGAAACCGAGCGTAAGTTATACATTAATATGCTTAGCGAGGATGACGATGTAGCGGATTTATATGGATTTGACTATAGTTTGATCGAGATGTTGTTGGCAGTTGTCCCAACGTGCATCGAACTGCCAATCACTTCTACCCAAGCGGAACCATACCAGCGAAAACGCAAGGCGATCATTGCGCGCAGTACAATGGGCAAAAAACTCATTTTCGATTTGCTCGATCGTACCCCAGTCTTCGTCCTCACGCGCTTGCATCAGCTCAGTAGTGATGTCTTTAGCGATTTCTCGGGCATCATCGCTGCTGATACGTAGTCGTTGCTTTTGCTCATTGAGAGAAGGAGATATCAGCACACTCCAACGAGTGGCCAACATACTATTGCGCTGGATGTATCTTTTTTTATCAATACACTCGCGAAAGCCTTGCTGGACATGAGGATATAAACGATCTTTGATACGGGTAAATAGGTTGTTTACATCGTATGGGATATCAAACCAGCACCCATAAAAAAAGTCTGCCACTGCACCCTGTAGCGGTTCTTTCTCCGTCAATAACAAAGCTGCGTTGATACGCTGCTCATGAAAATGACGGTTGTTAGGAGCTAAAAACACTTTACGAGAGTAAAACCGAAATACTCGGTGCGCGACTCTTTCATTTTCTTTGATCAGGTCTGAATCAGACATAATAATACCCTCCTGTCATTGCTATCATTACAACGGTGCTTGCTTCAGTGATATGATGTCATACGACAAGCGATAATGTAATCCAGAGAAATAGCGCTTGATATCAATATAATGATTGAGCGACTAATCCAATAATGTCTGCATCAAATCAATCATAAATTCGGCATCTTCTTCGCTCATTGGCTCAAACCCTTGAGGCATGCCAAGCTCAGCCAAGGCCTCTTTACCATCTGCATCGTTGTGCAAATTCAGGATGGCTTCTAGGAAGATTTGTGCATCGGGAAAGTCTTCTTTGACTAGTAACACATGACTGATATCAGCCAAGTCACTTTCGATAAGTACTGACAGCTGAGTCTTGGTCAAGCGTGAGAAGCTATGAAAAATCTCTGCCAAAAAGAACGCGACTTGGGCTTCACCTTTGATGACCTTGCGGGCAGCCGCTTGATAGGTCTCGGTCACATCCCAGTTGAGATCAGACGCTTCTATATCGACGGCTTCTAGCAAGCGCAAGCCAATCAGTTTGACATCTCGGTTGTCGGCCATCGCGACAGTAGCCCCTGCTTGAATGTCTTCCAAACGGCTGATAGTGCTATTGGCAGCGGCTGCAATGATCATCTCGTCAGATTTACCGATAGGTCGGGCAATGGCTCGATAGCCTTGCTCGCGGATGAGAGTGGCTGCATCAAAAGGGTTGGCATAAATGATTTGAATGTCACCGGCACTAATGACCTGCTCTTGCTCAGCGTGAGAGGCAGGGATATTGAGATGCATGTTTAAGTTGGCACGTTTTTGAATCAAGGTGTTGAACATGTGCCAGCCTGCAAAGCGATCAGGCGAAAAATCAGGGGCGATTAACATATTGTGTGTCGTCATGACTTAGCCTTCCTCATCTTGTTTCATTTGGGCATATTGAATCATCGCCGCTTCAATTTTGCTGCGTGATGGTTTGCGTCGTACCGAGGTATAGCCGACGGTTTCGCCGCGACGCACGTTAGGCACCACAGTGGCATATACCCAATAGTGGCTGCCGTCTTTGCATAAATTTTTGACATAGCCATGCCATTTTTGTCCAGACTCGGCAGTATTCCATAAGTCTTTATAGGCAGCTTTTGGCATATCAGGATGACGCAAAATATAGTGCTGTTGGCCAATCAATTCATCTACATGATAGCCACTGATTTCGACGAAGGCATCGTTGACGTGAGTGATGATACCGTCGAGATTGGTACGCGAGACAATCAGCTTACCGTCTGGGTAGGGGCGCTCTATACCAGTATCATAGACAGTCCGTGAGGTGCCATCATGATAAGTCATTGTGATTTGCTCAGCAGGCATATCGGGTTTGTGTGCATCGGGGATTGGAGAACCCATGGTCATCTCCTTCGTTGATCGTTATATCGTCAATCCTCTATAAGTTAGATACGGTGTCAGCCTTGCTTAGCCTACTACTTGTAGTACTCTCACTCGGCTTTCTTGTATTCAAATTATATTGAACCGACTATGTTTATAGTGATTAAAAAGCTAATAAGTTCGATAAGCAGTCGCCAATCAAATGAGCTTTGCCAACGCTTCTGAGGCACGCTTAATATCTAGGAATATCAAGCCAAGCTTGGCATTGGGTTTTGCCATGATGGTAAGTACGGCTTCATCGCCTGATGAGGTCATGATGACATAGCCTTTCTCGCCTTGAATCATAATGCGATCGATACTACCGCGTGCCAACTCGCGACCTGCTCGATCACCCAATGATAATAATGCTGCTGACATAGCACCCACACGATCTTCATCCACGCCGGTTGGTAGAGCTGAAGCAATCATAAGACCATCGTTAGAGATTAGGGCAGATGCTTCAACATCTGCTGATGAACTGTTTAAGTCTTCCAATATCTGCTGAAATGAATCTGTACGCATATCGCTTTCTCTGTACTGGTGATTGGTTTTTTATTTATGAACTAATGAAGTTAGTCAAAAATATCCTTGTTTAAAGAAAGGTATTATAATTCCTTACTAATAATATTGATATATATTTGCCCAATTAAAAGTAAATTTTTTGGACTTTTGTGCCTTTTGTCATCAAATCATTACCCTTTATCTTTATTTTTTCGAGGAAAATGATGGTTTTTTATTATGTCTAATCGATGAGCGGTTGAAGACCTAGCAAGATCCTTGGTATTTTTTTGAATAGAGATATTTTTTGTAACTATAGATTAATGTCCACCATTGCTATCAAACGGAGCCGCTGAAATTTAGCTAATAAAAATCGCTTATAGATTCTTATGATGAAGATATTTACTAGACTTATAAGTCTCAAAAATGATATACAGTCATGAGGGATAAATGTTGACACTTCTAAATGCGTTATAAAAATACAAATTGAGTCAGCTTTTTTGATCCTATCAGTCTCTATACATAATCTTGTATAGGGGCGATTTCAGTTTTACATCAACGTTTATAGTCCTTTCGTTTACTCAATATGTTGTAGCGTCGATGTAAATAATTACTATCACCAGTTTTATCCTAAGGAAGAAATACATGAGCATCAGTGAAGCCATCCAAAAAGTCGAAGCACGTTATGCCCATCAGCCTGAATTCATTCAAGCAGTAAAAGAGGTAGCAATTACGATTCAACCTTTATACGATGCGCATCCTGAATATAGTACGTTAAAGGTATTCGAGCGTTTGGTAGAGCCTGATCGGGTATTTGGCTTTCGTATCAATTGGGAAGATGATCAAGGCGTGGTACAAGTCAATCGTGGTTGGCGTGTGCAGTTTTGCAATGCTCTAGGCCCTTACAAAGGCGGTCTTAGATTCCATCCTACCGTCAATCAATCCGTATTAAAGTTCTTAGGCTTTGAGCAAATCTTTAAAAATGCCTTAACTGGCTTGCCTATTGGTGGCGGTAAAGGTGGGTCAGATTTTGATCCTAAAGGCAAAACGGACAGCGAGATTCGTCGTTTTTGCTATGCCTTTATGCGTGAGCTACATCATTACGTGAGCAAAGACATGGATGTGCCTGCTGGTGACATCGGCGTCGGTGGTCGAGAAGTTAGCTATATGTTTGCGATGTATAAGAATTTAACGCGTGAATCAACAGGGGTTATCACTGGCAAAGGCGTGGGCTTTGGTGGCAGCTTGATGCGTACAGAGGCGACTGGCTACGGTGCAGTCTACTTCTTAGAAAATATGCTCATCGCTCAGAACGATAAGCTTCAAGGCAAAAAGGTGCTGATATCAGGAGCAGGTAATGTCTCATTACATGCTGCCGAAAAAGTGAATGCGCTAGGTGGTATGGCAATAACTGTCTCTGATTCACAAGGGACGTTGCATGATGAAAATGGTCTCAATCAAGAAAAAATTGATTGGCTCAAAAAACAAAAGCAGCAAAACAAGCCTTTAGCAGAGTATGTTGATGTTTATGGTGGCGAGTGGCTTGCTAAACAAAAACCATGGCAGTTTGAAGCTGATATTGCGATTCCATGCGCTACTCAAAATGAAGTCAATGAAGCTGATGCCAAATTGTTGGTCGAAAATGGCGTGAAGTATGTGGTGGAAGGCGCTAATATGCCACTCACTGCGGAAGCAATTGATTGTATCCGTTTGCACCGTGTCCATTATGCACCTGGTAAAGCTGCTAATGCGGGCGGGGTAGCAGTATCTGCGCTTGAAATGTCGCAAAACTCTGTCCGTCAGTATCAAACCTTTGAACAAGTCGATGAGCGTCTAAAAGGTATTATGAAAGATATCCACGATAGTGCTGCGAACGCTTCAGCAGAGTATGGTCAAACTGACAATGGGTATATCGACTATATGGCTGGTGCCAATATGGTTGGCTTCAAACGTGTGGCGGATGCGTTGGTCGCTTTTGGTATTTTGAACTAGTCTTACTTATAAGTGGTAAACAAGCCTTAGTGGTTGGTTCATACGGACAAATAGCAAAGCCCCAATCATTGAATGGTTGGGGCTTTTTTAATGATAATAAGTGAAGGTAGGTTGATTACATTGTGTCGCGCCATTGTCCTTGAATCATAATGCCTTGAATAGGATTTAACCCCATTTGATAGGCCAAGTCAGCAGGGCGTGTGATATCCCATAGCGCTAAATCAGCATCACAGCCGACTTCGATTTTTCCCTTATTAAGTAGTCCTAACGCCTGTGCTGCATAAACGGTTGAGCCTGCTAGTACTTCTTCGGGCGTCAGGTAAAATAGCGTACAGCCCATATTCATCGTTAACAAAAGCGACGTTAATGGTGAGGTACCAGGATTACAGTCGGTTGAAATCGCTATAGGGACCTGGTGCTTACGTAATACTTCAATAGGTGGCAGCTTGGTATCACGTAACGTATAAAACGCCCCTGGCAATATCACGGCAACGGTATTGCTAGCCGCCATTTTTTTGATGTCTTCTTCTGACAAGTGCTCTAGATGATCGCTCGATAGGCCTTTATACTCAGCAACTAAGGCACTACCACCTATATCGGACAGCTGCTCAGAGTGCAGTTTGACTGGTAGATCTAAAGAGCGAGCTACCTCAAACACTTGTCTGATTTGTTCTGTACTAAAAGCGATATTTTCACAGAAACCATCGACCGCATCGACTAAGCCTTCTGCATGTAGAATCGGCAGCCACTCGCAGACTTGCTCGATATAGTCGTCGGTACGGTCTTGCAAGTGAGACTTATATTCAGGTGGTAAGGCGTGCGCTGCAAGATACGTGGTGCTGACGTGGATGTCGTATTTTTCGCCAAGCTGGCGCGCGACGGTAAGCATTTTGCGCTCAGTGTCTAAGTCGAGACCATAACCTGACTTGATTTCGATGCTAGTGACGCCTTCTTTCATAAGTGCGATTAAGCGTTTTTCACTTTGTGCAAATAGCGATTCAATACTGGCGGCGCGGGTGGCACTAACGGTCGCGACAATACCACCGCCTTGTGCTGCAATGTCTTGATAACTGACACCTTGCAAACGTGCTTCGAACTCATTGCTACGGTTGCCGCCATAGACGATATGCGTATGGCAATCGATAAGCCCTGGGGTTATCCATTTACCATCTACATCTGTGATTTGGCTAGCTTGATATTTAGGCAAGTGAGCAGTGATTTGATCCTGTGTACCAACCCAAGCGACTTTGCCACTTTTAATACCGATAGCCGCGTTCAGTAGCTGTCCGTATGGGATGCTATCAGCGTGTTCATCTCCATCATCACTTGTCTCAATATCAAATCCGTATTGCGCTGAAAAGGTGGCGATATTGGCATTAATAATAACGTGATCAAAAGATGTCGTAGTAGATACATATAGCGTTTGTTCTATAGGATTTTTCGATACGGAGTTCTTTAATTCATTCATAATATGCTCCTGATTTTTGTGAAGTCGGTGATCTTTGTTGGCAAGATCTAAGCGCTAAGTAAGTGCTGCTCTATAATAGTGGCTAGTAAGCGCGCAGCAACTTTGCAGCTACGACTATCAACGTCAAAAGCAGGGTTAATCTCAGCAATGTCTGCCATTTTTACTTTGCCTGATGCCATGATGGTTTTGACCATACGCTCAACGAAACCCAGCTCAATGCCAAAGGCGGCAGGTGCGCTCACACCTGGGACGACACTAGATGGTAAGCAGTCCATATCGATGGTTAGATATATTGTATCGACCTGATCTACAAAGCTTTTGACCCGCTCAGCAAGTGTATCCCAAGGCTGATAATGACAGTCTTCATCACTGATGACCTGTACGCCCAACTGCTCGGCACGATCGAAAAGCGCCGCCGTATTAGAGAATCGACTGACGCCAATACAGCAATAATGAAAGGGTTGACCATGTGCGTCAAGATGCTCGGCAATCTGGCGAAATGGTGTCCCAGAAGTCGCTACATCCGACTGACGAATATCAAGATGAGCATCAAAATTAATAATCCCAATAGTAGGCGCTGTGTTTGTGCTGATAGCTGTATCGTTTGTATTTTCTAAGGCCTGCCATAATCCCAAAAAACTACCATAAGCAATGGCATGACCACCACCAAGTCCGATGGGTAATCCACCTTGCTTGACGATAGTGCTCACTGCATCAGCATATTTAATCTGAGCTTGCTCAAGGGTGCTCTCGGCAAGGCCATCATTATCATCACAATGAATGTCACCAGCATCACCCAATAAAGTTGATAATTGACCATCAAAACGTTGTTGTAAATCAGCGATGACTGGCAGCGTAGCAAAAGCTCGACGAATCAATGGCGGAGCAGCTCTAGCACCCATGCGGCCTTGATTACGTCTGACGCCTTGATCACATGCAAAGCCAATTAGCCCAATATTTTGATCCTCGTAAGGCTGAGCAAGTTGATACCAATAGCGGGCACGCACAGTCTCAAATGGCTCTGCACGTCCTGTCCACTGGGTTATATCAGCAGGTGTATGGCTGATGCTTGTAGTCGTTGCTGCTGTTCTCACTATTGTCATCGCTGCTCTCCGTTCACTCATTGATCTTTATTTAGACTCGTACCAATCGCTGCGTAGTGACTGCCAATGTTCGGCAAGCGTACCGTCTAATACCAACTGTTTGGCCGCTTCGATATCAGGGGCGAGGTAGCGATCTTTATCATAGAAAGTCACTTTTTCACGTAATTTCTGATGCGCGACTGTCAACGGCTCTGAGGTATCTAGGCCACGATGGAAGTCGATACCTTGACCAGCGGCGAGCAGCTCAATGCCAATGATGGTCGCAGTGTTTTGCGCCATCTCGTATAGGCGGCGTGCGCAATAGGTGGCCATAGACACATGGTCTTCTTGGTTGGCAGAAGTCGGGATACTATCGACGCTACCAGGATGGGCGATAGATTTGTTTTCTGATGCCAGTGCTGCGGCGGTCACATGCGCAATCATAAAGCCTGAGTTTACCCCAGCATTATCCACTAGGAATGGCGGTAAGCCACCTGACAAAGTCGCATCAATCAGCAAAGCGACACGGCGCTCAGACATAGAGCCAATCTCAGCGATTGCCAAGGCTAAAATATCAGCGGCAAAAGCGACTGGCTCAGCATGGAAGTTACCACCTGATATAGCAACTGGCCCATCTTCGTTATTAAAGATAAGTGGATTGTCAGTTACTGCATTGGATTCTATTAGCAGAGTTTTCCCTGCTTGGTTGATGATATCAAGACAGGCACCCATGACTTGCGGCTGACAGCGTAGGCAGTAAGGGTCTTGCACTCTATCGTCTTGCTCACCGTCATGTGAGGCACGAATAGCACTGCCTTTGATTAGCTGACGGTGTGCTTTGGCGATTTCGATTTGACCATGATGGCCACGCACTTCATGGATACGGGCATCAAATGGTGAGTCCGAGCCTTTGGCAGCATCAATCGACATCGAGCCAACAATAGTGGCGGTCTCAAGTAAATCACGCGCTAAGAAATAACCACGTAATGCTAGCGCAGTTGAGACTTGCGTACCGTTGATCAGCGCAAGGCCTTCTTTGGCTGCAAGAGTAATAGGCTCAAGTCCATGCTGGGCTAGAGCGTCAGCGGCAGGCATTTTTTTACCGTCAACAAACACATCACCTTCGCCCATCATTGCAAGTGTCATATGTGATAATGGCGCTAAGTCACCAGAGGCACCAACTGAACCTTTGGCTGGGATATTGGGTGTGATTTGATTGTTGATTAAGGCAAGTAAACTATCAACCACTTCGCGGCGTACACCAGAGACACCTTGCGCCAGACTGGCGACTTTCATGACCATAATTAATCGAACTACACCGTCTGGCAACGCTTCACCAGTACCCACTGAGTGAGAAACGATCAGGTTACGCTGAAGTAGCTCAAGCTGATCATCACTGATACGTGTCTTAGCAAGTAGGCCAAAACCGGTATTGATACCATAAGCGCTTTTGTCTCGTGCAATGATGGTACGTACATCTTCGTGCGAGGCATCTATCGCTTCATAAGCACTCTCAGGCAGTGTCAATATGACAGGTTGCTCGTAGATATCACGTAGCATCTCAAAGCTAAGCTGGCGAGGATGTAGGGTTAGTTGTTTGATATTGTTCATAGGGGTCATCCTAGTTGCATAGCCATAGGGGTTATATTATTTTTAATTCATATCTTTACTAAAATGGCGTGTTTTAAGTATTTTTAGCGATCGTGATAGGGATTGTCAGGTTTGAATTTTTTAGCCAATCCAGTTGAAATACATAGCCAGATGTCCGAAAGCCGCAGCCAATAAAATACTAAGTACCACGCGTTCGAACCAGATGATGACCATTTTGCCAATGGAGATAGGAATCTCGGTCGCAAGCACGCATGGAATCATGGCTGAGAAGAACAGCACGCTACTAATGGAGATGACCCCTGCGACATAGCGCGTCAGTACATCTGCGTCACTCAGTAGTAGTGCTGGCAAGAACATCTCAGCCAATCCTGCTGACATACCTTTGGCAGCGACCAGCGGGTCTGGCAGGCCGCCAAGCCATGTAAATGGATAAAGCAGTAACCCTAAGGCATCGAACACGGGTGTATATTTTGCTAATAGCAATCCAGTCAAACCGACCGCAATGATAGAGGGCACAATAGCCGCTGCCATCGTCAGGCCATCACGAAAATTAGACCATAATATTTGTTTGAGGTCAGTTGCACGGCGGGAAGTGGATAAACCCAAATCAAATGCTGCTGCTAGTCGTTTGCCTCTTGCGTGATCGAGGGTTGGACGCTCCACCTTATCATCAAACAGACTGATGGGCGGAATCCGAGCAGTAATCGCAGTGACAATAAAAGTAATCACTAGCGTTGACCAAAAAAAGAGGTTCCAAAATTCCATGATCCCAAGCGTTTTGGCAACAATTACCATAAACGCCGCTGATACAGTCGAAAACCCAGTCGCAATGATAATGGCTTCACGCGCTGAATATTGCTTTTGCAAGTACACACGATTGGTGATGAGCAATCCAATAGAGTAGCTACCGACAAAGGAGGCCACGGCATCAATCGCTGATGAACCTGGGGTCTTCCAAATAGGTTTCATGATTGGCTGCATGAGCACACCAACCATTTCTAATAAGCCAAAACCAACCAAGAATGCCAATATCAATGCCCCAAGCGGTACAATCATACCGACTGGTAGAGCCAATTTTTCAAATAAAAACGGTAGCATGTCCTTTTCCATCATAAAGGCAGGTGCCATGTCAGCCACATACATCACCGCCAATATCAGACCAATGGCTTTGAAGGCAGTCATAATCATGTGAGTGATATTTTTACGCCATGAGCCATCGATAAATGGCTTACTCACGCCATAGAGGATGAGTAAAAATAATAGCGTCACGGACAAGGTATGCTGCTGAGTGACTAGATAGGTTGCGCCATGATCGAACAAAATCGTGCTTTTTTCACCAATGGTAAATGGCACAAAAAACATCACTAAACCGATCGTACTGAATACGATCAGCTGTATTAATGCAATAGGGGTTGATAGTAGTTTTTTCGATGATGTCGTTGTATTTTCATCGTTCAGACTAGATGCTGTATTTTGTTCAATCATATTATCCTCCTTGATAAGACGCCGATTATGTCCTTATACCCAGCTACAGCGTATAAGGACAAGGAACAAACTATTTGATCATTGGCAGATTTAAACCATAATCTCTCGCTGTCTTAATCGCTAGCTCATAACCTGCATCGGCATGACGCATAACGCCTGAACCGCAATCGTTGACTAATACGCGTGACAGTCTTTTGGCTGCGGCGTCTGTACCGTCTGCGACGATGACCATACCTGAATGCTGCGAGTAGCCCATGCCTACACCGCCGCCATGATGTAGCGATACCCAAGTTGCGCCGCCCGCCACATTGAGCATGCCGTTTAATAATGCCCAGTCAGATACCGCATCTGAGCCGTCTCTCATGCTTTCTGTTTCGCGGTTTGGACTGGCAACAGAACCCGTGTCTAAGTGATCACGACCAATAACGATCGGGCCTTTTAGCTCGCCGTTTTTGACCATTTCATTAAATGCCAAACCTGCTTTGTCACGTTCACCAAGCCCTAACCAGCAGATACGGGCAGGCAAACCTTGGAATTGAATACGTTCCTTTGCCATATCTAACCAGCGATGGATATGTTTATTTTCAGGGAATAGCTCTTTAATTTTTTGATCAGTCTTATAGATATCTTCTGGATCGCCTGATAACGCTACCCAGCGGAATGGACCTTTACCTTGGCAAAATAGCGGACGAATATACGCAGGGACAAAACCTGGGAAGTTAAAGGCATCTTTGACACCTTCATCAAAAGCGACCTGACGGATGTTATTACCGTAATCAGTCGCTGGAATGTCCATCGCTTGCAAGTCTAAAATCGCTTGGACGTGTACGGCACAAGACTGAGCAGCGGCTTTGGTCAATGCTGCATGTTGCTCTGAATCTTCTTGTGCTGCTTTCCATGCTTCCACTGTCCAGCCACTTGGTAGATAGCCATTAATCAAATCATGCGCTGAGGTCTGATCAGTGACCAAATCAGGCTTCATGCCACCAGCGTTAGCGCGCTTGACCATCTCAGGCAAGATATCTGCAGCATTGCCAAGTAGGGCGATAGAGACAGCTTCGCCAGCGTCAGTATGTTGTTTGATTAGCTCATAAGCGTGGTCAAGATTGTCCGCTTGCTTATCGACATAACCCGTGCGCAAGCGGAAATCGATACTAGACTGCTGACACTCGATGTTTAATGAAGTTGCACCCGCGAAGGTTGCAGCTAGTGGCTGTGCGCCACCCATACCACCAAGACCAGCAGTCAAAATCCAACGGCCTGCCCAGCTGCCATCATAATGCTGACGACCTGCTTCCACAAAAGTCTCATATGTACCTTGGACGATGCCTTGCGTACCGATATAAATCCAGCTGCCGGCGGTCATCTGACCATACATCATTAAGTCTTTTCGATCGAGCTCGTTGAAGTGCTCCCATGTCGCCCAGCGCGGTACAAGGTTTGAGTTCGCAATCAAGACACGCGGTGCATTTTCATGCGTTTGAAATACGCCTACTGGTTTGCCAGACTGCACCAATAATGTCTCATCATCTTCTAATTCTTTTAGCGATTCTAAGATTTGATCATAGCTTTCCCAATTACGTGCTGCGCGTCCAATACCACCGTACACAACCAGGCTTTTTGGGTTTTCTGCCACATCAGGATGCAGGTTGTTTTGCAGCATGCGGTAAGGCGCTTCGGTTAGCCAGCTTTTGCAATGTAGCGTGGAGCCAATAGGCGCGGCGATTTCGCGGCTCTCATCACGGCGGCTAGGTTTGTTGCTATTGCTATCAGTAGTCATGGTCAAATCCTTGTGAAATCTTTTGAGTCGATTGGGCAATCAAATTGAGTGGTTTACGTTCAGGTTAAGCGTTCACCTAGCTGCTTGCTAAATGTGCTGAATTATTGATACTGTCATAAAGTTGTATATACAAATTATCAAAGATACTTTTTTCATGCAAGGTTTTTTTTCATGAGCTGATTATTTTTGTTATTTACTCAGTCGATTTAGATAACACCGAGTGAGTTGAAAAACGCCCTAGTCAACACTGAACGCTCAGACATTTTGACTAAGGCTTGCACGGTGGTCTCGTGATATTATGTGGTCATTCCTATTAGCAAAACTGACGGTCAAAGGCGGATATGACAAAGACGATTCCGGCGTATCAACGCATAAAAAACGCCATACTAGACAACATCCATTCTGGTAAGTGGCAAGCGGGTAATGCGATTTCGACAGAAATGGCACTGGCTGAAGAATTTGGTGTGTCACGAATGACGGTCAACCGTGCGCTAAAAGAGCTGAGCGAGGAGCGGGTGTTAGAGCGTCGACAAGGGTCGGGCACGTTTGTCGCGCAGCAGCAGTTTAATCATACCTTTGTTGAGGTACGCAACATCGCTGAGGATTTAAAGTCTGCCAATCGTGATTATGAGGCACAGGTCGTCAGCAAGCGCGCCGTGACTGCTGCTATGCTCGATAATGAATTGCGTCGTAAGTTTGGTATTGATGAAAAGTCTGTGCCTGCTAATACAAGCGCTCAGACAGATGCTAGTGATGAAGCTGTCCTGTATGAAGTAAAAATCATTCACTTTGCTGATGGTCAGCCCATACAGTTTGAGGAACGTTGGGTCGATGCCAAAAAAGTGCCGAAGTTTATTGATCAGGATTTTAGTGTGGTCAATACCAGTGATTACTTGATTGCCAAAAGCCCTCTAGAGAGTGGCAGTTATACCATCCGAGCATTGGCAGCTCCTGATGAAATTGCTGAGTTTTTGCAAATTGCGCCGCAGTCACCAACGCTTGTGTTGCGCCGGCAGACCTATTCGGCCGGCCAAGTCGTTACCTTTGTAAGAATGTGGCATGCGGGTGATCGCTACCAGTTTTCTGGCGAGTTATAGTAGATATAGTCAAGCCTATATCAATCCGCTACATCCTCATCCTCGCTAAGCATACTAATGTATAACTTGCACTCGGTTTCCTTGTATCGAAATTATATTGAACTGACTATAGCTTACGTATGCTCACTGATTGTGTACGTTTTTCTGTCTAAAGTGAGATACTATATCCATAAGCTGCTATTTAATAAGATAGCAATTGGCGTTAATTAAAGTCATCAGAATATTTGAACAATCGTTAAAAATTAAAATATAATATAGAAACAGTATTGAAAAATAGCCCGAATAGCCTCAAATCGGGCAACCAAAGCCGAAAATCATAGAAGAGCTTATATTGTTCTTCTGTGTCGGCTTGTCCTATTTATTAGCACCGTATATTTTATTAGCATTATGCGTTTTTACTTTATTTATTCACTCTTATAAGGACGTCTTATGAAACGTCGTACTCTCTTAGCCCTTGCTGCCAGTACTATGTTCCTTGCCGCTTGTGGTCAATCTACTACCAACGAAGCCGATACCAGTGCAACTGATAGCGCTGCAACAGGCGGTTCTGATTTGCTACAACGTATCAACAACGGCGGCACCATCAACGTCGGTACAGAGGGTACTTATCCTCCGTTCACGTACCATGATGAGAGCGGCAAACTAACGGGTTATGATGTTGAAGTAACGCGTGCAGTCGCAGATAAACTAGGCGTAGACGTTGAGTTTAAAGAAACCCAATGGGATGCGATGCTAGCTGGTTTGGATTCAAAACGCTTTGATATGGTGGCTAACCAAGTTAGTTTGACCACGCCTGAGCGTAAAGCAAAGTATGACAAAGCAATGGCTTATAGTTGGTCAGGTGCGGTCGTATTGGCACCTACTGATGACAACCGTTATAGCTCGTGGGAAGGTCTAAAAGGCCTACGTACGGCGCAATCACTTAGCAGTAACTATGGTGAGCTTGCAGAGCGTTATGGCGCAGAGATCGTTCCTGTCGATGGTATGGCGCAAGCAATTCAATTAGTGAAGCAGAACCGTGCTGACTTTACGATGAATGACAATCTAGCGGTATTGGATTATCTCAAAAAGTTCCCAGATTCTGATCTTGAGATTAAACTGACTGCACCTGCTAGTGAGTTACGTGGTTCAGGCCTAGTGCTTATCAAAGGTGATGATGAAGTTGTAGCGAAACTGGATGAAGCAATGGCTGAATTGGCGGCTGAAGGCACGCTAACTAAGCTTAGCGAACAGTTCTTTGGTGCTGATATAAGTCAACAAAAATAATGTCAGTTTCTATCATGTCAGCTTCTGTAATGTCTACATCATGGTTCGCAGACTTATTGGCAGTATTGCCATTTATGAGTCCTGATCGAGCGCAGATTGTTATTTCGTCGTTTTGGCCAATGCTCAAAGGCGGTATCTATTACTCGATACCGCTGGCGTTGATCTCATTTGCGATTGGTATGGCCATTGCACTGACAGTGGCATTGATTCGTATCATTCCGCGTGCTACTTGGTTCCATGAAGTCATCTATCGGCTCGCTCGTGTCTATGTGTCCGCCATTCGCGGTACACCGATGCTGGTTCAGCTGTTTATTATTTTTTATGGTCTGCCAAGTGTTGGGGTGAAGCTCGATCCCTTTCCCTCAGCGATTATTGCGTTCTCACTGAACATCGGTGCTTATGCATCGGAGACAGTGCGTGCTTCGATTTTGTCGATACCAAAAGGGCAGTGGGAAGCAGGCTCGACGGTTGGCTTGACGTATCTACAGACGTTTCGTCATGTGATTTTACCGCAGGCGCTTCGAGTGTCGGTGCCGCCGTTATCTAATACCTTTATCAGTCTGGTAAAAGATACCTCACTTGCTTCATTGGTACTGGTCACTGAGCTGTTCAAACAAGCGCAGATTATCACAGCTCGTAACTATGAGTTTATGCTGGTCTATACCGAAGCGGCAATTATCTACTGGGGTATCTGTCTGTTCTTGACCTTTATCCAAGGCAAGCTTGAAACTAGGCTAGATCGTTATGTGGCAAAATAAGCTACGTAGTAAAATAAATTATGGCTCAATAGACACGCCCTAGTACAACAGGAATTTTTATGATCAAAGTCACTAATATTCATAAAGCCTTCGGTGGCAATCAGGTGCTAAAAGGCATCGACTTGACCATTAATAAAGGCAAAGTGGTTGTAATATTAGGACCTTCAGGATCGGGTAAAACCACATTTTTGCGTTGTTTAAATGCGCTAGAGATTCCTGATCAAGGTGTGATTGCTTTTGATGACGATAGCTTGAGCGTCGACTTTGCGACTAAGCCAAGTAAAAAAACGCTACTAGCTTTACAGCGTAAATCAGGCATGGTGTTTCAGTCTTATAACTTGTTTCCACATAAGACAGCCATTGAAAACTTGATGCTTGGGCCTACGGTCGTACAAGGGCAGAGCAAAGCGCAAGCCCGTGAGCAGGCATTGGTACTACTTGAGAAAGTTGGACTGTCGGACAAAGCAGATCTCTATCCGTTCCAGCTATCTGGTGGTCAGCAGCAGCGTATTGGTATTGCCCGTGCGCTAGCTATTGAGCCATCGCTCTTACTGTTTGATGAGCCAACCTCTGCGCTTGATCCAGAGTTGGTACAAGATGTGCTTGAGACGATGAAGCAGCTCGCCTCTGAAGGTTGGACGATGGTTGTAGTGACTCACGAAATCAACTTTGCCCGCGACGTTGCCGATCATGTTGTACTGATTGAAGACGGTCATGTCGTCGAAGAAGGCAGTGCCAAGCAGCTGTTTGAGGACTCAAAACATCCTCGTACGCAGGCATTTTTGCAACGTATTGAGCAGTAAAAACGTCTGTTTTTGCGTAAGTAATCAAACAAAAAAGCCCCAATCATGATGCCATGGTTGGGGCTTTTTTTATCGCAATAAATGGGACGTATTTTAGGGTCTGTTGAACATTCAAATGTGGTGCTGGCAGTCACTATTTTTTAGACAATATGCAGTGAAATTTTTGACACCTAGTCATTCTAGGTTAAATAATTTCGCCATATATTGGCAGAAAATAGTACTGCCCTGAAAGGCTGATGCTAAAATCACCCCAAACGTTGTTGAAATCCTAGTTAAGGTCTCGACATTATCGTCGGCTTGCGCCTAATTTCGTGCAATTTTAGCAATCAGCAGCCCTAATATTTGAATGTTCAACAGACCCTAACTGAATAGACAGTAAACTATACTTTTTGTCGTTGTTTTAACCAGCGAGGTACGCGAGTGGCGGTACCGTTCAACACAGCATTTAATAAAGCCGCCAGCAAAATAAGTGCCACGCCCAAATACTGAATCCAAGACAAAGATTGATGTAGTAAAAACATCGCGAGTGCAATTGCAGTCAATGGCTCAAAAATCGTAAATACCGATGCACGAGTGGCGGGCAGCTTTTCCAATGCCTTCATATATAGCCCAAATGGCACGACGGTCCCCAATAATGACAGTCCCAAAACATAGCCCCAAGTCATTAAGGGCAGACTCACTAGCTGCTCATAAGTGTTATAGGTCTCAGGCAAGAGCAGTAGTACGCCAGCACTAATGATAATGGAAGTGAAAAATACCAGAGGGGCAGGATGAGCGTAATGCATCGCACGTTTACCCAATACGCCATATAACGAATAACACATCCCTGCTGATAGACCGAGTAAAATACCCCAGTTAACTTTCGCTTGCTCACCTAACATCGTCAATCCAACACCAAACACCGCCATTAGTGCTAGCAAAACTGATTTCCGAGTAATGGACTCGCTCAGTAAGAACTTCGAGAACAATAAGCTAAATACGGGCGCGGTATAGAGTAAGGCAACGGCAGGGCCGGCACCGACATAACTGACCGCAAAAAAATAGCAGACCGACATGCCAAGGACACCTATCAACGACTGCATCGCCAGTCCAAGCCACTGTTTTGGCTGTAATTTGATAAGGTGTGGCCATAGTTTTGGTAGCATGGCTAAAATAATAAAGGCCGCCGTGACAATGCGTAATATCGTTACCTGCCAACCACTAAATCCAATTTGGTTTAGGTAAGTCGAGAATATACCCAACGTGCCCCAGCAAATAGCAGCCGTGATGATTTGAATGGTGCCTAGCCATGATTGATGCGAATGGGTCGTCATTCCGTTGTCGATGTTTGCCATACTGTTTTCTTCTTACGATCTAAGTGAAACAAGATGTTGTAAGATTGCTATTGATACAATCTCTCTAAGCAATACTGAAATAAGAAAAGACAACCTGATTAAAGGCTGTCTTTTGTTTGTTCTTTTGAGTCTATCACTAAAAGATAATAAGTGGCTACTAGGTCGTGTGCTAAATTCAATCGAGCGTTATTTAGGTAGGCTAAAATTAGTTGAATTTTTATAGATAATATAAACAATATCAATTGCTTGAATGTATTATATCCATGTCCACATGATTTGTAGTCTCTGTTAATCAATCCATAAAAAGAATGTTTGCTCTCGGAGAGCATTTCGCTGAATAAAGCACACTTTTTCCAATTGGGTTCTTGGTAAATGATCCGTATCAGCCCCGCAGTTTTTTGAGCGCTGTTTTATCCACTGAGTCTGCTCTTTTTTAAGATTAGCCGCCATATCCTCACCGTACAGGCGTCTGACTTCATTTCGCGTTACTCTGTAGCTTTCATTCAATGCTTTATCAGACGTGTTGTATATCTGATCAACCAAATCAGCTTGTGATGCTAATGGCAGATAAATCTCGTTTTCTTTGTAGGTGGCACTATAGGTATCGACTGTCCATTTACTTCTTATAGATATCTCATGGTTCGAGGTATCTATAAACCCATCAAAATCTTCGCCCTCAAAGGTATAACCCTGAAATCGACACGGGGTCACGCCATCTTTACATAAGCTATGCTTGGTTTCCGCAGAGTAGTATTTGACAGCGTAGGGCGACTTACTAGATTCTGGTGTTGTCTGCAATAGTTGTCCTAAATCGGGAGCGACCAGTAGCATATTGTTGCAAGTAACGCTTCCTTCTGCACATCTCTCATAAAGGTTAAGACGTTGGCCTTGGATGTCCATGCCCATGGTAAAGTTTGCCTGTACAGGAGCTACAGCCGAACTGACAGATGTCACTAGCGTTAAGCTCAAGAGCAACGCAGTACGTCTGAGTAAGCTGGAGGTATTTAGGCTTGAGCTAGACATGGAGACGGCCATATAGGTTTATACCTGCAATAAAAAGTTACTCAGCAATCGCTTAGCGCCCTCAGTGGCAAACGACTCAGGGTGAAACTGTACGCCTTGAATTGGGTACTCTTTGTGCGCCAGTCCCATAATCTCATCACCAGTCAATGCTGACTCAGCAAAGCTCAATTCAGCACAGCTATCATTGGCGACTACTGAGGTAATCGTGAGACAGCTTGGGATGGTGTCGGCTTTTACCACCAGTGAGTGATAGCGCATGATCTCAAGCTCTTGTGGTAAGCCTTGATAGATACCTGAATTATCATGGCGAATCGATGAGACTTTGCCATGCATCGGCACACTAGCGCGTACCACATCACCGCCAAATACATGAGCAATACCTTGCATACCCAAGCAAACGCCTAGTAGCGGCACAGTTTTGCCTAGTGTTTCAATGACCTCGCTACAGATACCAAAGTACGCGGGATCGTCAGGGGAGCCAGGGCCAGGTGAAATGATAATTCTATCAAGATTCATCGCTTGCACATCTGCTAGGGTGATTTCGTTATTGCGTTTAACGATGACGCTGGCCTCTTTATCACTGTCTAAGGTTTGCAAAATCTCACCCACATATTGGTAGAGATTGAAGGTAAACGAGTCGTAGTTATCGATAATTAGAACATTCATGGGTCATAAACTCTTTTGTAAAAATAGTGCTAGGTAAAATATGGTCAATTTATTCAGTACGTTTAGCTTCAATTATGATTGCATAAAGCTGTCTAATACGACTTTCATTGCCGACAGTTTACGCTGAATCTCTAAGTACTCATCAGCTGGGTTTGAGTCGTAAACGTTGCCGCCGCAAGTTTGAGCGTAGGCAGACTCGCCATTGATAAAGAGGCTGCGAATAGGAATGGCAAAGATACAATCACCATTAAAATTGAACGAGCCTAATGCACCGCCATAAGCACCGCGACCATCAGGCTCTAGCTCGTTGATGACTTTGATGGCTTCTACCTTGGGCGCGCCTGATAGTGTCCCAGCAGGGAAGTTACTGGCAAGGGCACTAAACATATCTTCGTTAGGATGCAAGATACCAACGATTTCAGAAGAGATATGCTGCACGTGAGAGAAGCGTTTGATATCCATTAAGCTACGTACTTTTACTGTACCAAATCGAGCCACACGGCCAATATCATTACGATGTAGGTCGACTAGCATATTGTGCTCGGCAATTTCTTTGTCATCGTTGAGTAAGGCGCGGGCAAGCTTACGGTCTTCGATCACATCTGCACCGCGCTTGGCAGTCCCTGCTAGCGGATAGGTTTCCATTTCACCCTGGCGCAAGCGAAATAGCAGCTCAGGAGAAGCGCCAATGATGCACTGCTGCGCAAATTTCATAAAGTACATGTGCGGTGATGGATTGACAGCGCGCAGTTTTTCATAAATCGGCATTTTGTCACCGGCAATACGATATTTAGATTTAAAGCCTACCTCGCACTGAAAAATACGCCCAGCGATGATGTCTTCTTTGACTTGCATAACGACATTGGCATGCTCTTCTTGGCTCATACCATCACCTAAAAATTCAACTTTAGGCGCTTCATAGCTAGGCGTTGGCTCATCGAGTAGGGCTTTGATTTGCTCGATGCGGTTTTCTTGTTGAGCAGTTGGGTAATAAAAATAAAAGATTTCCCCAGTCATCTTATCTAGGGTCAACCCATCTAAATACACGCCAAACTTAAATGGCTCAAAGTCTTCACTGGCTTTTGCATTAAGGCTAGGTTCAAAGAAGTTCACGCAGTCATAACCCAAATACCCGACCAGACCACCGCTTTGATCACGAGCGATGACATGCTGCGGCGTTATATCACGCAGTAGCTGATAAGGGTTGTCGGTCTGATAATGGTTGGTTTCAGCAGTTTTATTATCGGTAATCGCAAGCGTGTTGCGGTCTAATGCGGCGATAGTCGTCACAGGATCAAAGCCAATCGCATGATGGCGCGAGATGTGGCTGTCTTCACCTAATGATTCGAGCAAATAGCAGGTATCAAACGCGCTTTCAATACGTTTGAATAATGCAAAAAAATCGATATCTTGCGTCAGTTTGATGCGTTGTGGTTTGCTCGGGATATCGATAGGAGCAGGTTTGGTCTGTGTGCGAGTGCTAGAGGTCATAACAAAGTCCGAAATGGTTCAAATATGTGTTGATTGATAAGTTTCGATTAATAAGTGTGAGAGTCGTCAGTAAAAAGCTAGATAGTATCGTCGTTAGAGGCTAAGAGCAGTCTCTATGAGTGGCCAATAACGCGCTGACATCATGGCTTTGCTTGGCCTTGGCACCGCGAGAGACAGTGGCGATACCAACACCTAGTTTCTCTGAGATATCACGTTGGGTGATGCCACGATCTAGCAAGTCAAAAATGCGAATACGATTGGCAATGTCATGTTGTTCTTTATCGGTCAGCAGGGCACTGAGCAGTTTTTCGATATCTGCACTATCAGTACAGTTGGTCAAATGTTTCACTAAGCTCTGATAAGGATCGGTAGTCATAATAGGTCATCTTAGCCAAAGAAAATAGATAGGTCGTTTATTGAGCAATTTTTCGCTGAGAACTATCTTGTTTCAGTATTCTAGTACAGTAGTACAAGAAAAACAAGTGATGAGCCAAGTTAATAACAGACTGCTATAAACGTGATAAGTTCCTACGCCTGACTACATACAGCTTTAATACGTAGCCAGAATTGTATTGAATGCTATATTTACGACTAGTACAGAAACACTTTTGTGCTTTCTCAGCATATTGAGAGCTAAAACTGAGAATTTATTATATTAATTATTGCCAAAGTGTTAATACTTCGTTATTATGCCTCTCATTATTTAAACGCTAATCATTATCATTAATATTAATCATGTTATTCGCACAATAGGCTTAAGCGTTTTCAAGATATTCCATCTTCTGGTAGGCACTATTTTAAGGGTTGTTTGACGACAGCCTTTAAAAATAATTCTAAACATTCTAATTTCTGACAGTAAACAAAGTGAGTAAATGTGTTATGCGCGAAGTAAAGCTATCTAGTCAATTGACAGTATTGTCTATCGGTGTCGCCGCTGTATTGTGGACGCAAGCTGCCAGTGCCGCAACGGCAGCAGATATGCCAAACACGACATTACAGACTATCACTGTAACAGCGAATAGCTCAGTACGTGACGCTGTACAAGAAGACTCTGTCTACATAGATGACTACACCCCAGCTGCACAAGCCAGCCATTTGAGTGATTTTCTGGACGTTGTACCAGGGGTAAGCGTGGGCGGTACTTCATCGGTCAACCAACGTATTCGTGTACGTGGTCTTGATGATACCAATCTAAAAGTCACAATTGATGGCGCACGTCAAGAAGGCGCATTGTTCTACCATATGGGTGATGTCACTATTGATCCAGATCTGCTAAAACAAGCAGAAGTATCAGTCGGCAATAACTCAGTGACGCTAGGCAATGATGCTATCGGCGGTGCGGTTGCTTTTGAGACAGTCGACGCGGCAGATTTACTTAAGCCAGGTCAAAAGGTAGGTGCTAAGCTGCATACAGGTTATGCTAGCAACAATGATGAACTGCTAACTTCTGCCACTGTGTATGGTGCGCCAACAGAAAATATTGATTTACTGGCTTATTATGGCAAACGCAATGCGGACGCTGGTGAAGACGGTAAAGGCCGTAAAATCCAAACGGAAGACAGCGAAGGCGAAAACATCCTATTAAAAGCTGGTGCTTATGTCGGTAGTGATCATCATGTAGGCGCTAGTTTTAGCCGTACCGAAAACAAAGGCAAGTTCCCATTACGTCCAGATTTTCCTGCTGGTGGCTGGAACCCAATCATCCCGCAGGAAGTCAAACGCGATACCTATGCGCTTGACTACGCATATAGTCCTGCCAACCAGTTGGTCAATGTAGACGCCAATGTATATCAGACTAGCACGCAGATTTTGCGTAACTCTGATGGCTTACCTGGATTTGAGTTTGATGCAGAAGTCCAAACCACAGGTGCAAAAGTACAAAACACCAGTATCATCGATAGTAGTATTATCAATGGTGTGCCAGGGGTTCACAAGTTAATCGCTGGGGTTGAGCATTACAAAAAAGAATCTGAGATGACACGTGACTTTGGTAATGCGAGCACTGATGAGGCAACCAATACTTCAGTGTATCTAGAAGACCAATGGCAAATGGGTAAGCTTAGCTTAACGCCAGGCGTCCGTTATGACCGTTATGAGTCTCCAGAGTATGTATCGGCTGGCAAGACTTATGACAATGTCGTTGGCGCATTGGCTGCTAGCTATGAGATTGCACCGCGCACCCAGCTATTTGCAAGCTATACTCAGTTATTTAATGGTCCAGATCTTAGCCAAACGATTTTTAACACCGATGGCGCTGATACGTATGTGAACAATGACCTAAAAGCAGAAGAAGGTGACAATGCAGAAGTCGGTATTGCTACAACGCTGCGTGGTCTGACTATGGCTGATGACTCTTTAAAACTAAGTGCTAAGTACTTTGAAACCAATATCGAAAACTATATTGAGTTTGTACGTGCAGGTGGTAGTAGAACTGGCATGAATTGCACAACTGGGCAACTAGGTACAAGTGCTGCCCCTGAAGCCTGCCAAGGTGTCATCAATAATGATGAAGATTTCAAAATCAAAGGTGTAGAGCTATCAGCCGATTATCGCGCAGATAACTTCAACATGGGTCTAAGCTATGCTCGTGCACGTAGCAAAGGCGAAGATACAGGTTACAATATCTCTTCTGTCAGTGGCAGTGGCTCTGAGTCTGGCGATAAGTACATGGTCAACTTGGGTTACGCTCCAACCAATACTACTGAGCTTGGCTGGCGCAGTACTTATGTCGCCGATGTGACACCGAATACCGCTGGTGATGACAACGAAAAACCAGGCTATGATGTGCACGATATCTTCATGACTTACACGCCAACTCAAATCGAAGGTTTGAAGGCCACGCTAGGTGTATACAACATCTTTGATGAGACTTATGCAAGCCATGCGTCACGTAACTCTATCGATGATGCCTATACTGATTTTGAAATGGGGCGTAATATCAAAACGTCTTTAACTTATCAGTTCTAATCTAGCTTATCGAATTTAAGTCTAATCGTACTTATAAAGTCAGCTGTCTTATACGGGAGCTGGCTTTTTTTACGAGATTTTTGAGAGTGCGATTTATCTAAGAGTAGATGTTAAGTTGCTCGTTTGGTAGAAGGTGAGGCTACCGTATAAATAGTATATGAGTTAAATCTTATGCGAGCACTATGCCAATACTCTAAACAACAGCGAGCTATCATCGAAGCTCATTTATATCTTTCAAATTATCAGGAAATGATTGTGAATGAATACGGGCATAGAGTAATCAAACGTCGAAATTCTGAAGCTGACGCATAATGTTTTTAACTGGCCGAATTATCATATTGGAAATATCGATAAGGTTTGACAGTGTAGCGCTTATACAACTGAAACTAACAGGCATTTCTATAAATATATTGAGCATCCATTAAACCGTTAACTGAACCACATATAAGAATGCAAACATTAATGATAATAATTATCATTAATGTTTGCATTCTTATATGTATCTTGCTAAAGTGTGTTTCGTTCATTACAGAACAGTTAATGGCTCTTTGCTCTATTCTATTTATAGAGACTTTTTTACGCTAAATATTTAATTCGTTGACTAATGACAGTTACAGCGTCATCAAACTTTTAACCCTACTCAGTACATACCCTTATTCGTTTACTCTCAATAGCTAAGCCTCTTGGCGATATTTTAGTCATGTTTTTATAACACATATATTTACGGACACGTCTATCCGACCATCGTATGTCAATTTTAGACGTTTATTTATGTGTACTTGCACCGAGAATGCATCCGAAGCATTGCATAAAAAGTGGCTAAAACCATTCACTGACGATGAGATAAACAGGTATTAACGAAATTGTGCGCTTCAAGGAATATTACTTATGTCAAACCAATCAGGTTGCTCTGATTTCTCAGTCATCACTTCTCCAAAAAAACTTCAACGCGTCGTGACTGGTAAGCTTTTACTAAGTATCGCTGTGACTTCTATTCTTAGTAGTACCGCTTTTGCTGCCGAGGGTGATGAGGTAGCTGTGCAAGGGGCGACCGACCAAGAAGCTGTGCCTACAGCTACATTGGATACAATTGTGGTGCGGGCAGCAAGGGACGAGCTAGAACAAGCAGCAGGGCTGTCTATTATTAGTGAAGAGGCCATCGAAAAAGCATCAGTTTCTAATGATATTTCAGAGATTGTACGTAAGATGCCAGGTGTGAATTTGTCGGGTTCTTCAACGTCAGGTCAGCGTGGTAACCAGCGTCAAATTGATTTGCGCGGTATGGGGCCAAACAATACACTTATCTTAATCGACGGTCGTCCTGTCACTTCTCGTAATTCCTCACGACCTAGTCGTGGCAGTGAGCAAGACACGCGTGGTGACTCGCAGTGGGTACCACCAGGCGCTATCGAAAGCATCGAAGTATTGCGCGGTCCTGCAGCAGCTCGTTATGGCTCTGGTAGTATGGGCGGCGTGGTAAATATCATTACTAAGAGCCCGACTGAGCCAGAGTTTTCTATCAGTGGTCACTATGAGGCACCAGAGAGCGATCTAGAAGGCAGTAGCTGGCGTACCAATATCAATATGGCAGGTGCATTGACGGATAAACTGTCCTCGCGTACCACTCTTGGTTATCACGATAGTGAAGGCGATGATCCTTATATCAATGCCAAAGATGCACAGATTGTTGACGGGCGCAGTGGTCCGGCTGCCTCGGTAGCGGCAGGTACTGAAGGTGTCGAAAATATCGATGTGCGCCAATTGTTTGAATACGCGATGGATGCGATGAATACGGTCGGTTTTGAAGTGAATTATAGCCGTCAAGAAAACCGCTGGGCGGGTGATTCATTGTTCCAAACCGTGAACCAAAATTTGTTAGATGAGTTAGAAGGTGAAACAACGAGCAAAATGCAACGCTATGGCGCGGCGATCACACATCGCGGTGAGTATGATGACGCTAGTAGTAACAGTTTCATTGAGTATACTCGGACAGTTAATGAGCGTTTGGGTGAAGGTAGTGCGGGTGGTGGCGAAGGACAGATTGTCATACCTGACGATGGCGAAGATTTTGAGTGGACAGAGGCGACTTACGATACGCTAAATGCCAAATCAGAATGGGATATTTACTTTGATCGTCATACCTTGACTGCTGGTGCAGAGTTTCGCGGCGAAAAGCTAGATAACCCCGTGGTATCTGATTTGGCATTTGCAGATGGTTTTGATTTTGGTGATGTAGAGACCGATCCTGAACAGCGTGATCCAACTTCAGATGCTTATCTTATTGGTGTATATCTAGAAGATAACTACGAGATCACACCTGACTGGTATGTGACTCCAGGTCTACGCTTCGACTATCATAGCGAGGCTGGTAGTAATTGGTCGCCTAGTATCAATACTACTTGGCACTTTAGTCCTGATTGGTCAGTGAAAGGCGGCGTCAGTCGTGCGTTTAAAGCCCCATCGTTATATCAGCTTGATCCAAACTATATTTACTATACTGGTGGCAATGGTTGTCCATCTTGGGTACCTCTTGATGAAAGAGGTTGCCACGTATTAGGGAACCCTGACCTAGAAAATGAGACATCTTGGAATAAAGAGATCACCTTTACTTATGATGATGGTACTGGACTGAATGCAGGCTTGACTTATTACCATAATGCCTATGATAACCGCATTGGCGCTGGTACGGATCGTGTGGCGGTAGATACAGCGACAAATCGTTCTATCTTTCAATGGGACAATCAAGGTGAAGCAATTGTCGAAGGTTTAGAAGGTTTTGTACAAGTACCAGTCACTGACAAGGTTTCGTGGTCTACCAATATCACCAGTAACATCCGCTCAGAGCGAAAAGACAATGGCGAGCCATTATCACTCATTCCTAAGTTCACTGTGAACACGGGTGTGGATTGGGATATTACGCCTCGCTGGAATGCCGACTTTGATGTGAGCTACTACGGCACGATTGAAGCCCCTACGATTTCAGTTACGACTGGAGAAGATAGTGGTGACCCGTTGCTTGATCGCGAACCGTATGCCATTGCCAACGTGAGCACTCGCTATGATTTGACAAAAGTGATTACTGTTGGAGCTGGTATCAAAAACTTATTTGATACGGGTGTTTATCGTGAGGGTACCGCTACGAATGCTGGTGCACGTACGTTTAATGAGCCTGGTCGTACTTATGTGTTCGACGTTAGCGTTGACTTTTAATAGTTAGACATAGGGTTTGTTCAATATAAAAGGTCTGAGCTATTTGCTTAGACCTTTTATGCTGTTAGTAACTCCCTTTAACACGCTTTTCTAACCATTCAATAAATAATCATTTAGTAAACAACTATCACAATATAACAGCAGATTTATTTATGTCATTTAACCTTCGCTATAGCTGTCTTTGGCTCCATCGTTATACTGGGCTTGCCATGGCAGCTTTTTTAATTATCACTGGTATTACTGGTACATTATTGGCATTTCATGACGAGCTAGACGATATCTTCAACCATAAACTGGCTCAGGTTGAGAAACAAAACGCATCACATCTGCCTATTGCAGAGCTTCATAACAAGGTCATTAGCGCATATCCTCAATATACTTTTTCTAGCATGCCAACCTCGATAGCGACAGAGAGATCGGCCGTATTTTCGGTAGATAGAGCCCGAGGCAAAGCAGCCCAAAACCAGCCAAAAGCACCGTTTCAACAAGTTTATGTCCACCCTTACACTGGTGATATCATTGGTACTCGTGATAGAGATGAGTGGGCATGGCAAAACACTATGTGGAAAGTGTTTTGGTTACATCGCGATTTACTACTGGGTGATATTGGAAAATTGCTACTAGGGATTGTCGCGCTCGTGTGGACAATTAATTGCTTTATTGGCTTTTACTTAACGTTTCCTAGAGCGATTAAAAAGAAAAAAGCACAGAACAAAACCTCGCCTAAAAAACGTGCCTCCTTTTTTAAACGCTGGTTACCTGCATGGAAAATTCGTACCAAAAGTAATATGTTTAAATTGAATTATGATCTACATCATGCTTTTGGATTATGGCTTTGGGGGATCTTATTTGTCATCGCGTGGTCGAGTGTTGGTTTTAACCTAAGAGAGGTCTATCAACCTGTGATGCACGCTGTCGTAGGGCTTGAAGGAAGAGGTGAAAGACCGGAGAACTCAAGAAAACCATCAGAAACAGCGACTAGGGTTAAGGCTGTAAATAATGAAGCTATTGATGTGGTCAACAAAGCCAATAGCATTGCCTATTTAAGTGAGCAGGCAAACACCGCTGCCCAAAGCAAGGGTATGCTAGTACGAGAGTTTTTAGGCATACGCTGGATTGAAGATGAGGGTCAATGGCAGCTGCGCTTTAAGACAGATAAGGATATTGGTAAAAAAGGCGGTGCATCATCCATCACGGTCAATGCAAAAACGGGTAGCGTTGAACAGGTAAACTTTGGCTACCAAAACTCATCATTTGGCAGTAAAACCAATAATTGGTTGTTGACCTTACATATGGGTCATATTAGCCATGGCATCGGTCACTTACTGTATCAAATATTTCTAGCACTGGTAGGTTTGGCTGTGACAGTGTTGTCAGTTACGGGCGTCTATCTGTGGTGGAAAGGTCGACAGCAACGACTTAAAGCATCGCAAAAGGGTAGGTAATATAGTGATATTTCTAGGGTATATTTTTATTTAGATAGCTATCTGTCGAATCAAAGGTATGCCCTAGTTATAAATTTAATTGCAAGAATATTGTGTATGCTATCGAGACAGTAAAAATGAAGAAAGCAAACGTTTCACCTATCATGACCCATCTATGCCAACTATTATTTTCATCATAGTTCTTTGTGTAATCTACTGAAGAGATGTCTTGAGTAAAATCCATAGGAATAACCACCAATCTTAGACCATATAAGGTCATTCCTAACCAAAAAAAGGTATTTGATATCTCCTTATTTAAAGCATTAAAAATGAATAAGCAAAAGCTAATTACTAAAACTAGTAGAGATAAGTTCTTGTAGTTTATCCATCGATTATTTAATAGCGCTCTATGCATCTATAACTTCTTTTATTATTTGCAAAGTTCTTTATTTAAACCGTATCAACAATCACTGGACGACCCTGATGATTTAGGACAGTGACATCGACGTTGTATAAATCTTTCATCGTCTCTTTAGTAATAACATCAGCAGGGCGACCAACAGCCGTCACTTCTCCTGCTTTCATCGTAACTACTGTATCTGCAAACTGTGCCGCTTGGTTGATATCATGCAGGACGATCACCACGGTTTTTTGCTGATTGTGGCTAAGCTGACGTAGCTCACGCATCAGCCGACCAGCATGATACATGTCTAGGTTATTTAGTGGCTCATCGAGCAATAGATAGGGTGTATCTTGGCAGACAATCATAGCGATCAGCACGCGCTGTCGCTGTCCACCCGATAGCGTTGACAAGAAACGCTCGGCAAGTGGCTCAAGCTCAAAGCGTTCGAGGATTTCTTGCACTTTTTGCTGATCGTCAGCGGTCGGTTGCCCTTGATGATAAGGGTAACGCCCAAACATCAGTAGCTCATGTACGCGCAGACGTCCTTGCACATGATTGTCTTGCCCAAGCATAGCGACAGTTTTGGCCAGTGTGCGCGCCTGACAGCTGACAATGTCACGTTCCTCATTATCTACAGCGAAGCTCACCTGCCCAGATTGTAGTGGTTGCAAGCGAGCCATGACAGAAAACAACGTAGACTTCCCAGCGCCGTTAGGCCCAATCAAAGCAATCACCTGCGCCGTTGGGAGGGACAACGTAATGTCATGCAAGATTTGTTGTTTACCAATATGGTGAGAGATATTATTTAGTTTAATCATAGTCAGTCTTATTTAAAAAAGTCTTAGGGTTTTCTCTATCAACAGGATCAGCTAAATAAAGAATGTTAGCTAAGTAATCATAAAGAACGACGCTGAGACATAAATATCAATGCTAAGAACATCAATCCGCCCGCTAGCTCTATCACCACTGACAATACGCCTGCCATATCTAGCACTTGCTCAAAGAGTGTTTGACCCAGCACTAAGCAAATCATAGCGACCAAACTGACCAATATCAGCCGCTCGGTGTGATACATATGTCGTGCGATACGATTGGTCAATGCGCAAACCAATAGACCAAAGAAAGTCACTGGACCGACCAGTGCAGTAGCCGTGGCAACCAGTACAGCGATGACAGTTAATAGACCAAATGCTAGACGCTGATAGTTGATACCAAGGTTGAGGGCTTGTGCTTGTCCGAGCATCAACACATCGCACTGGTAACGCCAGCGCCATACAAATATTGCAGTGATAGCACAGATAAATAAGCTGATGCCTAGTAGCTGAGGGTTGACCGTATTGAACTGTGCGTAGCTAGCAGATTGTACGACCACAAAATCATCAGGGTTAATCAGTCGTGCAATGAGTGCTGATAAGCTGCGAAACAATACGCCAAAGATAACGCCCACCAAGATTAGCCGCGTCAGATCCTGACTGCTTTTAGAAAATAATAGCTTAAATAATAATAAAGATGCCCCAAACATCAGGACAATCTCTAGCGTGAACTTAACAATAGGATCGAGACTGGTAAAGCTAATCGCACCTAAAAAGAAAACCAGTAAGCTCTGCAACAGAACATAGAGTGAATCAAAACCGAGTAGGGAGGGCGTTAAAATTGGATTGTGAGTCAACGTCTGAAACAGTAACGTCGACACGCCAATCGCATAGCCAACCACCATCAGTGCCAGCAGTTTTTTGCCGCGTAATGGTAGTGCAAAGTCCCAATAGCCATTGACATTGAGCGTCATAAACAAGGTCATCGAGATCAGTAGAATAATAGCTGCTATGGATTTTGGATGGGCAGCTATCCATGCCCAAAGCTTTGCCAAATGACCTTGTGCAGCGGCTGAATACTGACCATCTGCTGAAGATGAATTATTTACCGCTGTGCTGGTTCTGGTAGCATCAGTCTTGGTGGAAGTAAGCTTAGTTGATGAGAACATACAAAAATCCTATGGTGCCAAGCTTATCTAATAAGGCAAAAAATGAACGACGGTAAGCGAGTGTTGAAAATTAATACATAGTTAGTGAACATGGTGCTACTGCTCAGCTGGCGCACGTAATAACAGCCATAAAAACAGCACCGTACCAACCACACCAAAAATGGTGGCGACCGGTACTTCAAATGGATAGCGAATAGAGCGCCCAATAATATCGCATAGCAACACAGCTGAAGCACCAAGTAGGGCCACTGCTGGCAAGCTGCGACGCAACTTATCTCCCATTAGGCGGCTCACAATGTTTGGCACGACCAGCCCAATAAAAGGAATCATGCCTACAGTCACAACCACGACAGCGCTCATCATGGCTACCATACCCACGCCAATCCAAGTGACTTGACGCTTACTAATACCCAAATTCAAGGCGATATTGTCACCCAAGCCGACGATGGTCAGCTTGTCGGCAATAATATAAGCCAGCACACACAGTCCACCCGTCAGCCACAACAGCTCATAGCGCCCTGCCAATACGCCTGAGAAATCCCCAAACTGCCAAACACTCAGCATCTGTAGTGATTCGGTTTGATAAGCGATAAAGGTAGTGACTGCTTCGATAATGCCGCCAAAGACAATGCCAATCAGTGGAATCATCAAAAAATCAGTGGGCGGAATACGGTGAATCAGCAGCATAAATAGCATCATGCCAAAAACGGCAGCGATGGTTGCCACGCCCATTTTGACAATGAGCGCACTGGCAGGGAACAGTAAACTGACCACCAGCAAACCAAGTGCAGCACTCTGAGTCGCACCAACCATAGATGGCTCTACAAAGCGGTTTTTTAGTACTACTTGGATAATCATCCCAGCCACTGCCATCGCAATACCAGTCAAAATAATGGCGATAGTACGCGGTATACGGCTAACCAATAGCAGCGAGCTATCGGAATTAGCACTCTGGGTCAGAAGGCTTTGCAAGATACCTGACCACGAAAAGTCAGCCACCCCAATAGATAAGCTCAATAACACCAAAAGCCCCATAAGAATGAGGCTTGCTATATTGATGAACCACGGTGGTATGACAGTACGTCGATGTAACGCATTGCCAGTACCGCTTTGCCAGCTTGACGCTGATGTAGCAGTACTGGATTTGAGCCTAGCATGAGTACGGTGTGAAAATAACGACATAATCTCTACTGGCTTAAAAATGAGCAGGGTTAACGGTAATAATACCTACTTGTGCAACAATAGTTTGCATAGAAAACAACGTTATTTAGCACTAGCAAAAGCATCTTTGATTGTCGTTAGATCCTGCATCCATTGATAGTAGCCACCAAATGCTAAGTAAGAGTCTGGACTTAGATAGACCACTTGCTGTTTGCTCCATGCATTGGTTTGAGCAACCAATGGATTGTCTAACACGGCCTTGGCACCAATACCATCTTCACCAATCGCGGCACTACGGTCGATGACAAATAACCAATCTGGATTGGCTTTTTGAATGTATTCAAAAGATATCGGTTGACCGTGAGGCGCATCGGCAATTTTGTCATCTGACATTGGGACACCCAATACGGTATGAATAAAACCATAGCGAGACTTGTCACCATAGGCTGACATTTTGTTGCCATTGACCATGACGACTAGGCCAGTGCCTTTATTCTCTTCTGTCAGACTCTTAGTCTCAGTGATGAGTCCATCGATATTTTGTTGTAGCTTAGCTGCCTGATCGCTTTTACCAAACAGTGCACCTAGATCATGTAGGCGCTGCTTGCTTGACTCATAGATGTTAGCTGTATCAATACTCATGTCTAACGTTGGCGCGATACTTGATAGCTCGTCGTATTTTTCTGCCATGCGTGAACCAACCAAAATAGCTTGTGGCTGCATTGCATTCAACGCTTCAAGATCTGGCTCAAATACAGTACCTACCGATTTTGGATCAGGCTGTGTTTCTGAATGTAGGTTCTTTAGTAATAGACCACCAGGCATACCATCGACCGCCACATCTAGCGCGGCCAAGTCTTGCATCAACGTCATGTCATAGACGACAAGTGGCGATGGGTTCATAGCCAGCTCAACATCACCTTTTACGGTATTGACCATGATTTTCTCAGCAGATACAGCGTCATTACTGGCAACATTCTGTGATTCATCAGCCGTTGGGTTTTCAGTTTTGGCGTCTGCTGGCTCAGAATCATTAGATTCAGGCGAGCTACATCCTGCCACTACCGTAGCTAATAACACTGTCATGGCAGCAGTCAGTAATGGACGTTTGAAAAAAGAGGCGGTAGATCTGCTAGATAATAAGGGTGTCGGCATAATGAACTCGGTCTATAAAAAAATGTTTAAGCAATTGTCTAAAATAATTGCAAATGAATAACGCTAAAAATATTAAGTCTGAAAGATGCTTGAGATAAAAAGCATAAAATAAATAGTCTACTTAGTACCAATTACTAACTTTTTATACGAATAGTTTTTATAAAAATAGTATGGGTAGACAGTACAGCGGTTATAATAAAGTAGTTGAGACTCATTATCAATATAAATGATAATGGTTTTTATTAACAGCACTTGTTATATTAAACGCAACGTATCATTTGATGTAAAGATAAGATTCATAGTAGTGAGGTATAAAAGTAGGTAACGTTCATAGAAATAAGCGTTCTGATAAATAAGGCTACTAAGCAATGTCACGTGTCAGAGATGTATTAAATAGCGAAAATATTGTAAATTATTATTGATAATAATTATCGTTTGCATTATTATCTACGCCATTCTACTCTGAGTAATAAACATTAGGCTGTTATGAGTTCAACGGATTTAGACGCGCCACCACTTAAATCGTTATTGCTAGCTATTGTTGCAGTCTTAGGACTCCATGTGCTTGCCGCAATTGCACTAGTGGCAATAAAAACGCCTGAACTCAAACCTGAGCCAAAAAAAGAGATGTCACCACTTGAGATAAAGTTTGTGTCATTACCGGCAAAAACGCTCTCAACTGAAGTAGAAAAGCAAACAGTCACAGCCAAAAAAGAAGTACAGCCTGAGGTACAAGTTCAGCCAGTGCCGCAACCTGAACCAAAGCCTAAAGAGCCGGTTAGAAAACCAAAAGAGACACCAGTAAAACCAAAAGAGCCTGTTGTAAAAAATATAGAGCCGAAAGTGACGCCTGTGATAGCGTCAGAAAAGCCTCGTCCTGATATCAGTCAAAAAGTAGCCCCAAAAGAGCCGCTACCGAAACCGAAGGTTGATAACTCAGCAGCTGAAGCACAACGTCAAGCAGCTGCCCAAGCTGAATCAGAGCGACAAGCCAGAAAGGCTGAGCAAGAGGCACAAGCTAGGGCAGAGCAAGAAGCCAAAAGGGTTGCTGATGCCAAAGCTGCCGTTCAGGCGAAGGCTGCCGCAGAGGCCGCCGCTGCACAAGCAAGAGCTGAGGCAGAAGCAGCAGCTGCTTTAGCACAGAGTAATGAGCCTGTGAGCTTTACTGCTAGCTCTGCCAACTGGGCATCTGCGCCAAACTTTAGTTTCCCTGAGCGCGCCGCACGTAGAGCTCGTTCTGGTGATACGCTCAACGTTGTCTTAATATTACGAGTCAACAAACAAGGCGGCATCGATAACGTGCGAGTGGCTCAATCATCAGGTAATCCGCTAGTAGACAAAGAAGCCCGACGTCAAGTTCGATCTGGCAAGTTCAAACCCTTTACTAAGAATGGCGTACCCGTGGTAGGTGATGTAACTCTACCGATCAGTTACGCGGTTCCTTGATAGCTCACATTTTATAACAACGTATTTATTAATCATTTTTCATTATAAAACTAAACATGATATTTACCTCAGTATCATGTAATGGCATTACACATTAAGGAGTCTGACATGGACTTTATGCAATACTGGCAGATCAGCGACATGGTGACAAAAACGTTGTTCTTTTTGTTGCTTGCGTTATCTATTCTCTCTTGGGTGACAGGTATCGTCCGCGTATTGCAAAGCCGTAAGCTGGCGACCAATGTAGCAGATGATTTGAGTCAGCAATTACAAGCCAAACAGTCTGACTTAGCTGGTACTGATGCTGCCACTCGCCGCTTGGTGACTGAGCAGACTTTGCTCAAGCATATCGGTCGCTATCGCTTTGCTAGTGAGCGCGGTCTGCCGATTCTTGGTACGACGGCAGCGATTGCACCGTTCATCGGCTTGTTTGGTACGGTATGGGGTATTTTCCATGCCTTGCACAATATCGGTATGAGTGGTCAGGCAGGATTGGGGCAGGTTGCAGGGCCAGTCGGTGAAGCTCTAATTATGACAGGTCTTGGTATTGCAGTAGCGATTCCAGCTGTGGTGTTTTATAACCTTGCAGTACGTATCAATCGCCGCATAATGTATCAAGCCAACGACAGAGCACATGATTTATTGGCGCAATCAACGGGTCTTGTGGATACTACCAAGGTAACTGCGAGCCATGCTGTTAGCGCTTCACAAGTGCACGCTGCAACAAGCAGTCGTTCAACGACGAGCGAGACGCAGCATACTAGCAACTACAGTAATTCTGTGCCAAAGCAACTATAGATATTGCTGATTCTACAGATACTGATTCTGTAGATGCTAGGTCTGTAAAGGCTCAAACGACAAGTCGAAAAACCGTCGAAAAACGGCTTGGCTGTGTGAAAATAACCAAAAGTATTGAGAGTAACTATGGCATTTCAATTGGGTGATGATGACGTACGAAGCATGGATGAGATGAACCTCATTCCGCTTATCGATATCATGCTGGTATTGATGATTATATTTTTATTGACAGCGACCGTGCTGAATCCGACGGTGCCTTTAGATTTGCCAGAGACCAGTGCCGCGCTTAATGAGACGCCGCCAGAAGCGATCCAAGTCAGTATTGATAAAGATGCGGGGATATTCTGGGATAGCGACCCAATCAGCATGGAAGAATTAGAGACACGCTTGCAGCAACAAGGCGCGACTGGTAAGAATCCAGCGGTACAGTTACGTGCAGATAAAGAAGGTAAGTACGATACGGTCGCTCAAGTCTTAGCAGCGGCAAGTAACGCTGGACTGACCAAAATCGCATTTGTGAATGAATAGTTTAGTAGCTAAATACTGAAAAGCTTAAGCATTGAATAGTTTAAGCACTGTGAGTCAGTGCTAATAGGTTTAGCCCTATAGTAGAAAACTGGCTAGATAAACCAATAGCCCAACCAGTAAAACAACCAGAACCGCTATAATAAAAACAATTAAAATAATAAAATTTTCTCCAACCTCATTAACTACTTAAACCTCAAATTAAGTCGTTAGTGAGGTTTTCTTTTTTTACCAACCATAGCCAAACGGACGATAGCCATAACCGAAGCCTGCATGTCTGTAGCCAAATGGGTAAGGAGAGCGTAAGTAGTCGAGATCGCGCTGACGGAGATAGTAGTAGCGCCCTTGAGAGTAAGCTTCTTCTAACTTCTCAATACCTTCTAATGGACAAACAGGTTGCCAGTCATAGCCTTCGCGACCGAGCTTATAAGCGCTCAGCTCGGTACAGTAGTTTTTGAGACCTTGTTGGCGGCCTTGTTCCCATTGGATACGGTTAGGACTAGCTCCGCCAACACTGGCGCAGCTATTGGTATAGTGACCGAAGTAAGCACCTGAACGTCCTTGCGAGCCATCAGCATAGCCGACTTCTTGCCAATTACTGCTTTGACATTGCTGCGGCGTTAGGCTCTGAGTCGTGGCACAGCCTGATAATGTCAGTACGACCGCGCCAAGTAGCGATAGACTCATGCCTGTTTTGCTCGAGACTTTACTTGTCAGCTTGCGAGCGTGATAAGCGTCCGATGAGTTTGACTTAATAAGATAATTCATAATAAACCTGCGCGCGTTTAAAATTATGGTTTATCATAGCACTTTTTTGCGCTAACCACTTTTCGTATCTGGTTTTTATAGCGTGCTGTGTTCGGTAAATTTGTATACGCTAAATAACTGATTTAATAGCGTAACTTGCTAAATTGTCATATGCTTTAAAAGCACTCGTTGCACCGCGATTGGACGACAACGCTTGATTTTTAATGGTTCGTGCTCATTATAAGCCCCTATATATCGTTGTTTGTTATCGTGCTAATCGCAAATTTATATGTACTATTTATAAATAACGGTTCATTAGCGATACTTACCGCTATATCTCTTAGTATCTTTTTCATTTAGTCAAAAGGCCAGACCATCATGGGAACATTGATTGGCGTTATCATTGTACTATTCGTATTAGGGAGTATGATGGCGCTCAAACCGAACGGTATCGATCAGCGTTTGGATAAGCTGCGTATGACCGCGCGTCGTTTACAGCTCAATCCAAAGCTCGTTTCGTGCCCTGATTGGATCAAAGGCCGTGACAATGAGTATGGCCGCGGTATGCTTGGGCAGTACTGCCTGATATTTGAAGACACTAAACTGCCGCATACCCGTTATCAAGTGATTGATGGGCAGTGGCGACCAGACAGCAGTTTTGTCGATACCAGTACAGATGATAAGACGCTTACTATTCCCAGTGCGATTCGTTCTAGTCAAATCAGCAATAATCCGACGGTCAAAAAAACTGATTTTAGCTTGGATCAAGTGCCGTTAGAGCTGCCAGTAAGTATCGAACCGTTTGTTAAAGGTCTATTGACCAAGGCAAATAGCATTATTATTTATTGGGAAGATATTGCTTATGTACGTCCAGCATCTAATCCTACGTACCATCAAAAACGGATTGAAGCGGACTTATTAGTGCTCAAAGAAAACCTTGAGAAATGGGCGCTACAGATGCAAAAACAAGCATAAACCTAGTAAAGCGTTTTTTCGTCTCCATTAAAGGGCAATATGCAAGCGGTTTGTCATATTCAAATTATTTAAAGTTGACAGTTTAACGCTTAGCAGTGTAACGTCTTTATAACTATATCTTTATTTTATGGTTATTATTTGTTTTATAACCTTTTTTATCAGCAGCGATTATTACTATAAATAGTTGAACCATGGTCAAACCATGAGTATCAGCTTCCATAAATTGCCGTGCTGCTGAATTTAACCTTACTTTTAATTTACTTATATTATGGTGTCGTCAAACATGGCAAAAACCACAACCAAAAAAAGTCCAGCACCAGCTGCTGACAGCCCGAAGGGTAAGTCTTTGGTGATTGTAGAATCACCAGCCAAGGCAAAAACGATTAATAAATACCTTGGTGATGACTTTATCGTACGTTCAAGTATCGGTCACGTCCGTGATTTGCCGGTCAGTGCGAGCAAAAGCGCAAAGAAAGCAACGACCGCTAAAAAAGATGACAGTCTGACCAAAGAAGAAAAAGCGCAGCAAGCACTGGTACGCCGCATGGGTGTAGATCCAGAGCATGATTGGGCGGCAGTCTATGAAGTACTACCAAACAAAACCAAAGTCATCAAAGAGCTTAAAGCACTAGCCAAAGACGCTGATAAAATCTATCTAGCAACGGATATGGATAGAGAAGGAGAAGCGATCGCTTGGCATCTCAAAGAAGTCATCGGTGGCCCTGATAGTAAATATCAACGTGTGGTCTTCAACGAGATTACCAAATCAGCTATTCAAAGTGCGTTTAAACAGCCTTCGAAATTAGACATTGACCGCGTGAATGCACAGCAAGCGCGTCGATTCTTAGACCGTGTTGTTGGCTTTATGGTATCGCCGCTATTATGGCAAAAAATAGCCCGCGGACTGTCTGCAGGCCGTGTACAGTCAGTCGCTATGCGCTTGGTCGTCGAGCGTGAGCATGAGATTCGCGCGTTCATTCCAGAAGAGTACTGGCAGATTCATGCTGATACACACATCGCCAATGGCAAAGCCAAAAAAACCTCAGACGCTGAGCAAATCGGTATACGCTTAGAGGCGACCAAACAAGGTGGCAAAACCCTAAAGCTTGGTAATAAAGAGCAAACCGATAAAGTCTTAGAGATACTCAAAGCAAGCGATTTTATTGTTAAAGAGCGTGAAGAAAAACCAACGCAATCACGCCCAAGCGCGCCATTTATTACTTCGACCTTGCAGCAGGCTGCTAGCACGCGCTTAGGATTCTCTGTTAAGAAAACCATGATTTTGGCGCAGCGTCTATATGAAGCGGGTCATATTACTTATATGCGTACCGATTCGACATTCTTATCAGGCGACGCACTTGCTGCTGTCCGTGGTCATATCGAAGACAGCTATGGTGCAAAATATGTACCAGAAAAACCAAATTTCTATGGTAACAAGCAAGGCGCACAAGAAGCGCATGAAGCGATTCGTCCTTCTAATGTCAATACGAAATCAACACAGCTCAAAGGTGTTGAGCGTGATGCGATACGTCTATACGAGCTAATCTGGCGTCAATTTGTGGCGTGTCAGATGTTACCTGCCAAATATCTATCAGTGAACCTGTTTGTAGGCGCAGATGATATCGAGCTAAAAGCCCGTGGTCGTACCATGGTATTTGATGGCTATACAAGAGTTATGCCACCAGCCAAGACTGACGACACCTTACTGCCTGATGTCAAAAAAGGCGATAAGTTAAATCTAGATAAGCTAGATCCGAGTCAACACTTTACTAAGCCTGCGCCTCGCTATACAGAAGCTAGCCTAGTAAAAGAGCTTGAGAAAAAAGGCATCGGTCGTCCATCGACGTATGCCTCAATTATCTCAACCATTCAAGATCGTGGTTATGTGAAGTTAGAGAACAAGCGTCTGTTTGCTGAAAAAATGGGTGATATCGTTACTGATAGATTGACGGCTAGCTTCCCAGACTTAATGGATTATACCTTTACTGCTGCGCTTGAAGATAAGCTCGATCATGTGGCAGAAGGTAATCAAGATTGGAAAGATGTGCTTGATAATTTCTATGGCGAGTTCAAAACCACTCTAGAGCGTGCCAAAGAAAAAGACGGCATGCGTCCAAACGATCCGACTGACGTGCCAGATGTCCATTGTGATATCTGTGATCGTCCGATGCAGTTGCGCACAGGGTCAACAGGCGTATTCTTAGGCTGTACTGGCTACAATCTACCGCCAAAAGAGCGCTGTAAAGGCACCAAAAATCTAATGCCAGTCGAAGCATTCGCCAATCTAGATGATGCGGAAGGTGATGACGAAGCGGCAGAAGTTAAAGATTTGATGGAGAAAAAACGCTGTCCGAAATGTGGCACGGCGATGAATGGTTACATCGTAGATGGTGGTCTCAAACTACACATTTGCGGTAACAACCCTGATTGCGATGGTTATATACTAGAAGAAGGCAAGTTTGAAGTTCCTGGCTCAGATGCACCAACCATTGATTGTAATAAGTGCGATGGGCAGATGGAGCTTAAAACAGGACGCTTTGGTCCGTACTTTGCTTGCCAGAACTGTGATAACACGCGCAAGGTGCTAAAAACAGGCGAAGCAGCTCCGCCGCGTATGGATCCAATCCATCTTCCAGAGCTAAAGTCGACCAAGCATGATGATTACTTCATCTTGCGTGAAGGGGCGGCTGGGATGTTCTTAGCAGCGTCTAAGTTCCCGAAAGTGCGCGAGACACGTCCGCCAAAACTGGCTGAGCTACGAGAAATCAAAGATAAAATGGAAGATAAGTTTCAGTATCTGTTTGCAGGGCCAGATGAAGATCCTGAAGGTAACCCAACCATCTTGCGTTGGTCGCGTAAGAAAAAAGAGCAGTACATCGGTTCTGAGAAAAACGGTAAGGCCACACGTTGGGGTGTTTACTGGCGTAATGGTGAATGGGTAGAGGAGTAACTATTAGTTAAAACTAATATAGTGCTTTTATAGCGTCAGACTCATTTAATGTACTACAGGTACAATTTACATTTGTCTTTCTTGTATTGGCTTCAACAAACCTAATAGTTACTTCCAATAAAAAACCCTCTTATAATTTAAGAGGGTTTTTTTATGCTTGTAATATTTCTTCTAAGCTATTTCTATATTTATAGAATTAACCTAAATTAATAGATTTGGACAGTATTAGTTTTTTACAATGATACCGCAACCAATACGATCGCCTGCATTACCTGAAGGCTGACTGGTATAGTCGTCAACGCCAGCATGTACGATAAAGGCCAAACGATTTACGCTATATTTACCTGCTTCAGTCGCTGCGATTTTCTTATTCACATAGTTAATAGTAGCAACACCATCTTCATTAGCAGTTAAGTTTGGCAAGTCACCAGCATGGCCATTCATATCATCTGGATTAGAGTGTGGCTTGTTATCTGGGTTGAAGTGACCGCCTGCCGCTTTACCCATAACGTCACAGCTGCCTGTTTCGTGGATATGTAATGAGACAGTTCTGCCTGGCTGTAAGTTAGTGAGTTTACCGTAAACTTGGACGCCACCATCAACTGGACGTAAGAAAACTTGACCAACTTCTTTCTTCTCACCATCTACTGTTTGTATGGTTGATTTTAGCGTCGGCTGTGCTAAAGGATTGCCTGTTTGCATTTGGCCTTCTACCGTTTGGCAACCAGTCATTGCTAACGCTGAACCGCATAATAGGGTACTTGCAAGTAATGTCTTATTCATCATTATCTCCAATTGTTTGAGTTGTTATTTTTAATCTTCATTAAAGCCACGAATATCTATCTTTATTGTTCTATAAAAATCGGCGTCAATATTCGTTAACATCGGAGTCAGTATAGCCAAGCTAACTCTATAGTTATTCATAAAATGCGCAACAATCAGTTAATAAATGTAAGTATCGTATGGGTTTGAAAAACGAACTAAGATAAATGTTTTTCAAAATTAAATGGCTTTAAATGCGTGAGAGAACTACTAAGAAAGCTATGAACTGCAAGCAAATGAATAACAAACAGGTATAAAAAAGCCGCCCATCATAGTGATGAGCGGCTTCCTAAGCTATAGAACTGGCTTAATAAAGGGTCAATTAATTATGCAGTGCTTTGCCAGAGGTTTTATCAACCGTAACTTTTGCAGGTTTGATTGGTGTTGGCATACTGACCAAAGCAACCTTTAAGATTTCCTCAATCGTGGCGACTGGTTGAATGGTTAGGCCTTCTTTCACGTTATCAGGGATATCAGCCAAATCTCGCTCATTGGTCGCTGGGATCAAGACGTGCTTGATACCACCGCGATGTGCCGCGAGTAGCTTCTCTTTAAGACCGCCAATACGTAATATCTTACCGCGTAAGGTAATCTCACCTGTCATCGCAATATCTGGACGGATAGCGATACCTGTCAACGCAGAGACTAGCGCTGTCGTCAGTGCACCACCAGCAGATGGGCCGTCTTTTGGCGTGGCTCCTTCTGGCATATGGACATGGACGTCTGTTGTTTTAAACGTCTCGTAGTCGATACCTAAGCTATCACCGCGAGCACGAACCACGCTCATAGCTGCGCGAATTGACTCTTTCATCACATCGCCTAGTGAACCGGTAAAGCTAAGCTCGCCTTTACCTTTCATAGCGACCGCTTCAATAGTGAGCAGCTCACCGCCGACCTGAGTCCATGCAAGACCAGTAATACGACCAATTTCAGGCTCTTCTTCAGCCAGACCGTAGTCGTACTGATGTACACCCAGATAGTCATCGATGTTTTTGTCATCGACTGTCACTAGCTGACGTTCTGCTTTTTTCGGAGCACGCGCACCATGAGTTTCAACCGAACCACGAACCACTTTGCGGCAAATTTTATTCACTTCACGCTCAAGGTTACGCACACCTGCTTCACGCGTATAGCTACGCACAATGCTGTGCAATGCTGCTTCAACAATCTCAATTTCACCTTCTTTGAGACCGTTTTGCTTAATCGCTTTTGGCACTAGGTATTTCTGTGCGATATTAACTTTTTCTTCTTCGGTATAACCCGGCAGACGAATAACTTCCATACGGTCAAGCAGTGCAGGTGGAATATCCATGCTGTTGGCAGTACAGATAAACATCACTTGCGACAAATCTAAGTCCATATCTAAATAATGGTCGTTAAATGTATCGTTCTGTGAGGGATCCAATACTTCAAGCAATGCTGATGCTGGATCACCGCGGAAGTCTTGCGCCATCTTATCGATTTCATCTAATAAGAATAGTGGGTTTTTGACTTCTACTTTTGCAAGTGACTGAACAATTTTACCTGGCATCGCACCGATATAAGTACGGCGATGACCACGAATTTCTGCTTCATCACGTACGCCACCAAGCGCCATACGCACAAACTTACGACCCGTGGCACGGGCGATAGATTCGCCTAGTGAAGTTTTACCGACACCCGGAGGACCGACGAGACATAGAATCGGGCCACGAAGTTTCTTCACCCGTGATTGCACGGCGAGGTACTCTAAGATGCGGTCTTTTACATCTTGTAGACCATAATGATCTTCGTCTAATACTGTTTTGGCTTTGTCTAAATTGATCGAGACTTTGGTCGTCGCATTCCACGGCGTGTCCAAAATCCATTCAATATAGTTGCGTACCACTGATGATTCACTTGACGCAGGTGGCATCATTTTGAGCTTTTTAAACTCTTGCTCAGCTTTTTTGCGCACGTCTTCTGGCAAGTCAGCATCTTCTAAGCGCTGCTCTAGCTCAGCCACATCATCTTCACCATCGAACGCACCGTCATTCATATCTGACAGCTCATTTTTAATGGCTTTCATCTTCTCATTTAAGAAGTATTCGCGCTGATTGTCTTCCATTTGCTGACGGACAGCATCTTGGATGTCCTGCTCGATGTTTTGCTCAGCACTTTGCTTGACTAAATATTCAGTCAAAGTGTTGATATGCGTTTTGATATCGTCTTCTTCTAGGAAAGACTGTTTGATATCAAGGTCCATCGACACACGAGTTGAGATGAAATAAACCAACTCAAGCAAGTCGTCGATACGCTTAGCCACACGAGTCAGCTCACGTGCATTGCGAAGTCGCGCATCTGCATAGCTTTCGAATAATGTGGTTAACGCTTGAATGGTATTTTTCTGTTGGCTCTCATCCATGCTGACATCAAGGTCGGCACGCTCAAATCTCGCCATCAATAAATCGTCATGGCCTTCTATGTTATCGACACGAGCGCGGTATTGACCTTCGATCAATACTTTAATGCAGTTCTCATCGCTATCGTGTGGCATAGTGCTGACGATGCGGCACACCGTACCGTACTGATACAAGTTGTCTTGATCAATATCTTCTGTCAGTGAGTCTTTTTGCGCGACTACCAATACTTTATTGCCATACTCAGCCTGTGCCAACTCAACCGCTTTCACCGATGGCGCACGTCCCACAAACAATGCAATCTGCATATGTGGATAGACGACGACGTCACGTAATGCTAGCAGTGGCAGATAGCTTTCATCTTCATTGTCTTTAACAGCGTCAGACGAAGCATTTAACGCATCCGTAGATGAGCTTTCTGTCTCATTATTCGCGTCAGCACTGATGTTAGCGTCAGTGTCAGTATTTGCGTCAGACGTCGTGTCAGTGTTCAGGGCAGATGATACATCGATGTCGATGTTGTCTTTATCAATATTATGTTCACTCATATATTTTTCCTCGTTCCCCAGACTTGTAAAGTCAAGTTCGTGGTTCATGTTTAGATAAATGGTGCTCAGGAAAAAAATTGCAAGGCTGAATGGTGAAGTCGTCTGCTTATCTTTGTTAAATAGTTGTCTGAGCGTCCAGTTATTAATGCAATTAATGTGGGTAACGATGTGTTGTCATTAGTGTGACTGGTCTGTGAAGGATAAAGACAGTCAGAAATTATAGAAGAGGGTTTAGATGTATAGGTGATATTTGGCTAGCTATGATGATGTCTAATCGGTTCTATGCGTAGGCTTTATACCCAAAATAAGGTAAACTGGCGCGCGTCTAAAACAGGCTCTCATATTGAGACGTTTTAGACAACAGGGCGATATTCATTAGTTTCAATATTCATAGGTCTCACTAAGACCAAAGTATAAAGAACAAGGGGCAACACATGGCCATCAATGCAGTATTGCTAGCAGTTATTATTATGCTAGGACTGTCACTTTCGCGAGTGCACGTGGTGCTCAGTTTATTAATCGGCGCGCTGGCAGGTGGACTGCTAGCCGGTCTCGGCATTACTGATACGCTCAATGCTTTTCAAGAAGGCATCCGTAATGGCGCAGAAATTGCGCTGTCGTATGCACTGCTTGGGGCGTTTGCGGTAGCGATTGCTCATTCGGGCTTGCCGCAATCGTTGGCAGGCGCGGTCATCAAGCGTATTGATGCTGCTGGCACGAGTGGCATAATTAAGTACATGCTGTTTGCAGGCCTCATTACCATGAGCTGCTTTAGCCAAAACTTAATCCCTATTCATATTGCCTTTATTCCGCTACTGGTACCGCCACTATTACTAGCATTCAATCGAATGCAGATTGATAGACGTCTGATTGCTTGTCTGATTACTTTCGGACTAGTCACCACCTATATGTTTATTCCTTATGGCTTTGGTGATATCTACCTCAATCAGATTATGCTAAAAAACGTGGGTGAAGCGGGCATTGATGTTGCCAATATTTCTGTGGTGCAAGCCATGGCGATTCCTGCATTGGGCATGCTAATTGGTTTACTGGTTGCCGTATTTATCAGCTACCGTAAGCCACGCGCATATCAGCAGATTGCGATAGATCAGCAAGCGCATGATGCCGTCGTAGAAGGTGATGCATTAAGCAAAACTGCTGCTGGTGCACAGTCGCAAAGCAAGCTAAAGACACTGGTTGCACTGGCTGCTATCGTGACGGCTTTTGTGGTGCAGCTATATACTGATTCGCTACTACTTGGCTCAATGTTTGGCTTTGGTGTGTTTATGGCGACTGGCGTGGTGAAGTGGCGTGATGCTGATGGCGTCTTTAATGACGGTATCAAGCTGATGGCGATGATTGGTTTTATTATGATTACCGCGCAAGGGTTTGCTGAAGTGATGAAAGCCACTGAGCAAATTCAGCCATTGGTCGATGGGGCAGCGTCACTGTTCGCTGGTAATAAAGCGATGGCGGCATTTATTATGCTACTAATCGGTTTGATTGTGACCATGGGCATTGGTTCTTCATTTTCGACCATTCCTATTTTGGCTGCGATTTATGTGCCGCTGTGTATCTCTTTAGGGTTTTCGCCGTTGGCTACTGTGGCGATTATCGGTACGGCTGGCGCGCTGGGTGATGCGGGTTCGCCTGCGTCAGATTCGACATTGGGGCCAACCTCTGGTCTAAACATCGACGGTCAACATGACCATATCAAAGACAGTGTGATACCAACATTTTTGCATTACAACATTCCGCTACTCGCATTTGGTTGGATTGCAGCGATGGTGTTATAAGTGATTTGGTCAGCCCTTTAACTCAATCCAAGTATCTAACAAAAAAGACGCTTATCGGTAAGCGTCTTTTTTTTGCATTAGTTATAGGATTGTTAGAATAATTAAATTAGACGGTTATCTTAAGTACCGATATCTTGCTTTATACTTTCTATATTTTTGCGCAACAGGTATACGAAAAACAGTGTAATGAATGGGTCATAAACACGATCTAGCCTCAAATCACCGTTGATGTATTCAATAGTGGCCAACGCAAACAAAGATAGTAGAATCAAAGAAAAGCATTGAGATATAGGGATCAAAAAATGTAGAAAAGATGTGCTGCTAGAGGACTTTATATGACGCATTTCAATGTGAGTGCTAAGCGCGAAGGTATAAAATGCTGCAAGCGCTAGCAAAAAGGTTCTTAGTTCAGCAAAATCAAAGCCGTCGTAATCATAAATATAAGCCGCAGGCGTGGCCAGTAGTAATAGCACGAACAAATAAAAACAAACTTGTAGCGAAGCGGGCGACATAAACTCTTTTTTTACTTTGTCCACGATCAACGACCTATACTGTAATGATAATTATTTGCGATAAGTATAGTTTATAGGTTATATAGAAACAATAGTTTGGCAATAAAAAGAAAACGTCGATCAAATCAAACTAACATATAACCGCGTTTCTTCAAATTATGCTCTATCAGTTATATATGTTATTCATCAAAATCCCCAATCTCACTATTCAAACTACTCAAAAATGCATCACTTTGCGCAAGCAGCTCATTTAACCTTTCTTCATTGACGAGCCGTGTCATTTCTTCAGCGCTAAAGGGCTGCTCTTGACTGTAGTAACGTATCTCTCTAGCGTCCTCATTGCCTAATGTCTGCAAATACTCATCCACACTGTCTGCACTGGAATCAGCAGCGCTAGAGTCTTTTTCAAACTGTTTATCGTCTTTCATTAAAACCACCTTATGCCGCTTGGCGTAATTAAACCATCTAATGGCACATCCCACGGTTGACGTGCTAATTGTTCAACCACTTGAAAATCATAGCACCAGCCTATCTTTAACGGCCTTGAAGCCCCTGATCGATAGCTTTTCCCAAGCGTCGTATCATAGAACCCGCCACCCATGCCCATACGATTACCGTTTAGATCAACCGCGACTAACGGACAAATAATCACGTCTAGTTCTGATGCCCATAATAGAGCGCGACTGTGGTTTTGTTTCATACCTAATTGATGAATGCGAGTGGGGACATTAACCAGTTTTGAGTGATAAACAGGCACAAAGCGCAATCGTTTATCGTCATTGCCATTGCTAGTACGACCAAGTGAACCGACAACCGGTAAATAAGGTAAATAGCCTAAGCGTTGACACCAGTCTAATATTGGCTGAGTAGGTAGCTCACCAAAGCCATCGTAATATAAGCCAATGCGTGCATTCGTTGGCAATCGCTGCTGTAACTTGGTTAGATGCAAACCTGCAAACTGAGAAAATTGTCTCCGCGTGCCGTCGTTTAACTGGCGGCGCTGGCGAGTAAAGAGCCGTCTGGGCGGGTTGCTAACTGTCGATTCCTCTGACGCTGAGATTTTTGGTTCAGGATACATAGTTATATTATCCGATAATTTATTGAGTTGATGGTGACTGGTGCTTTTAGACGTCAGCAATGGCTATTTGTGAATATTCAACACGCCTTAGTCATGCTATCATAACGCCACTTTACATCGTATTTCCGTTTATGTGCAGCAGCTGTTGCACTTTTTATCGTTCAGTTATTTAACAACAAACCAGTAAAGAGGGTAGTTATGTCGACACAGAATCAGGCAACTCGTACCGAAAAAGATACCATGGGCAACGTAGAAGTCCCAGCTGATGCTTATTGGGGTGCGCAAACTCAGCGTAGCCGCGAAAACTTCAAAATTGGTGGCGAGACTTTGCCGCGTCCAATGATTGAAGCGATGGCACTGGTCAAAAAAGCCGCTGCGATTACCAATGCAAGCCTAGAGCGTATCGAAGGCGACAAGCGTGATCTCATCGTACAAGCCGCTGACGAAATCATCAATGGTGGTCTGGTCGATCAGTTCCCATTGGTTGTATGGCAGACAGGTTCTGGCACCCAGTCAAACATGAACATGAACGAAGTATTGGCCAACCGTGCTAACGAAATCGCTGGTTCTGAGCGCGGCAGCTACACGCCAATTCACCCAAATGACCATGTAAACCATGCGCAGTCTACCAACGACAGTTTCCCAACAGCGATTCGTGTAGCTGCTGCTCGTCAAATCAACAGCTTATTGATTCCTGCGGTAAAAGCACTACGCGACACATTAGCGGCTAAAGCCAAAGAGTTCGATAGCATTGTAAAAATCGGTCGTACGCATTTACAAGATGCTACTCCATTAACGTTAGGTCAAGAGTTCAGCGGCTATGTTAGCCAACTTGACCATTCATTGACTCGTATCGACAACGCGCTACAAGGCCTATATGAATTGCCACTAGGTGGTACTGCGGTTGGTACTGGTCTAAACGCCCATCCTGACTATGCAGTAAAATCAGCTGCGCAACTAGCGACTTTAACTGGCTTGCCATTCGTTACGTCACCGAACAAATTTGAAGCACTAGCGGCTCGTGATGCAGAAGTATTTGCGTCAGGCGCATTAAAAACGCTAGCGGGCAGCTTAAACAAAATCGCTAACGACGTACGTTGGTTGGCATCTGGCCCTCGTTGTGGTCTTGGCGAGTTGACGATTCCTGAAAATGAGCCAGGCTCTTCTATCATGCCAGGCAAAGTAAACCCAACGCAGTCAGAAGCAATGACCATGGTTGTCGCTCAGGTCATGGGTAACGACACAACTATCAGCATGGCTGGCGCATCAGGTAACTTTGAGCTAAACGTGTATAAGCCAGTTATCGCCTTTAACTTGTTACAGTCTATCAAGCTGCTTGGCGATGCTTGCAACAGCTTCAACGAGAACTGTGCCGTTGGTATCGAGCCAGTAAAAGACAAAATCGATGACTTCTTGCACAACTCATTGATGCTAGTAACGTCATTGAACCGTCATGTTGGTTATGAAAATGCGGCGAAAATCGCTAAGACTGCTTATAAAGAAAACAAAACTTTGAAGCAAGTTGCGGTTGAGCTAGAGCTACTAACTGAAGCGCAGTTTGATGAGTGGGTCATTCCTGCTGATATGGTACATCCTAAGTAAAAAGTAGACCAAATAATGATCTGCTACGGCGTCAGACTCGCTTAATGTACGATAAGTACTATTTGCACTCGTCTTTCTGGTAGCAGTGTTATACTTGTTCCACTGAGAATTTAGAAATAAAAAGACCTTGTCACTTCTTATAAGAGTTATAAGAGAATGTGGCAAGGTTTTTTTGTCTATATTTTTCAAGTTAGCGCTATATTTTATCTAGGGGACATAATCTCAAAGATTGCTTATGGACCAGTATAACTATTATTATATACCTGCAGGATTTTAGAAAAAAAGACAATAACCTAAATCGGAGTAAATAATGATTACCCATGTTCCTGATATGACTTTTAAAACTCGTGTTCGTGATGACTCTATTGGCGGAGACAACCCGTTCACATGGTATGATCTAACCACAGATGAGTTATTTGCCAATAAAAAAGTGGTTGTGTTTTCTCTACCAGGTGCCTTTACACCAACTTGTTCAAACAGCCATCTCCCTCGTTATGAAGAGCTTTATGATGAGTTTAAGGCATTGGGCGTAGATGAAGTAGTTTGTATTTCTGTCAATGATGCGTTCGTCATGTACCAATGGGGTCTAAAGCAAAACCGTGAAAACGTTTTCTTACTTCCTGATGGTAATGGTGAATTCACTCGTAAAATGGGCATGCTTGTTGATAAGAGTAATGTTGGCTTTGGTATGCGCTCATGGCGTTATTCGATGGTTGTCGACAATAAAGAAGTTAAAAAAGTGTTTAAGGAAGCTGACTTTGGCGACAACTGTCCAATAGACCCATTTGAAGTATCAGATGCAGACACTATGTTAGCGTATTTAAAAAGTAATGCTTAGAGTCTATTGAGAAGTTAGCAATCAAAAAGACCTTGTTACTTCTTATACGAGAATGTGGCAAGGTCTTTTTTGCTTTCTGATTTGGCTGTGTTCTTTATTCATCTAAATCAGTAGGATACCACTGCAGTTAGAGCTATATTAGACCCCTTTTATATTTAATAAACTAGACAAGACAACAGTGAATATAATATATAAGTTACGACGACATATTTTTGAGCGAATATAAAGTGATAGTAAATCTACGTGACTATAGTCGATTCAATTTAAAAAGAATACAGTGCTTCTAGGATAAATTTTTCGAAGCCTCTGGAGTGCGAAGCACACAGCAAGCGAGGAAAGTTTATACTAGCAGAACACTATTTTAAACGTACCTCTTTTATATTGAACTGACTATATATAAAGCAGTTCACTAAGTCTCAACAAGTTGGAGTTTATATTATATTTTTTTTGATTTATCTGGGTTTGTTTATGAAGATCTGGGGCTTTAATATGATAACTGATAAGTTAGCCGAAGATCCAAGTAATTTCAAACAAGGATGCATGTATTATGAAAGTACGTTTGTTGATAAAAAAATAAATATGAAGATTTTGACTGTATCTATAGATGGCTACAAAGGTAAAGATATTCATATTTTTACGACTGGATTTCCTCGTAATAAAAACTGGAAGGGCAAAGATTACAAGGCTTTCGATAGTTTTTTAGAAACTGAAAAGAACAAGTGCCATCCTGTAGAATATATAGAGATCCCTTTATTAATAGGACGTAAGATTTTTATCTATAATTATTTAGGTAATTTTGGCAACACCATCAGTCCCTCCAATATTACCGAGGACTGATACTATGACGATTGTTGAAAATAGAGTGTTAAACAAAAAAGACCTTACCACATCACGTAGTAAGGTCTTTTTTATATCAAAACTCTAATCTCAATTAAAACTTATAAAGCAAACCAAGCGTCGTCGCTGCTTCAACACGTGAATCTACCATTGGGCTATCGTATTGTTCATTTGGTACATAGCTCAAGCTTTGATTGGCAAATCCTGCAAAGCGATCATTGAAATCATAGTTGGCACTGATGTTCACATAAGGATTCAAGCTTGAGTTGGATTTATAAGCGGCAACGCCTGTCTCGGCTGACTCTTTTTCACTGACGCCATAATAGTATTCATTGTAGTCAGCATCATGATATTCAAAACCAATGCTTGGATAGACGGTGAGCTTGTTTCTGGTGATTCGAGCAAGATACGTCAAGCGAGCTGTATTACCACCGCTACGATCGAGCACGTCTGTACCTATCTGAGCGCGAAAGCCGCCAATAGGGGTGCGGCGTTGATAGCTCAGACCTGCCTCTGCCGATGCCTTACGCTCATCAAGCCCTTGAAGCGCACCATTGGCATCATCAGGATCGAACTCGCTACCAGCAAGCTTGGCATAGGCAGACAACTGATTGACGCCATCATTGATCGCATAGACACCGGCTTGAGCACCGCGCAGATAAACTCGATTGTTGTCATAAAATGCACCTGGTAGCACCTGCACTTCAGTGTTGTCTTCAAGATCGTAGGCTGAGTTGACTGCCATGACATTGACCCCAACGCTGAACTCAGCGTCCTTGTCAGTCGGTAAGTTTTCATTAAAAAGTGCGGCGTTAGACAAGCTAGCGACACTGAGTAGAGCAGTAGCGGTTAACGCACTAACCATAGTACGTGTAGTGATGTTAGGGAGCGCGGCAAGATTTAACATAATTGGGTCTCGTAAGTGAGTATAGATAACTGAGTGGTGCGATTGGGCAAAACGTGTTCAAAATAGGAAGCAATAAAAAGAATCAGTATGCGGTTTTTGGGAGCTATATAGCAATGATAGATAAGTATGAGCATTTACTCAATGGCTTTTAGTACTTGTAGGATTTGCTGATGAATATCTTGCCACCACCAGACAAAGCCAATACTAATAATCAGCATCGCAAGCCATGGCAATAGTTGCCAAATAAACGAAGGTTTAATAGGGTCTTTAGACTCGACTGTGTTGTGAGTTGCATTGTCGTTTAAGGCTAAATTTACAGCAGTAACTTTTTCCATATCACTGCCGTGCACATCTGGCATATTTATATCGCGGTTATTCAGTCTAGAGTCATTGTTATCCAATTCAGCATTTTGCTTGATCGAATCAGTATTGAAGGAAAATGATTGATCAATAGGACTGCTGCCATAATGGCCTGAGTTATCGAGCGTCTCATGGTGCTGGCTATTATACTGATTGCTGCCTTGGTCACCGCAGTGATAGGTGGTTTGATAAGGGTGGAGACGCTGCGCTTGCTGAGTAGCGGCATTGTGCATAGCGACCGCGAGACGCTGACGGTAACCAATCGCAAAAGCTAAGGCAATAACAAGCCCTGTGATCGCGCCGCCGATATGACCAGCATTATCGATACCCGGTACGGCAAAGCCATAAACCAAGTTGATCGCCATGATGATGATCAAGCTCTTGAGATTGAGTACCATGCCATTGACCGATATTTTAAACAGGGCAGCGATCAGTAACGCCGCACCGATACCCATGATACCACCAGAAGCTCCCGCTGATAGGCCGGGCTGTCCTGTTCTTTCTATGATACTTTGCCATGTGACATAGTTATTGAGCAAGTTGCCACCGATGGCTGCCAACAAAAACAATGCCAAAAACTTGGCTGAGCCAAACAGCGGCTCGGCAATCTGCCCAAAGAAATACATGGCAAAGCCATTAAATAGTAGATGCATGAGACCAATGTGCAAAAACGCACTACTGGCCAAGCGCCATGGGTCATCCATCATCGTTAAGGGTAAGGCGTTGGCACCCCATTTAACTAACGCTTCAGTTGACGGGTTATTGGCATCGACGCCCGTGACTAGCTGCATGACAAATAGCCCGATAAAGCTGGCTAATAGCAGGGTAGTGACGGGCGCTGTTTTTAATAATTGTTTAATGGTCATAAAGGCTAACTGTCATCAAAAAGTTATAGAGACAGTATAAAGGGTATGAGCAAATTATGTTATGTGTAGCCGGTTTTAAACGTTGATTGTTCTACAATCAGCCGCTCTAAAAACGACCCACTTTGAGGTTTTCATACGTGCCTTTTACCAAGATATTATCCGTGACAGTATTGATATCGGTATGACCACAGAATGCCATAGATATATCACACTCTTTATAGATAATCTCAAGCGCGCGGCGCACCCCGTCTTCACCATACGCTCCCAATCCGTAGAGAAAAGCGCGACCGATCATCGTGCCTTTTGCGCCCAATGCGATAGCCTTTAGTACATCTTGACCAGAGCGAACGCCACTGTCTAGCCATACCTCGATATCGCTGTTTTCGGCTTGTACTGCCTGTACGATGTCTGCGAGGGCAGAGATAGAAGATAACGCGCCATCCAATTGACGACCGCCATGGTTTGAGACGACTAAGGCATCCGCGCCACTGCGAGCTGCCATAATAGCATCTTCAGGCTCCATGATACCTTTTATGATAAGTTTACCGCCCCACATGTCTTTGATACGCGCCACATCGTCCCAGCTCAGACGCGGATCGAATTGCTCTGCCGTCCAAGCAGAGAGTGATGACAGATCCTCAACATTTTGTGCATGACCGACGATGTTGCCAAAGGTGCGGCGCTTGGTGCCGAGCATATTAAGACACCATTCTGGCTTGGTCATTAAATTTAAAATATTAGCCAATGTGGGTTTTGGCGGTGCGGATAGACCGTTTTTGATGTCTTTATGACGTTGTCCCAGCACCTGTAAGTCCGCAGTCAAAATCAACGCAGAACAGTTTGCTGCTTTGGCACGGCGAATCAAATTGGCCATAAAGTCCTGATCACGCATGACATAAAGCTGAAACCAAAACGGCGCACTGGTATTTTCAGCGACGTCTTCGATAGAGCAGATACTCATGGTCGATAGTGAAAAGGGCACGCCGAATTTTTCAGCGGCGCGTGCGGCATGTATCTCACCATCTGCCCACATCATGCCGGTAAAACCCGTTGGGGCGATGGCTACAGGCATCTTGACTGGCTCACCGATCATACTCGTTGCCAGACTGCGGTTATCCATATCGACCAATACGCGCTGGCGCAGCTTGATACGGTCAAAGTCAGTCTCGTTATTACGATAGGTGGTCTCAGTCCACGAGCCTGAATCGACATAGTCATAGAACATACGCGGCACTTTACGCTCAGCAACGCGACGCAGATCTTCGATTTCGGTGATTTTAGTTAAGTCTTTCATAGGTTTATCTCTTATTGCTGTTATGTTTTAACTAGAAGGCAACCTTAACCTAACGCTACTAGATCTAGTTTAATAGCGTCAGCTTGCCTGATTATCGTCCATTCAGTTTTCTACGGGAAAATTTGCCACAAAAAGACATCAGTCCAAAGAATGTTATGGGCCAGAGAACGGCTAAAGCCCACCACCATATTTGACCGAAGATGATAGCCATACCGATCAAACCTGCTTGCACGACATAATAAATCATCGCTAGCAGTGTTTTGCGAATCACATAGCCTTCTTTATCCACCAAGCCGACTACTGCGCAAGCAGCTACCACATTATGCACCGAAATCATGTTACCAGCCGCACCACCCACAGCTTGCAAGGCTATTACTTGTGCTGCAAGGTCGCTATTGAGTCCGATCTGATTGGCTGTTGACCATTGAAAATATGAAAACATCATATTGCTAATAGTATTTGAACCGGCGATGAAAGCACCCATTGCCCCAATCCATGGAGACACTAGCGGCCACGCATTTTGAAAAGCATCGGCAGCACTTTCAGCCAGTAATATTGGCATAGCCGGTAGCGCAGTAGCGACTTCAGCGGCTGAGCCTGAATTAATGAATACTTGTACCATAGGCACCGAGAATAGCAAAGCTGGTGCGGCAGCAACCATGGTCTTTGCCGAGTTACTCCAACTGCGCTTTACCGCTTGGCTATTCATTTTGAACAGTAAAATACATAATAAAGAAGTAATAATTAGAATGCTACCAGGAGAATAGGCGAGCTGTATCTTACTAGAGATTGTTGTACCAAAAAGATTAGTAAGGCTAATGGTTGTTAAATCCCCTACCAGAAAAGCTTTGAGTGGTGCAATCACTCGAGTTATGACCAATAAGGCAATCACAATGAAATAGGGCGAAAATGCACGAATTAAAGAGAACTTTGGGGTTGCTGAATCATCATATTTTACCTCGTCTAAAGTACCCAGCCAGTCTTTGTCCCATTTTGCGCGAGGGGCAAAATCAAAAGTATCTTTAGGCATCAAAAAACCACGCTTAGCAGCGGGAAGTACAATTAACAACCCAATGAAACCGCCAATGAGTGAAGGGAACTCAGGCCCTAGAAATTTAGCAACCAAAAAATAAGGAATAGTAAAGCAAAGACCTGCAAAAATGGCAAATGGCCATACTTTAAGCCCTTCTATGAAGGAGCGTTTTTCACCAAAGAACCTTGTCAAAAAAGCACTTAAAATTAAAGGTATCAAAAACCCAATAAGCGCATGTACAAGGCCTACGTTAGCTGTAATCTGTAATAAATAATTTTCGGCAGTAGTAGGGGCAATGGACTGTGCTAAATCTTGTTTATCAGTAATACCAGACCAAACGCCAAGTAGTAGAGGCGTACCAACTGCACCGAATGATACGGGTGTAGATTGAATGATAAGAATAACCATGACCGATGCCATCGCTGGAAAGCCTAAAGCCAACAACAGCGGAGCACCCACTGCAGATGGTGTTCCGAATCCTGATGAACCTTCTACTAAAGAGCAGAACAACCATGCCACAATGATCGCTTGGACGCGCCTATCAGGTGAAATATCCATAAAGCCCTTACGTATGGCGACAAGAGCGCCGCTTTCTTTCAGCGTATTCAGCAGTAAAATAGCTGCGAATACAATGAATAAAATAGTAAGTGCCACAATAATCCCATTAACAGTAGCAGCCGCTACCTGAGCACCACTAGCGTGCCAAATGAAAAAGGCTAGCAGAGCTGTCACCAAATAGGCAATACTCATAGCTATCTTAGCTGGCAGGCGCATAACTATGAGTAGTATGAATACAACGAGAATTGGCGCTAAGGCTAAGAAAGTGTACATAATTAACAGTCCTTATTGTTATTAACAGTCCTTATTGTTGTGTATACCAGCTTATTTTTTACTGGTTTTAAAGTCATACTAAGTTATTACTATAGTCGATACACTCTAAAAATGTCATAGCGCTACTGGGATGAATTTTGCGCAGCCTCTGGGAACGCAGCACGCAAGTAAAATTTATACCAGTAGCGCGTTTAAATCCATAACAGTTTTACATTCAGCTAACTATATTTATTAAGGCGTGTTAAACACGCCCTAATAGTTGCTCTTAGGTGCTTTCGCTGAGAATTGTATGTATATGATTTAACAGAGTGCAAGGTTAGAGAGTTGAGATTATTGATCAGTAAATCATTAGCATTAGTATAATCAATTTACCAAACAAAATATAAAAGTAGTCTAGCAAATATTGAAATACCATACTAGCTAAAATTAGCGGTAGATATTCTAATATAAGAAATTTAAAAGCTCTATAACATCAAAACAAAGTGCCGTTAGTTGTGAGCTAACAGTTGCTGTAAATCCATCACCGAAAATGGATAGTCTAATCGTTTTGATGGAGTCAAAATCACAGGGATAGACGTGGCAAAATCCATCATAAGCGCCTCATCAAATTCTGCAATATCGACATTTTGGTAAGTGATTGGCTGTACCGACTGAAACTGTGCAAGTATTTGCTCAGCGATATCACACAAATGACAACCAGAGGTCCCTAGTAGCCACCATTGATTGTTATTTTCAGCAGTGTTGAGGCTTGGATTTGCTGCAGTAACACGCGCTCGTAATACTTCTATATTATCATCGTGCATGGGTAGTCTCTTATCTTCATACGGATTGCAAAGCGCTGATGCTCAGCACGCGCTTATTTAAAACATAAAATACTTTAACGGTCATTACATCATAAAGAAGTGGGGTAAATAATGACAGCGATTGTGAGATTAGGTAAGATGACCTGCTATTGATTATTATTAATGACGAATGCTCAACAGTTAATGATTGGCTATACATAGCCTATTTATAATCATTGATTCTTAGTTGATGTCTCATAGTCATTGATAGAGTATCTATCTTATCTTATTACTTTTTTAACCACTCGGATATCGCGCATGGCAAGTTTTGGCACATTTATCAAACGTCTGTTATTGGCAATTATGCTATTGGTTGTCGCATTCCATATATTGGTCGTTGGGCTATTATTAATTTGGAAAACACAGCCAATTAACAACAGTATGTTTATGTTGACGCATCGCCTAACGGGCGGCACAGTCACTCAAACGTGGGCTGAATATGATGCGATTGCCAAATCTGCCAAGCAAGCGGCGATTGTGAGTGAAGACTCGACGTTTAGTCAGCACAGCGGTTTTGACTTTAAAGGTATCAAAGCGGCGCAAAAGAAAAATGAAGAGACAGGCAAAATGTCTGCTGGCGGCTCAACGATTACTCAGCAATTGGCAAAGAACTTGTTCCTAACCTCGCATCGCTCTTATGTGCGTAAAGCGGAAGAGGCTGTCATCACTGTGATGATTGAGACCTTGTGGGACAAGCAGCGCATTATGACTGCTTACCTAAATGTGGCGGAGTTTGGCAATGGTATCTATGGTATCGACGCGGCAGCGCATCATTATTTCGATAAGTCTGCGGCCAATCTAAACCGAGATGAGTCAGCACTTCTGATTGCGATGCTTACCAATCCAAAGTACTACGAAGACAATCAAGGCGATAAGCGTTTGCGCAACAAGCAACGTATTATCAAAAAACGTATGAAAAATGCGGTATTACCGCAAGCGTCTTAATCTTTTAAAAGAAGCCTTAACAACAAGAATAACGGGAAAGAATAATAGTTAATAACCTTTAAGACGATAGTATAAAGACGACGGCGTATCGATAACGCAAAAGGAGTAGTAACGTGGTAGAGATAAATAATAATCAGAACAGCGGTGATATGAACGAGATGATCGACGTTAATAGTGTGAGTGAAGATGGCAACGAAAACGTTAGTAAAAATATGAGCATAAGCAGTAACTATAATGATCTGACCGACATCGACTGGCAACGCTCAGAAGATGGCAGCTATTCACCGAGCAGTTATATCAATCGTGATTTGTCTTTACTACAGTTTCATCTGCGAGTATTAGCGCAGGCATCTAGTTCGCGTCACCCACTGCTTGAGCGCTTATTTTTCTTGATTATTTTTTCATCCAATCTCGATGAGTTTTTTGAGATTCGTGTCGCTGGCATCATGCAAAAGCTCAACATCGGTGATGTATCGACCAGTGCTCATGGAATGCGTCCTAGCGAAGTGTTAAACGAGATATCTATTATTACTCATGCGGCAATCAGTGAGCAGTACCGTATTCTCAATGAGGACATCTTGCCAGCGCTCGCGCTCGAAGATATTCGCTATCTCAAACGTGATGAGCTAAACGCTGAGCAGTCTGCATGGATGAAGCGCTATTTTACGGAGCAAGTCGTACCTGTATTGACACCGATTAGCATTGATCCGGCGCATCCATTCCCACGTCTCGTAAATAAAAGCTTAAACTTTATCGCTACCTTGGAAGGTAAAGACGCCTTTGGACGCGATATCAACTTAGCGATTGTGCCTGCGCCGCGCAGTCTGCCGCGCGTGATTCGTCTGCCAGATGAGCTAACTGGTGGCAAAGAGCATCATGTGATGCTATCCGCTATCATTCATGAGCATATCGGTGAGCTATTCCCTGGAATGAGTGTGACAGGTTGTCACCAATTTAGGCTGACACGTAATGCCGATTTAGATTTGGCCGATGATGTCGAAGATATTGCCAAAGCACTAGAAGGCGAGCTTGAAAACCGCCGCTTCGGTGATAAAGTGCGCCTTGAGGTCACAACCGATTGCCCAACGCATATCAGTGAGTATCTGCTCAATGAGTTTGAGTTGCATGACAATCAGCTATACCGTGTCAATGGTCCTGTCAATCTAACGCGTTTGCTGTTTGACTTTAATATTCCTGCGCTGCGCTACCAGCCATTTACTCATGTCGTGCCAAAGGCATTTCGCCGAGAAATGGATAAATCAGATAAATCGACCAGTATGTTCGCCGCCATGCGTAAAAGCGATGTGTTGGTTCATCATCCTTTTCATGCGTTCTCGCCGATTATTAATTTACTTTGGCAAGCAGCCAGCGATCCCAAAGTATTGGCAATTAAACAAACGCTATATCGCTCAGGCACCAATTCAGAAATCGTCAAAGCACTTGCCGCCGCCGCTCGTAATGGCAAAGAAGTCACGGCTGTTATTGAGCTGCGTGCGCGTTTTGATGAAGCGTCTAATATCGCAGTTGCTAACTATCTACAAGAAGCAGGCGCGGTCGTGGTCTACGGTATCGTAGGTTACAAGACCCATGCCAAGCTCATGCTAATCGTACGCCGCGAGGACGATCGAATCCGTCGTTATGTTCATTTAGGCACTGGTAACTATCACGCGGCCAATGCCAAAGTCTATACGGACTATGGTCTGTTTAGCGCCGATCCTGATATCTCAGAGGACGTTCATAAAATATTCCAAGAGTTAACCGGCATGGGTAAGCCTGCCAACCTCAAAAAACTATTACATGCACCGTTTACTTTGCATGAGAAATTGATGAGCTTTATCGATGATGAAATCGCTCATGCCAAAGCGGGTAAACGTTCTCATATCATTATAAAAGCCAATGCGCTCACTGAGCGCCGCCTCATTGATAAATTATATGATGCCTCGCAGGCAGGCGTTAAGATTGAGCTGATTTTACGGTCTATGTGTTGTTTACGTCCGCAAGTAAAAGGACTCTCTGAAAATATTACAGTACGTTCTGTTATCGGTCGGTTTTTGGAGCATACGCGCGTTTATTATTTCTATAATAATGGCGATGAGCGTCTATACTGCGGTAGTGCAGACTGGATGGATCGTAACCTATTCCATCGCGTAGAAGTGGCGTTCCCGATTGAGAACAAGAAACTGTTTAAGCAGATTTATCAAGATGGCTTAATTAACTACTTACAGGATAATACGCAAGCGTGGACACTTGATGGCACTGGCGTTTGGCAGCAATCACAGCCAGCAGCAGGTGAGGAGCCACACGTCGCACAAGAGCATTTATTAAAAACGATCAATCGTGTCGAAGAGTCTAGCTAATTCGTAAAAGCACCTTTAGGCGATAATCAGCTATTCGATTGTCTATCTAACCAAGCACTGGTAAATACTGGTGCTTGGTTTTTTTGTGCTCACCAATTGCAAAAGTTACAAACTGACTTGCAACCTCACAATTATTCACATATTGATACGGCAGTACACTGGTGCATTACCCAAGGTCATACCTATAATTAATATCAATTCCGACGCTATTTGAGAAGTATTGGTTACTCATTTGGGCGTTAGTATAAGTTCAAAATGTATATCTATTTGACTGTCTAAAGCCGTCTAATCAAATCACAAGAATAGGAAATAAACCATGAGTACTACTAACGATGACAATTCAGATATCAAGCAAGCTGCAGAACAGGTAAATGGTCAGGAAGTTGAAAAAAACTTAGCAGAGAATAAAAAAGCCGACGCCCCTGAATCGTTAAGCGAAGAAGAGCAAACGCCTTTTATTGATGATGATCTACGTACTGATAAGTAATCTACGACATCAAACATCGACCTAATAATTAATAATAACCAATAATAAAGCGAGGGATACGCCATGACTATGCAAGAACCAGTAGCAACAGATACAGAAGAAAAAGTAATCGTGGATGACCCTGCTGCTAGTGAACTAGAAAACCCTAAAGATAGCTATGCAGGGCGCAAGCATAAGCCTGAAATCGATGGCCCTGAGCAAGACTCGCAAGAGACTGACGAGGTGTATGCTGATCCACGTAAAGAAGAGAATCTTCCAGCAGGTGGCAAGAACGCAGCAGAACTAAGTGCCTACGACTTGAGCCAAAAAGGTAATGAGTAAAGGACTATAGATAACAGCGGGCCAACCAAATCGATAAAATTATAAATATAAAAAGAGGATATGATAATGCAAGCCAAAGACTCAGCAATAGACAAGACAAAGGTACTAGGATCTGACGATCATAGTGCAATTGAAAGAAATACTACTGAGAACAAAGGGACTGATACTTTTGATGAATCTGTGGTCGACTCAGAACACGTAAATGATAATGACAATCCAGCGCGCCAACCAGATCGCCGTGATCAAGAGGGCAGTACCGCGTTTGATGACAATATCAATGAAGATACTGTCGGTAGTGCAGCACCGAAGAGTGAAGGTATTAATGATCTAAATCGTTATGCCAATATCGATAACGCACAGACTCGTATTTTAAATCCTGATGAGAAAGACTAAAAATGTGTCAATTTCGATAGATATATAGCGTTTCTGGGGTTAGACGAGTAATTATTATAGTAGGGAGTACCAATGAATAACTCAAATAATGAAAGCGTCAATAGTGATCATAACTTAAAAGATGCAGATGACAATAATGGTATTGTCCCTGATGATGCATTACAAAAAGCAAATCCAGCCGCAGCAGAAAAGGCTACGGAAGATCATGATCCGCATAATGTCGCCAAGAGTAACAAACAGTATGACAGTCCATTGATGGAAGATAAAAAGTAAAAACTCACTACATCAATAGCTATTAGTATTTGTACATAAATACGCATTTGTATATAAATAGAAAGGCACTGTGTTTGGTAAGAGTATACAACTCGTATCAAACACAGTGCCTTTTTGCTTACTATGTTTTTACTTTCTACATTATATAGGTAGACATATTTAGGTAAGGCGTGGGTTTTAAGCAGGTGTACCACTATGAAAACGTAGCTCAGCATCTGGGCTACTGATTAATTCAGCCTCTACTTCCTTAAAGAAAGCAACTCGCTCATCGATATTCTCATCTGATAATGATTGAGCGAGTGCAAGATAATCTTCGAAATGACGACTCTCTGACTTGAGTAGATAACGATAATACTTCGCTAAGCGTTCATCATCGATGACTTCGGCCAATGCTGCAAAACGCTCACAAGAGCGCGCCTCAATAAATGCCCCGATTATCAATACATCGACCATCGCTGCTGGCTCGTAAGTGCGTTTGTGCTTCAACATACCTTTGGCGTAGCGTCCAGCACTTAGATATTTCCACTCTTGGCCGCGCTCATTCATGATACCCAGTACTTGCTCGTAGTGCAGCATCTCTTCGCGTATCAGCTGTGCGAGTTTACGTTGCAAGTCATACGAGAACTCATAACGAAATATCAAATTCATCGCAGTACCAGCGGCCTTTTTTTCGCAGTTGGCATGGTCTTGAATAATCATAGGTAGGTTTGCAATCGCGGCATTTACCCAAGATTGCGTGGTTCGAGCACCTAAGAAATTATAAACAGGAGATAAGTCTACCTTTATAGGAGTACGTAGATGCGTAATATCGACACTGTCTTCTTCAGGCAGCTCTTTTTCGATTAAATCTGTTCTAGTACTATTATTTACAGTTTGAGAAACATTTTCTTCGACAGATTTTTTTTCGATACTATCGTTATCTATAGTATTTGCTATTGATTGTAATGTTGCGAGGTCTTGTTGATTGATAGTCATAGTTTAAGGAAGCTTTATTTATGAATGGTAATACCAGTAATTATATCGTTAGTCTGACCTAGATACGATGCTAAATAACTGACAGTCATCAATAGGTGTTTATTAATAGATAACGATTAAGCATAATTAAAGATATCAATGATTACTTACTGTTTATATTAACTTTGCGGCATCTAGTTCCTGGATGATGATTATAGCTTCTAGAGTAGGCCACTTATACATTATCATTATTAAACAGCCTAAGTATTTACTTAGTGAATGGTGTTTCCTTGTTAATTTTATTATTTGATAGTAGGATGAGATTTTGCTCTTTAAGCATTTCGTCTTACTTTTATGATTCGCTCTTAGTAAAGAATAAACCTGATATCAATAGATTGCCTTTCATTAGAACATAAAAATTGCAGATATATCTTCTCAGAAAAATTAGAGAATCAAATATTCCACAACGAATGAGATATGAACGTTTAAACCTCATAAGATTAAAAAATCTTAAACAGTTACTGTCACAACTCAGTATTAGTACCCCTCACGAACAGATAAGGATAACAATATGAGCCAGTCTTCTAACACCAATCGTATTCAAAAAGGCAGTCTTGCCATCGATCAGCAGTTATATGACTTTATTGAAAACGAAGTACTACCGAAAGTCGGTGTGGATTCAGACGATTATTGGTCAGGTTTCGAAAAGGTTATTAAAGAGTTTACCCCGCGTAATAAAGCGTTACTTGCGACTCGTGACAAGATTCAAGCGCAAATTGACCAATGGCATCTAGATAATCCTGCAAAAGATGGCGAAATCGACTATCCAGCTTATAAGACATTTCTACAAGAAATTGGTTATTTGCTACCTGAAGGCGAAGCATTTACGGTTGATACCAAAAACGTCGATGACGAAATTGCACACATCGCAGGGCCGCAGCTAGTCGTACCAGTTCGTAACGCTCGTTATGCGCTTAACGCGACCAATGCGCGATGGGGTAGCTTATACGATGCTTTGTATGGCACCGATGTTATCAGTAGTGAAAATGGTCAAGAAGCGGGTGGTAGCTATAATCCTATTCGCGGTGCTGCTGTTGTCGCTTACGCTAAAGCGTTCTTAGATGAGCACTTTACACTAGCATCAGGTTCTTACAATGATGTGACTGGTTTTAAAGTAGTCGATGGCAAGCTAGAAGTCGTACAAGGTGATAGCAGTACCGAGCTAAAAGATACGGCTAAGTTTGTCGGTTTTGTCGGTGACGCTGAAACTCCTACAGGTATACTGTTAAAGAACAACGGCTTGCATGCTGAGATTCAAATCGATAGTAATCATCCAGTGGGTAAAGACGATCCAGCAAACATCAAGGACGTACTGCTTGAGTCGGCTATGACAGCCATTCAGGATTGTGAAGACTCAGTCGCTGCGGTAGATGCAGAAGAAAAAGTCGAAGTCTATCGTAACTGGCTTGGCTTGATGAATAGCGACCTACAGGAAACCTTTGAAAAGGGTGGCAAAACGCGTACGCGTAAGCAAAATCCAGATCGTGAATATAACACGCCAGATGGTGGCAAGCTGATCTTACCAGGTCGTTCGCTATTGTTGATTCGTAACGTCGGTCACTTAATGCAGAACCCTGCCATCTTAGTCGATCTAGGCGAGGGCCAAGAGCAAATATTTGAAGGCTTAATGGATGGCCTAATCACGCCCCTATTATCACTTAATGATATTAAAGGCAAAAACGAGCTATCAAACTCGCGTCAAGGCTCAATGTATATCGTGAAGCCAAAAATGCATGGCCCTGAAGAAGTTAAAATGGCCAATGACTTATTTAATGCATCAGAGGATCTGTTAGGTCTAGAACGCAATACGCTCAAAATCGGCATCATGGACGAAGAGCGCCGTATGACGGTCAACTTAAAAGAAGCAATCCGCCAAGCCAAAGAGCGCGTTATCTTTATTAACACAGGTTTCTTAGACCGTACTGGTGACGAGATGCATACCAGCATGAATGCAGGTCCATTTGTACCAAAAGGCGAGATGAAGTCGCAAGCATGGCAGCCTGCTTACGAGCAGTGGAACGTCGATATCGGTCTAGAGACAGGCCTACAAGGTCGTGCGCAAATCGGTAAGGGCATGTGGGCCAAGCCTGATGAGATGAAAGAGATGATGGATACTAAGGCTGCTCATCCTAAGTCTGGTGCTAGCACTGCATGGGTACCATCACCAACGGGCGCTACCTTGCATAGCATACACTATCATCAAGTCAGCGTAGCTGATGTACAGGACACGCTGAAATCACGCGAGCGTGCTAGCTTGGATGATATCTTGACCATTCCATTAGCGAAAAATACCGATTGGACTGATGAAGAAAAGCAGCAAGAGCTTGAAAACAATGCTCAAGGTATCTTGGGTTATGTCGTACGCTGGGTAAATCAAGGCGTTGGTTGCTCCAAGGTGCCTGATATCAATGATGTCGGTCTCATGGAAGATCGTGCTACTTTGCGTATCTCAAGCCAACATATTGCCAACTGGTTGCATCATGGCGTGGTTAGTGAGCAGCAAGTGATGGATACGATGAAACGCATGGCCAAGGTCGTCGATGAGCAAAATGCAGGCGATGATGACTATCAATCAATGGCAGATAACTTGGATAGCTCTTATGCATTCAAAGCCGCCTGTGATTTAGTATTCAAAGGCCGCGCACAGCCTAGTGGTTATACTGAGCCATTGTTGCATCAAGCACGTTTGGATCTCAAAGCAAACGCTTAGAACAATAGACTAAATATGACAGGTATTTGAGCACATTTGGTGAGCAAGTATGCCAGTCAGTCTTGCTCGTTTGTAACTGATAAATTTGCTCAAATAGATTATTAACTTCTTAATTAGCGCTATTTATTTTTTAGTAAGTAGCGCTTTATTTTGGACTATTATTCGATGTCTATTATAAAAATTTAAGAATATTAGTAATTGTATTAACCAATATTATTTGTATCTAATTGAGTAAGTAGAAGTTTTTTCACAATCGTTCAAATAAAATAAAGTATCTGTTATTTGATAATAGTTGTATCGAAAAGGCAAAAAAATATGTTGCAAATTATGTCAAAGTTGTTATGCTTGTATTCGAAGTATGAGTTTGGTAACGGATGTTACGCAATGGAAGGATAAAAACTAAAGATTACATGGCAGTTACTTTTTTAATCCCAGTTATGTAAATCATGGTTTTTTTCATCTTACTGTAATAGAACTTCGCCACACTTGTTTCTGACTAATCTCGGTAGCCAGTTACACATTATATCTTTGAGGATTTGTGACGATACCATTATGGGCGCCAGCTAATAACAGCTTGCTCATTACTACAATTGTAAAGTGGAGATACCCCATGAAAAAACTACTTTTAGCTACAGCCGTTGCTGCTCTATCTGTTTCTGCAGCCAATGCCGCTCCTACCTTATATGGTAAAGCATTTGTTACTGCCGACTATGTAAATGCTGAGTTTGATGCAGCTGGTAGCACGAATGATTATGATGAAGACACTGTAGAGATTAACTCTAACTCTTCACGTATCGGTATCAAAGGCTCTGAAGCCTTAACTGCCAACACTGACGTTATCTATCAGCTAGAGTATGGTACTCGTGTTGACGGTGATAAAGATGGTTTCACTAACCGTGATACATATCTTGGTGTCGTGAACAAAAACTTTGGTGAGATCCGTGCTGGTAAAAACCAATCTACTTTAGATTATGTAAATAATGTAATCGTAAATGACGGTTACTGGGATAATTTAGGTGGTAACAAACTTGAGTCAAATGAGTCGCAAGGTGGCTTAAATATGGCTGATAGTAGCCGTATTAAGAGTTCAATTGTTTGGAAGACTCCAAAATATAATAACCTACCATTACAGCTTTCTGTAATGTATAGTTCTGATGAAGCAAATGGCAACAAAGATGACGGATTCGGCGCTGCAATGATGTTTGATCAAGGTACTGGCTTTACTGCTGGTGTGGCATATGATAAAGATCAAAACATCGATGGTGATATCATCCGTGGTACAGCGACTGTCGATCTAGGTAAATACATGGCCGCTCCTATTACTTTAGGTGCATTGTATCAAGTAGCAGATTTTGACTACGAGGGTGATACCGAAAAAGAGAAAGGTTTTGTTCTTAGTGCAGCAATGGGTTTAGCCAACTTTGCTCGTCCAGCAACCATCTATACTCAGTACAACAATACCTCGAACCTAGATGGCGTCGACAACGCTGATTCAGACCAAATAGTGGTCGGGGGTAAATACTTCTTCAAAGACAACATCATCGCTCATGCTTATGCGGGTATGAACAAAGCTGAAAACGTCCAACCTACAGGTACAGACGATAAGCCTTATGTAGGCGGTAAAGGTGATGTTGATGTAGTAGTAGTTGGTGGTGGTCTAGAATACTTATTCTAATCTAACCATTAGAATCTGAATAAAAAACTCATCCTTCGGGGTGAGTTTTTTGTTGCGTAGCGTTTTAATAATAGAAAAATGTTTGCTACCAGCACGAAAACATAAGAGTTTCAGACAGTTTGCATTTTTGCCCTATATTTTATGGCGTATTTTTAGTAAAATCCTTCTTTACCAATTACCGACAGAGTACTATGACCAAGTTTATATTCGTGACCGGTGGGGTAGTGTCCTCACTAGGAAAAGGTATCACCGCAGCTTCTCTTGCAGCGGTCTTAGAAGCACGTGGCGTGACTGTCACGATGACCAAAATGGATCCGTATATTAACGTTGATCCAGGTACAATGAGCCCGTTTCAGCATGGTGAAGTATTCGTCACTGAAGATGGCGCAGAGACCGATTTAGATTTGGGTTATTACGAGCGCTTCTTGCGTCACTCAAAAATGAGTAAGAGTAATAATTTTACCAGTGGCCGTATTTATCAGAATGTATTGAATAAAGAACGCCGTGGTGAGTATCTAGGCGGTACTGTACAGGTTATTCCGCATATTACTGATGAAATCAAAAACAAAATCCTTGCCAGTGGCGAAGGGTATGACATCGCTATTATCGAAATTGGCGGTACCGTTGGTGATATCGAATCACTTCCGTTTATGGAAGCCGTACGTCAGATGCAAGTAGAGCTTGGCCGCAATAGAGCCATGCTAATGCATCTTACTTTGGTACCGTATATTGCTAGTGCGGGTGAGACCAAAACTAAGCCAACGCAGCATTCAGTAAAAGAGCTGCGATCTATTGGCCTACAGCCTGATATCTTAATCTGCCGCTCTGACCATCATATCTCACAAGACAACCGTCGCAAGATTGCGCTATTTACTAACGTTGAAGAGCGTGCGGTTATTATGTGTGAAGATGCGCAGAGTATCTATCAGATACCGCGTACATTGCATGAGCAAGATCTTGATGATCTAATCTGTGAGCGTTTCGGTCTTGATGTGCCTGAAGCTGATTTGAGCGATTGGGACAGAGTGGTTGAAGCACAGTTGAATCCAGAAGGAACAGTGACTGTTGCGATGGTCGGCAAATATGTTGAGCTACCAGATGCTTATAAGTCTATCAACGAAGCATTGCTACACGCAGGTATCACTCATAAAGTAGATGTGAAGATTGACTATATCGACGCTGAACGTCTAGAAGATGATGATACTTTACTTGCGCAGCTAAACGATGCTGATGCTATCTTAGTACCAGGCGGTTTCGGTGAGCGCGGTACGATGGGCAAGATAAAAGCCATCACTTATGCTCGTGAAAACAATGTTCCATATTTAGGCATTTGTCTTGGTATGCAGCTGGCTGTGATTGAGTACGCACGTAACGTACTTAATATTAACGCCAACTCTTCTGAGTTTGATCGTAAGACAGCTGAGCCTATCATTGGTCTGATCACTGAGTGGTTAGATGAGCGCGGCGAGCTACAGATTCGTAGTGATGATTCAGACCTTGGTGGCACGATGCGTCTAGGCGCACAGCAAGCAGAGCTGGTTTCTGGTAGTAAGCTAAGCCAAATTTACGGTGCGAGCAATATCACTGAGCGTCATCGCCATCGCTATGAGATGAATAACCGTTATATCGAGCCGCTAGAGCAAGCAGGTATGACGATATCTGGTTATTCTGCCAAGCAGCATTTAGTAGAATCGGTTGAGATTTCTGAGCATCCATGGTTTGTTGCTGTACAGTTCCATCCTGAATTTACTAGCTCACCACGTGGTGGTCATCCATTGTTTAACAGCTTTGTAAAAGCGGCTAAGAACCATAGCGAAGCAAAATAGCTCTCAAAATGTAATGTATATTGAAAGCGTTTATTATAAAAAAGACTGATCTTCGGATTGGTCTTTTTTTTGCTTAATCCAAGCTGCTGGACATTATTAAACAGTCAATATCCTCATTAATAATCTCTAATTACGCTTGCATACTTTTTTTAATCAGCCTATCGGTTACAATATGGGATAGAGATATTAATAACAAAATAAGAGGTAGTGGCTTCATGGAAAATTTATTGACCGCACAATCACATATCACGCTCAACACTCCTAATAACGATACGATTAAAATTGGTAACGACCAGCCTTTTGTATTGTTTGGTGGTATGAATGTTTTAGAGTCTAAAGAATTGGCATTTGAGATTGCTGAGCAGTACGTTGATATTTGCCAGCGCTTGGGTATCGGCTATGTTTTTAAAGCGAGCTTTGATAAAGCCAACCGCTCAAGTCTGCATTCGTATCGTGGGCCTGGTTTAGAGCAGGGTATCGATTGGCTAGGTCAGATCAAAGAAAAATTCCAAGTACCGATTATCACTGATGTGCATGAACCACATCAAGCAGCACCCGTCGCTGAAGTGGCCGATATTATTCAGCTACCTGCATTTTTGTCGCGTCAGACAGATCTAGTGCATGCGATGGCAAAAACAGATGCCATTATTAATATCAAAAAGGCGCAGTTTTTGGCTCCTCACGAGATGCGTCATATCGTCAATAAATGCCTAGAGGGTGGTAATGATAAATTGATACTTTGTGAGCGTGGTAGTGCTTTTGGTTATAATAATCTGGTCGTGGATATGCTTGGTTTTGATACCATGAAGCAGATGGATATACCGGTATTCTTTGACGTGACGCATAGCTTACAACAGCCAGGTGCACGTAGTGATAGCGCTGGTGGACGTCGTGAGCAGATTACAACGCTTGCCCGTGCAGGTATGGCTACAGGGTTGGCAGGGTTGTTTTTAGAAGCGCATCCAAACCCAGAAACTGCAAAATGTGATGGTCCATGTGCGCTGCGTATGAGCCAACTAGAGCCGTTCTTACGTCAGCTTAAGCAAATTGATGATTTGGTCAAAGGTTTTGAAGTATTGGATACTCATTGATACGGTACGTAATAAGAGGGCTATACAATGGCAATTCAGATGGCGCAAGTAAGCATCGAAAATATTGACGATGAAGAAGGCTTAGATAGCGTAATGACTGTGCTTAAAAACATCTCAGGCGTGACGGCTATTAATTTGGATCCTAAGCATAATGTCGCAACGGTAAGCTATGATGATACAGATACTAGTATCCATGCCTTAACAGCAGCGATTAGTATGGTGGACTATGTGACTCAGCCATTTCCGATTGATTCACCACAGAACCCGCACCATAACGATTTATAATTACAAATAGCTATTGCTATAAATTTGTTGATGCGCTCTTTTACGTTTTTATTAATAAGTTACTGTCTCGTTAATAGCATTTCGTTAATAAAGCAACAACCAAACGGCCTTGTTGTCGAGGATAATAGGGCTTATGCTTATTTAATGTAGCTTTGATAGTTGCTCTTACTTTGATAACTTAAAAAATATCAAAGTAAGCATTAACAGAATCACTATTAGAGTTGCTCATTACTAATAAAAATAAGGAGCCCAATATGGCAGATCAAACACGTATTATTAAAATTGACGGTATGACTTGTGGCGGATGCGTAGCAAGCGTACATACAGCAACAGCTGATATTGATGGATTAGAAACTATTACCGTTGACCTAGCTGATAACCTAGCGACGATAACCTTTGATGATAGCAAAACCAGTGCAGAGGCTATTGCTTCAGTTATTGATGATGCAGGATTTGAGGCGACAGTTGCTAATTCATAAATCTCATCACTTATTTACAGAACCAGCTAACATGTTATTACACGCATGATAGCTGGTTTTTTAATGATTAACGATTATGAGTCTTCAGTCTCGATACTTTAATACATTGCTACTTCTCTAAAGTAATCATACTGAATACGATATTACCCAATTGCTTTATTTGAATTTTTTGCCCACCCACTGATATTTTATCGTGGTTCCTACAAATTTATAGGCACCATGACGAGTTTTATTTATGAACGATACCACCCGTACTACCAAAAATGAGTCTTATGATATCGAAACTGATGTTGAGTCCAACACGCCACTGACACCGCAACGCGCGCATTTGCAATTGGCGATTGATGGCATGACTTGTCAGGCCTGCGCCTCAAGAATCGAGAAGGTGCTTAACAAAAAGCCTTCGGTGTATGAGGTAAGTGTAAGTTTCGCTGGCGAGACCGCCAATGTTGATTATGATCCAACCCAGACGACGCCCGAACAGGTGACAGAGTGGGTGAATAAAACAGGCTTTGTGGCTAATGTGCAGGCAGCCGATAGCTTATTTGCTCAGACTGACGAAGATACTGCCACTCAATACCCATGGCGTTTAATCGGATTATGGGTTTGTTTGGTGCCATTTTTGGTGGGTATGGCAGGTATGTTGGCGGGTTTTGGTATGGTGTGGATGCCGCCAGTCTGGGTGCAATTTATTTTAGCGACTGTAGTACAGTTTGGCTTAGCGTTACCGTTTTATAAGAGCGCATGGGCATCTATAAAAGGTGGCCTTGCCAATATGGATGTGCTGGTGGTCATTGGTACCGTGACGATATGGGCGTATTCGACTTATCTTTGGCTCACGCATGGCGATGGTACTTTAAACAGCCTATTGCAAAGTGGGCATCTGGGCGGACACGGTGCCATTAACAGCCCAGCCGTATATTTTGAAGCAGGGGTGATGGTCATTGCCTTTGTGCGTACAGGTAAATATCTTGAGGAACGTACCAAGAAGCACAGCCTAAACAGTATTGATTTATTATTGTCACTGACACCTGATGAAGTAGAGCAGCAGCAGTTAAATGGTGAATTTCATAATATTGCGTTATCTGATGTGCAAGTGGATGACGTCCTACGTGCAAAACAAGGCAGCCGTGTCGCTACAGATGGTACCGTCATAGAAGGCAGCGGCTGGTGCGTGGAGAGTCATTTAACTGGCGAGTCGGTAGCTCTCAAAAAAGAACAAGGCGATGGATTGCTGGCAGGTGCTTTGGTAGAGAATGGCAGTCTGCTATACCGTGTCAGTGCGAAGGGCAGTGATACTAAGCTGGGTGATATGGTGCAAGCATTGAGTGATGCACAAGGTTCAAAAGCCAATCTAGCGCGACTCGCGGATCGAGTAACGGCTATTTTTGTCCCTGTAGTGGTAACGATTGCGTTGGTTACCTTTGGAGTCACATGGTGGCTGACAGGTATGGTTGATACTGCACTAATGCACGCAGTATCGGTGTTGGTTATTGCTTGTCCTTGTGCGCTTGGTCTGGCCACGCCAGCGGCGATCATGGCTGGTATGGGCGTTGCCGCGCGTCATGGTGTGTGGTTCAAGGATGCACAAAGTCTTGAGGTAGCAGGTAATATCGATACGGTAGTACTCGATAAAACAGGCACATTGACTATTGGCAAACCTACTATCGTCGATCATGTCATGGTGGATAAATCGCTTGCTGTGGACGATGTATTGCAGATTGCAGCCAGTGTCGAGGCGCATGCCAGTCATCCATTAGCAACTGCTCTGGTAAACACAGCTAAAGACCGTCAATTAAATCTATTTAATGTGACTGACATCAGTGTGATAAAAGGCGCTGGTATACAAGCAAATATCGAAGGGCTTGGATTAGTAAAAGTGGGTACGGCAGAGTTTGCGAACTTGACGTTGCCAAGATTCATGCCAAAAGTATGGCAAATTGCTAGTACCGTTGCGATTAGTATCAATGATGAGCCATTAGGTGCATTTGCCTTAGCCGATGACTTAAAGGCAGATACGCCGCAAGCAATCGCTGCACTACAAAATGCAGGTATTAATGTGATTCTGATGAGTGGTGATAAGCAGTCCGTCGTCGATCATGTAGCAGGGCAGTTGGGTATTGATAAGGCTTATGGCAAGATGAGCCCACGTGACAAGGCCAGCCAAATTGCACTATTGCAAACTGCTGGTCATAAGGTAGCGATGGCAGGAGACGGCGTCAACGATGCGCCAGCGATGGCTACTGCTGATGCCAGTTTTGCGATGTTTGAGGGGACTGATGTCGCTCAGCATAGTGCTTCTGCACGTCTCATGGGTGAGTCGCTCATGCATATCGATGCGGCACAAAAAATCGCTCAAGCAACGCTACACAATATTAAGCAAAATCTATTTTTTGCCTTTATTTATAACTGTCTTGGTATTCCGCTTGCTGCGCTTGGGTTTTTAAATCCGATGATTGCTGCCGCTGCGATGGCGCTTAGCTCCATCTCAGTACTCATGAATGCACTACGATTGACACGGTTTAAGACAGAGGTTGAGTTAGATAATACGGTATCTGCCCCGCACACCAATGAAACGCGTTTAGCGAAATAATAATTGCTATAGTAGCGCTGATATTTCATCAACGCAGACCAAACAATTATATGAGATATACCTATCTATGATGATATTTATGATCGCAAGTCAGTGTAAGATAAGGGAAGTTTGATAAAATATATGCTATGATGCCAAGCACGATAGCCAACCGTTAATCTGTTCAATAAGCTTTCCATCATATGCAAATATAGTCATATGGCAGAAAGGCTTGAAGGGATTCTAGGTGTATTGGCTATATGATATTTTTCTTTATCTTTTTTGTATGCTAGCTGCCGTTATTTATCTCACAAACTTGGCATGACCAAAGGAATTAACAGACATTATGTACGCTGAAGAAACCAACAACGTCACCGCAATTAAAGACATTCGCGCTCGTGAAATTTTAGACTCGCGCGGCAACCCAACTATCGAAGCTGATGTGATCTTAGCTGATGGCACTGTCGGCCGTGCTGCGGCGCCAAGTGGCGCATCAACAGGTTCACGTGAAGCGCTTGAGTTACGTGATGGCGACAAATCTCGCTATATGGGTAAAGGCGTCAAAAAAGCCGTTTCTAATGTCAACAGTCAAATCCGCAGTGCCTTGATTGACAAAGATGTGACTGAGCAAGAGGCCATTGATGATGCCATGATTGCGCTAGATGGTACAGAAAACAAAGAAAGCTTGGGTGCCAATGCCATGCTAGCTGTGTCACTTGCGACGGCCAAAGCGGCAGCCAAGTCACAGAATCTGCCATTACATCAATACATTGCCAATCTACGTAATCAAACGTCGTTGACCATGCCTGTGCCGATGATGAACATCTTGAACGGTGGCGAGCACGCGGACAACACCGTTGATATTCAAGAGTTTATGATTGAGCCTGTAGGCTTCACTAGCTTCTCAGAAGCGCTGCGTGCTGGTACAGAGATTTTTCATAGCTTAAAGTCTGTGTTGAAATCACAAGGTCTCAACACTGCCGTTGGTGATGAAGGTGGTTTTGCACCTAACCTACGTAGCAACGAAGAAGCCATCACGGTTATCATGCAAGCGATTGAGCAGGTTGGCTACAAAGCGGGTGAAGATATTCATCTTGCGCTAGATTGTGCAGCTAGTGAATTTTACAAAAACGGTCAATACGTCTTGGCAGGTGAAGGTAATAAAGCCTTTGATAGCCAAGGGTTCTCAGACTATCTAGTTGGGCTAGCACGTCAATATCCTATTATCTCTATCGAAGACGGTCTTGATGAGTCGGATTGGGATGGTTGGAAGTATTTGACCGAGCAGATTGGCGATAAAGTCCAATTGGTTGGTGATGATTTGTTTGTAACCAATCCTACAATCTTGCAAGAAGGTATTGATAAGCATATTGCCAATGCTATTTTGATTAAATTTAATCAAATTGGCACCTTGTCAGAAACGCTAGATGCGATTTATATGGCTAAGAAAAATGGCTATGCAACCATCATTTCACATCGTTCAGGTGAAACGGAAGACAGCACCATTGCAGACTTGGCAGTTGGTACAGCGGCAGGCCAGATCAAAACTGGCTCACTATGTCGTTCAGACCGCGTAGCGAAGTACAACCAATTGCTACGTATCGAGCAGCAAGTACGTGCAAGCTATCGTGGCCGTGAAGAGTTTATCGGTCTACGTGGCTAAGAGTCTGACTGGCTTTTTAGCGTAATATACGTTGAAAAGCCTAGACTCATTAGCTGAAGTCAATATTTGGGCGATATATAATCATTTGTATATCGCCTAATCAGCTTAAATTTTACTATCCTCTTTTATACCGTTTGGCGTTATCACCTTATGAAATATTTTAGCCAATTTATACTACTTGCTTTAGCCGTTGCAGTGCTTTTAGGATTGCAATATCAGTATTGGTTGGGTGAAAATGGCCGATTTGAACACAATAAGTTGACAGCTCAAATCGAAGAGCAACAACGTTTGAATGACAATCAAGTTGCAGCAAACAACTTACTACGCACCGATGTTCAAGATTTAAAAACGGGACTTGAGGCCGTAGAAGAGCATGCTCGCTTAGATTTAGGTTTAATCAAACCCAATGAGACTTTTGTCCAAGTATCCACCGCACCCACCACGCACAGCAACTATTAGCTTTATAAGTACACTAGCTTTCACGAATACACTAATTTTTACGACATGAATTAATTTTCATGATGCAGCATCATAATGTTGTTATTATCTAACACCATTCATCATACTTAACATCTGCTTTATTCCTCTTTACATATACTGTCATGGGCTCAAACCATGAGTACATCACTATGAATACAACCCCTAATATACATGCCATGATCGTCGCAGCTGGTCGCGGCAGCCGTTTTGGTGCGTCTATCGCCAAGCAATATACAATGCTAGAAGGTCAGACGCTATTGCAGCATAGCGTGGCACGACTTGCTTGTAGTGATTACATTGACAAGTGTCTATTGGTCATATCAGCCGATGACGGCATGGCTCAACAATTAGAGTTTGCACTTCCTATACGCTATGCAGTCGGCGGAGCAGAGCGTTGGCAGTCAGTACAGTCGGGCGTTGAAGCGATTAGTCAGACAGGTGCTGATGATTCAGATTTGGTGCTTATTCACGATGCAGCACGTCCTGCTGTACCAAGTTCAGATATCGATCAAGTGATTGAAGCAGCGATGCTGGAGCCTTACGGCGCTATTCTAGCGACACCAGTGGCCGATACGTTAAAAGCTTCCTATCAGCAAGCTACCTCCGCAGAAGAGAGTCGTCCACATTCTTATACCAAATCTACTATTGATCGTATCAACATGTGGCAAGCACAAACCCCGCAAGTATTCCGCTTAGGTCAATTAAAAAAAGTCCTAAATCATGTGTTTGAACATCAGCTAAGCATCACAGATGAAGCCAGTGCTTTTGAACAACTAGGTTTACCAATACGCTTAGTATCTGGTAGTCGCCAAAATATAAAACTGACCTATCCTGATGATGCGGTACTGTTAACAGCGATTATGGCGCTTCAGTCTTAGTTTCAACTCTGCTTCCGCTAACGAGCATCAGCTTTACTCCTTTGTCCAGTAATAGGTTGCTTTAATGACCAAACTAACCTATGATGTAACTAACTTAATACAATTAATATAAAAACTTATAAAATCAATAATATATCAGACCGATTCATTACGCTTAGTTATGTTGTCTCTATATTTTTTCTGAAGTTAGTATGATTGTTTTAGCGACATTTACCTGATAATAGGGAGAAGCTGATTGTCAACAATCAACGATTCAACAAATCCAGTAACGCCAGATCTCTGCCAGCTTGTATATATAAGCCGGATTACCTCTACTGGTCTTTCAAGTCCTAGCACGCTTAATGATATCTCAGAGACCGCGGTTGAACGCAATCAAATAGATAATATCACAGGTATTCTTTGCTATGGCAATGGCTACTTTTTACAGTGTGTCGAAGGCTCAGAGCAGGCACTAACCAATCTAAAAAATCGTTTGTTGGTGGATGATCGACATAAAGAATTAAAGATTTTAGATTTTTCTGAAATTACCAAACGCCGTTTTGCCGGTTGGTCATTACGTTCGATTGCCCTTGAGCGTTGGATGACTAAAGAGCCTGAGCTTAAAAAGTTAATGCCATTTAAGCCGTATGAATGGGATTCTAATGAGTGGCAGAAGTTCTTAGACATATTGCAAGGCTACTATGAAGAGCAAACGAGAACAGGTAACGTTGATACGCCTCCTGTCAAATACAGCACGCTAGGGGTGACTCTAAGTAAAGTTGTAGGGCAGCATCAGGCGTTCTTTTTAATCCAGACGATATTGGGATTGATGATAGTGGCTACGTTGCTATGGTTACTCTTGTAATCGATAGATATGAATAAATTTCCCATTGAGCCAAGCTATATTTATAATTAATAAGACAACCAAAAGAAAAAGCCAGCATTCAATTGATGCTGGCTTTTTTATTTAAAGGAATAAGTTGGCTTTTAATGACAGACATAAAAAAACCCAGTTCATAATAAATCATGAACTGGGTTTTTGGTGGTACGCTTGTTAGTCTAATCTAATGCTAAGCAATAGTGCTAACAAGTGACGCCAAATAGTGGCGTCCCCAGGGGGATTCGAACCCCCGTTACCGCCGTGAAAGGGCGGTGTCCTAGGCCTCTAGACGATGGGGACTAGTAACAACACTTCAACTGCTTTCACCATTTATGCTGAAGTGGTGCGTATTTTAATAGCGACGGCGCTTCCTGTCAAGCCTTTTTCTACGTCTTTTTAAAATTAAATATCTTTTTTTAATTGCGCGACGAGGATGTAGGTCATTTCGCTTTAAATGATAGCGAATCCATAAAGAAGTACAGGCGCTAATCGTCAATGCAAGAAGCATATAGCCGAGAATGGTGCCCCATAACTTGAGCTGTGGATCCATAATAAAGTCCCTCCTATTAATCTTGATAATGCTTACTATCAAGACAGTGTGAGCAACTTAAACCATCTATAGGATATAACTACATCGTTTAAGATGTGATATTTTATCATCAGACAGTTATTCGTATCGAATAGAAAAACTACGTCTGTCATCACTAAAATAGTTCCGTCTATATATTATGATATCAATCATATCCCTATTGATTGCCAAATCAAGATGTCAAAGTCATCAAGTATTACAAATAGCACTATTATGTATGATTGGCAATATAGGATATGTGACTTATTGACTGTCGCTATCAGCTGACTCTTCTTTCGCGTCTTCATTGTGCAGCGCATTGGACAACATAGGGTAGTTATTTAGTATATGACAGAATAGCTCAGCAGTCTTTTGAGTGTCATACAGAGCTGAGTGAGCATTCTTGCCATCAAACTCCAATCCTGCTGCTTTACAAGCGCGTGCTAGGACGGTTTGACCAAATGCTAAAGCTGATAGGGTTACGGTATCGAATACTGAAAAGTTATGAAATGGATTGTGATTTTTGCTATTGGTTCGTAGCACAGCTGCATTCAAAAAGGCCAAGTCAAAATGGGCATTATGTCCAATTAAGACACATTGACGGCATTCTTCATCACGGCGTACGTCTTTTAACCCTTTAAAGATTCGGCGCAATGCTGTCTTTTCATCTTCAGCAATGGCTTTGCGCATTGGGTTTTTAGGGTCAATACCGGTAAAGGCAAGGGCGCTTGGCTCTAAGTTTGCGCCTTCAAAAGGCTCGATATGAGCGTTAAAAGCTTCACCTGGATGAAATACACCTTGCTCATTTAGCAAGACGGGAATGCAGGCAATTTCTAACAGGGCATCGGTCTGGGCGTTGAAGCCTGCTGTTTCCACGTCGACGACGACAGGCAAGAACTTGCGAAAGCGGTCTTTCAAGGCCATAGGCGCTTGCTCATCTGTCTCTGAAGCTGCATCTTTCGGAGAAGTATTTAGAGTAGCATTAAGACTGGCAGATTTAGGGTGTGATAAGTCTTGGTCAGGCAAGGTCGCTATGTTTCGATTGGTCATATAAAGTTAAATCACTTTTATCAGTCGTACTAATATATTGAATAAGAAATAAGCATCCTATGATACTAACTGCACCTTTAGTACAAAGAAATCTACTACAAAGGTATCATTAATATCATAGGATAAAATAATAGGTCGTTTATTGAATGCTAAGCTTTGCAGGCGTTAAGCCTTAATTGACCAAGGTAACGTCTCACCTGCCATCAAGGGCGTCAATGATGCGCCATCAAAATAAGGATAGTCAGTCGGTACTTGCATAGGCGTGTTAACAAGCGTGATAGTACTTTCATTTAGAGGTAAGCCGTAGAACTGAGCGCCAAAACGACTGGCAAAACCTTCAAGCTTGTCTATTTTTCCAACACTATCAAAGGCGGTCGCATACAAAGGCAGCGCCGTGGCTGCACTATAGCAACCTGCACAGCCACAAGCGGCTTCTTTTTTGTCTGTCGCATGTGGCGCAGAGTCAGTACCTAAGAAGAACTTTGGATTACCACTAGTAGCCACATCTAATAGCACTTTTTGATGGCTTTCACGCTTTAAGATAGGCAGGCAATAAAAGTGCGGTTTGATACCACCAACCAATAGATGATTGCGGTTAAACATCAAATGCTGCGGCGTAATAGTGGCAGCAACATGGTTGCCTTGTGACAATACAAAATCTGCCGCATCGCTGGTAGTGATGTGCTCTACTACTATTTTCAACGTAGGGAATTTCACGATAATTTGTGCTAATACTTCGTCTAAGAAACGCTTTTCACGATCAAAGATATCTATATGGTCTTGGGTTACTTCGCCATGTATCAGTAGAGGTAGATTGTACTTTTCTAGTGCTTCAAAGACATCGACGCAGGCATTGATATTGGTGACGCCGTCTGCGGAGTTGGTAGTCGCCCCAGCAGGATAGAGTTTGACTGCCTGTACGATACCTGACTGCGCTGCCAACTCAATATCTTGGGCAGTGGTATTATCCGTTAAGTATAGAGTCATACGTGGATCAAAAGCTGACTTGCGCTCAAGACTTAAATCACTTGCTGCTAATTTCTCCATGATACGTGCGCGGTAGGCAATCGCATCCTGCGCATTTTTGACTGGAGGCACAAGGTTAGGCATACAGATGACACGGTTGAAGCTGCTTGCTGCATGAGGTACGGTCGTGCTCAAAGCGAGATCGTCACGCAAATGAATATGCCAGTCATCTGGCTGAAGGATGGTCAATTCTCTAATCGAATCAGTCATAGTGTCAAAGCGCTCTATATCGTCAAATAAAGGAAACAAAAGGGAGTAATACTGTGGGTCTATCATAACAGATTTGCCCACTTGACTAAATATAAGGCTAGATATCTGTACATAATTCATCGAGCTAAGATTAATATCTTGTCGTTAAACGATGTTTAAATTCTAATGGCAAAAATGAGGTTGACTAGAATTTAAGTCAAAAGCGCACGCCTTATGGCAGTTAGACTTTTGCCCATAGTAAATATGATGTACACTGAGCAGGTAATTATCGTTCGACTTGCTTTTGATTTGATCGTCGCCTTTTCTAAAACTATATTTCATAATGGGAGTTCTTCATGGCTCAACTTGATCCAAAAAATATCAATAAAATCGTCTTGGCTTATTCAGGTGGTCTTGATACCTCAATCATCGCTAAATGGCTACAAGAAACTTATGATGCGGAAGTAATCACCTTTACCGCTGATATCGGTCAAGGCGAAGAAGTTGAGCCAGCACGAGCCAAAGCTCAAGCAATGGGTATCAAGCATATCCATATCGAAGATTTGCGCGAAGAGTTCGCTCGTGATTATGTATTTCCTATGTTCCGTGCTAACGCCATTTACGAAGGTGAGTACTTGCTAGGTACGTCTATTGCTCGCCCATTGATTGCCAAGCGTTTGGTTGAGATTGCTAAAGAGCATAACGCCGATGCTATCAGTCATGGTGCGACTGGTAAAGGCAATGACCAAGTTCGTTTTGAGCTAGGTGCAGTCGCCTTATCACCAGACGTAGTAACTATTGCTCCTTGGCGCGAGTGGGATCTATCAAGCCGCGAAAGCTTGATGAAGTATGCTGAAGAGCATGATATCGCAATCGATTATGCGGGCAATAAGAAAAAATCTCCTTACTCAATGGATGCTAACTTACTGCATATCTCTTATGAAGGCGGTGTCCTAGAAGAACCGTATACTGAAGCAGAAGATGATATGTGGCGCTGGTCTGTTAGCCCAGAAGAAGCACCTGATGAAGCGCAATATCTAGAACTAGAATACGAAAAAGGCGACATCGTTGCTATCGATGGTGAAGCACTTAAGCCTTATGAAGTCATGATTAAGCTGAACGAAATCGGCGGCAAACATGGTATCGGCCGTTTAGATATCGTTGAAAACCGTTACGTCGGCATGAAGTCACGTGGTTGCTACGAGACGCCAGCGGGTACTATTATGCTAAAAGCGCATCGCGGTATCGAATCACTAACGCTTGATCGTGAAGCTGCCCATCTAAAAGATGAGCTCATGCCACGCTACGCAAAAATCATCTACAATGGCTATTGGTTCAGCCCTGAGCGTATGATGCTACAAGCATTGATTGACAAGTCACAAGAATACGTCAACGGTACCGTACGTGTAAAACTGTATAAAGGTAGCGTGAGCGTTGTTGGTCGTAAGTCTGACGATTCATTATTTGATGAAAAAATTGCTACTTTCGAAGATGATGCGGGCGCTTATGATCAAAAAGACGCAGAAGGCTTTATCCGTCTAAATGGCTTACGTCTAGCTATCGAAGCTAGCCGTGGTCGCGATTTATCTAAGTAAGTTTTTGGGCTACTGATAGCCAATTCATAACTTAGATCGCATAATAAAAAAGAGACTCTATGTTGATAGGGTCTCTTTTTTTATGGTTAGTAAATGATTGCTAAAACCATCACTTTTAGAATAGCTGTCTTAATAGTAAAGATTTTTACTCAGCTTTTTCTGTCTCTGTAACGTTAGATTCATCTTCGTCTACCATTACAATGGCTACATCTTGCTGTTGGCGCTCATCAATGGCATCTTGTTCTAATACTTCTTCAGTTGCCAGGATCGCACCGTCAGATTTTTGCGATTGGTATTTCAAGGTAGCGAGTGCACCAAGGACACCAACGACAAGTATGATGATAAGAATGACAGGATTTTTCCATAGCGGTGTGGAAGCCTCATACTCGATGGGCTTTTCACTAGTGGTGGTCGGTGTATTGTCGTTATTGCCGCCGATTAATCCCAAACTTACTAAAGGCGGTTTAGGCGGATTGGCTGGTTCAGAGTTAACGCGCAGTCGATTTCGGCTGAGATAGATATCTGAGATTTTGGCCAACTGTAACAACCAACGTTGATGTGGTAAGGCAACGGCATGCATCTCCGTAAATACCAGCATATCGTTGTGACGACCCTGCTGTAGATTGTCAGGTGAGCGCCCAATGGCTTTTAGGTAATTGCCTGTTGCCATTTGCATGTCTTGCACAGGTTCATAGTTTTCAGGTTTGAATCCAGTCAGCTCATACCAGTAAGGATCAAAAGAAGGTGGAGTGCTTGATAGCTGCTCAGCATTTAATAACGTACGCTCCGCATTACTCTCTGAGTTGTTCTCTATCGCTTCAACAGCTTCAGTAGTTGATTTGGGCAGGTCACTATTGCTTTCTGTCTCAGCAGATGAAGTATGCGCATGCTTTGGGCTAAATCGTGCCGCTGATAAAAACTGTGGTTGTAGCGCAAACCATTTATTGATCTCATCACTGTCTAGTTGACTGTATTCTGTCAGGATAGCCAATTCACGCAGCACAATCACGCACAATGAGGTGAGTAGAGTTTGAGCCTGTTGCATCGTTGCATCAATCTTCTCAGCGATATGTTCGCTTGCCTTTATGACACGGGCGTTATCACTAAATACAGCATCTGCTGCATCGTGACGATGGTAGAGTGTGGCGCTAATGGTTGCAAAGTTCATTGAGTTATACTGTCGTAACTCTTTGACAGCACTACGACTAAACAGCTTTTTGCTGACTGCTTGTCCCTGATGACGCTGCTGATAGGCGAGCAATGCACTTACGATGGCTTGTAGACTGGCATCCATCCCTAAGCGAGCTTGCGGTAGAGAGAGCTGTGCCGCATCGGCCAAAAGTGACAGCATAGGCTGGGTATCATGATATAAAAAATCATACATCGACACACGTGTCGGTGAAATAGTCGTCATAATCTGCTAGCATCAAAAAGTGTGCCCCTATATTACGGTGCCAAATGTCTTGATACAATCCCTTGATAATAGAAATTTTCAATCATTTTACTAATAACCTTGATAGTAATCTGATGAATGACTGATAGTCGGAAGCATTTATGACCAATAATAAGACGCTTGATAAACAACTCATGATTAATATCGCTGAGCAAACATTAACGATGTACCAGCAGCAGACTGAGGTTGCGAGATACGTAGTCTCCACTGCAAAGAATGGTATTGGTAGTCAGCAGGATAGTGGTTGCACGCCGCTCGGTAGGCATGTCATTGAACAGAAAATAGGTGGTAGTGAGCCTATGAATGCGGTATTTGTCGGGCGTGTGCCGACAAGTGAGATATACGATGCAAATCTTGGTGAGCTACATCCCAAGCGTGACTGGATATTGAGCCGTATTCTTTGGTTAAGCGGTCTTGAAGAAGGGTTAAACAAAGGTAGCAATGGCCAAGGTGGTTGTGATACTTATGAGCGCTATATCTATATTCACGGTACACCAGATACTGAACCAATGAGTATTCCGCTATCACATGGCTGTATCCGTATGCGTAATGAAGATATTGTAGAATTATTTGAGCAAGTAGAAGAGGGTATGCCTGTTACGATTGTGGCTAATTAGGACGTGTTGCCCATTTAGCCATGGCGCTGACAGAAATTATTTCAACACAATAAAAAAAGACAGCCTGTTATATAACAAGCTGTCTTTTTTATGGAGTGGTTTTACTTTATGAAATCAGTATCCGTCATAAACGTAATATTCCTACTTCTACCAAAACGTTGAGCTGTCTGCAAATTTTGCTAAACGTGCATCAATATGACTTTGGTCATCAGTCAGTATGGCAGCGAACCAACCTGCACCATATAAAGCATTAGCATCTGTTGTTGATTTCAATTCATAAAACTGCTGATATTGATTATCATCGTTCAGTTGTTCTAACGCTTTTTGCGCTTTTATTAGCCGTTTTAGCCAACGTTTGGTTTTCTTTTTAGCTTTTTTCTTGCTTAGTAAAGGTGTGGAAAATTCACTGATGTAACGCAAATCTTTTAATTGACTAAGCAGGTCGCTTTCAGGTTGGTCATTATCAGCAACATTTGTGCTTACATTTGTGTCATCGCTCACAAGCTCAGCAACACTTACTTCGTCAGCTTTTCTATTGGTTTTAAGACATTTTTTATATTGTTTAGAAAGGACTTTCGTTAGCTTATCGCGGGCAAGCTGATCAGTCTGAGGTTCAATGCTGGGGTCGCTCATAGTAAAGGCAATCAGCTCTAGCAAGGTTATCTGAAAGTCATTGGCTTGCAGCGTATTGATCGGTGTGATTTTTATGTTCTCGATATCTGTCGTCCAATCAACAGCAGGGGCTCCGAGTGCCTGTAGCTCAGGCTCGATATAGGTATTGATATGAGTGAGTTGGTAATAATTGTCCAGCAACGACGAGGTTTGCTTTAGTATCGGTAGCCAGTCAGGATTGATCTCGTCAGAAAAGCTATCAAATGCTGTTAACGCAGCCTGCAAGCGCTCAAGACCAATGCTTACCTGCAAAACATGCTCGTCATCAATGCTTCCAGCGACGATAGCACTGCTGTTTGGTAGTATCTGCAATAAGCAATTGTGTACGACCGCACGTATAAAGGCAGGCGCACTACTGTCTTTGTCTATTTGCAATTGACTTAGATTTGCGTTGACCGCTGGACTGTGATTTTGTCCGTTAATAAGTAAGCCACCGTTTTCAGCTTTGGTCACGGTAGATAGACACAGCTTATAGCGCTTGCACCATGTTTTGGCAGTCGTAAATAGAAAATCTAAATCTCCTGATACCAGTTCAAACTCTATCTCTTGAATGGCTTTGCGTAGCGAGTCATCAGTACCATGAATAATCTCTCCTTGATCGTAAGCCATTTCGATACAATTATCGGTTTCATCCTCATTACTTTCTGTTAGCAACCGCGTAGTGCGCTTGACGTCAGTAACATAAAGTCGTGTTAGCGTCTTCGCTAGCTTTTTAAGTTTAAAGTCAGCCAATGCTGCAGCGACTGGAGTGTCTTGATATACCGCTAAATCAGGCATCAGCTCATTATTATCGAGCATCGCTTGTACTTGCTCATTATCGAGTACGGCATTGTGCTCCAAGCGTGCCGCGATACCATCCCCACCAGCTTTAATGGTTTGTACCCATGTATCGCCTTCTTTGCGAATACGCAGACCGATACCTGCCTGTGCAAGCTGTTGGTCAGGCGTATCGTAATAGTGTGCAGCCAGTTGCATCACTTGTGAGGATTTAACGTGCGTTTGACGCATTAATCCCTTTAGTCGTGACTCTGGTACCAAAAACTTCAGCTCTATCTCTTGCATATTAGCTCCTAATAATTCTGACTAATGGCTCTGATCGATGGTTGTGATAAACAATTATTAGTCTACCATTCTCTGATTATTTAAACCGCAATAAAAAACCGCCCTACATGATGTAGGGCGGTTTTTTGATAAATACTGCTAGTCTGTCAGTTATTAGAACTGGTTCATCGTGTTCTTGCCGCCGCCAGCTTTCAGAGCGTTATCGCCTGAGAAGATTTCTTTGTGGTCATCGCCAAGGTCTGAACCAGCCATTGCTTGGTGCTTAACACAAGAGATACCTTCGCGGATTTCTTTACGCTGTACGCCAGCTGCATAAGCAAGCATGCCTTCTTCACCGAAGTAGCCTTTAGCAAGTTCATGAACGCTAAGAGCAGTCGTGTGGTAAGTCGGTAGCGTGATTAAGTGATGGAATACACCAGCTTCACGTGACGCATCACGTTGGAAGTTTTTAGCGGCTACGTCAGCGGCTGCATCAAGTTCAGTACCGTCGTAATCAGCACTCATCAAGTCATCTTTATTGTATGCAGAGACGTCTTTGCCTTCTTCTTCCCACTGAGCGATAACTTGCTTACGGAAGTTAAGCGTCCAGTTGAATGATGGGCTGTTGTTGTATACAAGCTTGGCTTTAGGCTGTTGCTCTTTAATACGGTCAACCATCATTTTGATGTGTTCTACGTCTGGAGTCGGTGTTTCGATCCATAGTAGGTCAGCGCCGTTTTCTAGAGCTGTTACACAGTCAAGTACAACACGGTCAATGTTAGTCTCTTCACGGAACTGATATAGACCGTTAGGTAGACGAACTGGGCGTACTAGTTTGCCGTTGTGCTTAAGTAAGCTGTCGTTTTCTTGAGCATTCTCTAGCGTTACTTCTTCCATTTCGATGAAATCGATGTATTTAGAAGCAAGGTCGCCTGGCTCATTTGATACTGGGATTTTTTGCGTTAGTGATGCGCCTTCAGAATCAGTACGAGCAACGATAACGCCGTCTTCAACACCAAGCTCTAGGAATGCATAACGGATAGCGTTTAGCTTAGAGATGAAGTCTTCATGCGGTACAGTTACTTTACCAGCCTGGTGACCACATTGCTTAGCATCAGATACTTGGTTTTCAACCTGAATAGCACAAGCACCAGCTTCGATCATTTGCTTAGTCAATAGGTAAGTAGCTTCTTCATTACCAAAACCTGCATCGATATCAGCGATGATTGGCACAACATGTGAATCAAAGTTTTCAATTTTTTCTAGGATAGCAGAAGTATCTTGGCCAGCTTCTTCAGCAGCGTTTAGCTCACGGAAGTAGTCGTTCAATACTTTAGCATCTGCTTGACGTAAGAAGGTGTAGATTTCTTCGATTAGCTTAGGTACTGACGTTTTTTCATGCATAGATTGGTCAGGTAGTGGACCAAACTCAGAGCGTAGGGCAGCTACCATCCAACCTGAAAGGTAGATGTAAGTTTTAGAGGTCGTACCGAAATATTTTTTCTTAGCGTACATAGTTTGCTGTGCCACAAAACCATGCCATGCACCTAAAGACTGCGTGTACTGAGACGTATCATTGTCATAATCTTCCATGTCTTGACGCATGATTTTTGCAGTATATTTTGCGATATCCAAACCCGTTTTGAAACGGTTTTGTGACATCATACGTGCAGCATCAACTTCGCTAATGTTCTGCCAGTTGCCGTGCTTTTGCTTTAATTCACGTACTAAGTCGATCGCTGATTTATATGCAGTTGACATTTATAGTCTCCTTGGTGGGGTGTAAAAACAAATAAGTTAATTGTTAAAATAATGGGTCTGTCGTTTTACTAAAATCCGCTTTACTAAAACCTTTGTACTAAAAAGTAATATTCAAAATTTGGTCTATCTTTTATCTATCGAAGCTCTATTTACCCTAAACAAACCGCTAGGCTATTACAAGAAATTTGCTGAACTCAACAGTTGAAAATAATTGCTGGTTTATAAATATTTATCGATTCTCACTATATATCTAAAAGGTATCTGAATACTTAATAGGCAGTGATGTCATAATTGGTAGCAAGAGATGTTACAATAATGAGGTCAATTAACCGTATTTAACGACTGATAAAAACCATTAATATATTACTTAGCGATAATATTTAATCGGATAAAAACAGCTTATGAACCTAACGTTCGTCCTCTATGCTGCAAATCCTTTATAGAACTCACTATAACCACCTTACCAAGATTTATCTAATTTATGATAGTTATCTTTGGTATTTCTGTATGATATAATGTTTATATAACAGGGTCTTACGATAGGTTGAATGAGTTATAATGCAGATCTATCAGGAAAAACTAGAACCAAATTAGTAAAAAATAATGAAATTATGCTGTGATAGTGCACAAATCACCGTAGCAGCACTACAAATGCCAGCCTTAATATGGCGTTTATTCAAAAGCCAAGAGAACCAAATATGAATTTGCAGCGGGTTGATTTAAATTTATTAGTCCATCTAGATGTGTTGCTACGAGAAAAAAACGTTACTCGCGCAGCCGAGCAGCTTGGGATTACTCAGCCTGCTATGAGTAATATCTTGCGCCGTTTGCGTAAGCTGTTTAATGATCCATTATTGGTACGCTCATCTGAGGGTATGACGCCGACTGAACGCGCCCTTGAGCTACAGCCACGTATCCGTGAGATACTCGCTGACTTGACTCAAGTGTTGGAGCCACGTACCGAATTCCGCCCTTATAGTACCTCTCGTGTGTTCCGTATTATGACATCGGATTATGCCGAAGCGACCCTAGTACCTAAGCTAGTAAAAGCACTACGTTCTGAAGCGCCTAATGTGATTTTGGACTTTTTGACTCCATCAGACGTCTCTTATCGAGATATGGAGCAGGGACGAGTTGATTTAGCGATTAACCGTTTTAATGAGATACCTCAAAGCTTTCATCAGGTTCTAGTATGGCGTGATACTTTTAGTTGCTTATTATCTTCTGACAGTCCTTATGCGAATCGTTTCAATTTGAAAAACTACCTTAAAGCACAGCACGTTTGGGTATCTAAAACAGGGATGGGCGTGGGCTTTGGGGTTAATCCAGAGAAATCTGGTGGACTAGGGTCTATCGATCAGGCCTTGCAGCGCCTTGGGCAAAAACGCCAAATCAGTGTCTTTACTCGACATTATCAAATGCCTGCTATGCTTGCAGCAAATAAAGATTTGATAGCGACTTTGCCTACGCGTGTGGCAAGAATGCAGGCAAATAACGACAGTATCATGATGGAAGATCCGCCGTTTTTTATTCCTGAGTTTGAGCTTACGATGGCATGGTCACCTCTATTGCAGCATCACCCAGCCCATCGTTGGTTACGTCAGTTAATTATGCATGTGGCACGACAAGTCGTTGCTGAAGAAGAAAATCCACCACAAGAGATACCGGTGATTAACCATTTGTTTTGATTGGTTTGTGTGAGTTGGACTTATCTTTTATCAGAGCGGAATATTCCTGATTATCTGAATCTTTAATAAAAGTATTTCTCTTTAGATCCCACTCTATATAGTTATTAGACCAGCCACTAGGCTGGTTTTTTGTGTTCTAGCGTTTAGTAGTTAATATATAATATTCAGTTATACTTAATAAGTCAGTCACACTATTAACATCTTCAACACACTTCACAATATATTGTAAAACTCTTAATCAAATAGCTTGTTAAGATAACGGCAGATAGAAAACGAGCTACCAATAGACTGTGCTATCGACGTAAATTTAATAATTAAAACTGTCACAGCAAAATAACTACAAGTGGCAATAAACCCGATTATAAATCCCAAATATAAATTTGAATAATAAGGACATCTACATGTCAGATATTACTACTGTTAACCCAGCAACGGGCGAAGACATTAAAAATTATGATTACATGAGCAACGACGAAGTTAACAAGATTGTCGACGCGTCACATAATGCATTCTTAGAATGGCGTACTGTGAGTCATGAAGAACGTGGGCGTGTCATCAAGTCCATCGGTGACAAACTGATGGAGTATAAGGAGGAGCTATCTAAGCTTATGACCGAAGAGCGCGGTAAGCTCTATGGTCAAAGTCAGCAAGAAGTAGATCTCTGTAAAGCAATTTGTGATTACACTGCTGAAAACGGTGTTGCTGCGCTTGCAGATGATGAGCGAGATATCGAAAGCATGAAAAAAGGTATCGTGACTTATCAACCAATCGGCGTCATCTATGGTATGCAACCTTGGAACTTCCCAGCGTATCAAGTATTCCGTTATACCATTGCAAACTTGATGGCGGGTAACAGTGTTCTGCTAAAACACGCATCTAACGTCACGGGTTCTGGTCTATTAATTGAAAAAATTCTTCACGAGTCTGAATTACCAAGTGATTTATTCCGTACGATTATCATTGACCATGATCAATCAGAAGCATTGATTGGCAATGACAAAGTACGTGGCGTGACACTAACAGGTAGTGACAAAGCAGGCGTGATCGTTGGACAGCAAGCAGCTAAGGCGATTAAGAAAGCGGTATTAGAGCTAGGTTCAAATGATGCATTCATCGTATTAGAAGATGCTGATATCGAAACTGCTGTAGAAATTTGTACTCAAGCACGTTTAATTAATAACGGTGAAACTTGTGTAGCAGCCAAACGCTTTATCGTAGTCGATAGCGTATATGACGAATTCCGCAAGCGTATCGTTGAGAAATTTGAAGGTACCAAAGCGGGTGATCCAATGGATGACAGCTCAGATATCGGTCCATTAGCACGTGCAGATTTGCGTGAGCAGCTACATGAGCAAGTAGAGCAGAGTGTTGCTAAGGGTGCAACGATTGCTGTTGGCGGTAAAGTACCTGAAGGTAAAGGTAGCTTCTATCCAGCAACTATCCTAGAGAACGTCGAAAAAGGTCAGCCTGCATATGATGACGAACTATTTGGCCCTGTCGCTTCGTTGATTCGTGCCAAAGATGAAGACGACGCAATGCGCATCGCTAACGACAGTCGTTATGGTTTAGGTGGCGCGATTTTCTCAAAAGACGAAGAGAAAGCCGTGCGTCTAGCACGTGAGCAGTTCGATACTGGTATGGTCTATATCAATGGTTATGGTCTTGCCAATCCTGCACTACCATTTGGTGGCGTGAAAAACTCAGGCTATGGCCGTGAGCATGGTGGCTTCGGTATCAAAGAATTTGTCAACATTAAAGCAGTTCACGTATTTTAAGAATGAACTGATTAGACGAATTAGCTAAATAAATAACTATTTACGATTTTAAATAATAAATAGTTATCAAATAAAAAAGCCCAGTTACTCATTACGAGTAGCTGGGCTTTTTATTGCGCTATATAAAGTGGTATTAAAAGCAGCTTAATGAGCTGAGATTTTTATCCATCTATAAGCAATTGCAAAGGTAACGTCGGTAGGTAAGTCTCCGTTTGCGATGGTGTATTATTTGCTTCAAGTGATAATACGTTTTTTGCTAGTAGTAAAATCGTCCAAGGCAGCAATTGATGTTCAAGTTTCTGTACCCGTGACTGTAAGCTCTCTGCAGTGTCGTTAATATCGACATTCAATACAGCTTGAGTCAATACCTGACCCGCATCAAGCTCCGCTGTGACTTTATGAATACTACAACCGTGACGACGTTCACCAGACTGTATGACTCGTTTGTGAGTATCTAAACCTTTATAAACCGGAAGTAGAGAAGGGTGAAGATTAATCATGGGCGCTGGTACATTATCGATGAATGCGCCACTTAGTACGCGCATAAATCCGGCCAAGACGATTAAGTCAGGTTGCCATGCTATTAGCTGCTCATTGGCATGGGTTTCAAATGTTTTGATGCCCATACGTTTACCATTAGCAACGTGTGACAATACCGCAACTGGAATATTGGCATCTTTAGCACGTGTCAAAGCATAAGCATCTTCACGGTTACTAATGACACCAACGATTTCAATCGGTAGCGCACCTGCTTGCATTGCATTGATTAACACTTGCAGGTTGCTACCACTTCCTGAGACTAGAACAGCAATGCGTAATGGTTTGATAGGCTGGCTTGCATTATCAGTTGACATTAACGGTACACCACTGCATCCGCCTGGCCATCAGTGCTGCGTTTGATCATTTCACCTAGTTGCCAAGCTGTTTCGCCCGCATCAGTCAAGGTCTGGATAGCAGCTTCTGCTTTGTCTTTTGGCATAACGATGACAAAACCAACGCCGCAGTTAAAGGTACGGTACATCTCGCTCTGCGCGATATTACCTTGGGTCTGTAGCCAAGTGAATAGTTCTGAGAACTGCCAGCTATTGGTATCGATGCTCGCTGCTAGGTTATCAGGTAGTACACGTGGCAGGTTGTCCGTTAGACCACCACCTGTGATGTGTGACATCGCATGTAAAGCTGAGCTACCAAGCGTATCTTGTAATGCCTTGATTGCTTTTACATAGATACGGGTAGGAGCCATTAGAGCATCTTGAATAGGCTGACCGTCTAGTTGCTCGTCGCTACTCGTAACATCCACACCGCTAACTTCGATGACTTTACGAACCAATGAATAGCCGTTTGAATGCGCGCCACTTGAGGCAAGTGCAATCAGTACATCGCCTTCTGCGACATTTTCACCAGTGACGACTTCTGCTTCTTCAACCACGCCTACGCAAAATCCAGCTAGATCGTAATCGTCATCTTGATACATGCCTGGCATTTCAGCAGTTTCACCGCCGATAAGCGCACAGTTAGCAAGTTTACAACCATCACCAATACCAGTCACGACAGTCGCCGCTACATCGACATCGAGCTTACCAGTTGCATAATAATCTAAGAAAAATAATGGCTCTGCGCCGCAAACCAGTAGATCATTGACGCACATTGCGACCAAATCAATACCAATCGTGTCATGACGGTTCAGCTGTAGCGCCAATTTTAGTTTGGTGCCGACGCCATCAGTGCCAGAAACCAATAATGGTGAAGTATAACCTGTTGGGATGCGGCATAACGCACCAAAACCGCCAAGTCCACCCACGACTTCAGGACGAGTAGTGGCTTTTGCAACGGACTTGATTCGCTGAACCAAAGCATCGCCTGCATCGATATCAACACCGGCATCTTTGTAGCTTAAAGAAGGCTTGTCACTCATAGTCATCTCACAGTTGGGGATAGATAATTGGGATTAGAAGGTAAAGTAATTGAGCACGCAAAAATTAGCGTTATAAAGTTCAAAAGCAAAGTTTAAAGACAGTGCGCGCATTATACCCAAAAACAGACCGTACTCGCAAAGCAACTTGCCAATATTTGACTAAGATTTGCATTAAGTGGCAAATAAGCCGTTAAGAAACAAAAAATGACTGATTTTTTGTTGTACTCTGCGATAATAGAACGCTAAATTTATTGTCAATAATGACCTTAATACAAGTTCAAATGTAATTGACAGAATAAAAACTACTAAACATAAATTTATCAAAAATTAGATTTTTTAGGAACGTTGATACGTCTCAGTTTAGCTAGCTAAAACTAATGAGAAAAGAAGGAAATTCGCCTAGTGATACATAGTGATGGCTGTAGTTATATCATTTAGAAATCGCTATTACTGACTCCCTGTCACTTTTTCAAACCTGTCACTTTTTTAACCTCGTCCAACTATGGGATTACTTGCCATGATGAATCAACCAATAGATCCTTTTTTTCGGCGTTTATTTATTGTCGTGGCGTTAGTGGTGGCTGTGTTTCTCTTGTATTTAATGATGCCCGTCATCGTGCCTTTCGTTTTTGCCTTCATATTGGCTTATCTATTTAACCCTCTAGTCAAGCGCCTATCAAAATATATCAAGCGTTGGGTCGCGATTATTATTGTCTACTCGACGATTACTTTAGGGATGGCGTTATTATTATGGTGGTTAGTACCGACACTATGGCATCAGCTGCAAGCGGCGTGGGATTATTTGCCAAAGATATTTAATTGGTATAACCAAGTCGTACGAGAGTGGTTCAATAGTAATACTCGTATCAAACTGCCTGAACTAGAGTCGAAAGAATTTTCTGATACCCTCGTCGATTATATGCAAACGAATTATAAGTTCGCTGATGCTAGTACCATGATGAGCCAAATACTGACCTCAAGTATGAACTTCATCAATAATGCAGGTCTGATTGTATTGGTGCCTATTTTGACCTTTTATTTTCTATTTAATTGGGATCAGCGTTTGCATAACTGGAAGATGGCGATACCAGGGGCTTATTGTCAAAAAGTGACTGAAATAGCTAAAGAATGTGATCTGGCATTGATGGCGTTTATCAAAGGTCAATTGCTGGTGATGGTGTTGCTAGGCGCTATTTATGCCGTACAGTTACAGCTCATTGGATTGGAGCTTGGGCTTATCATTGGTATGGTAGCAGGCATTGCCAGTTTTGTACCGTATTTAGGATTTGGTATTGGTTTTATCGCGGCTATTATCGCCTGCCTATTTCAGTTCGGATTGGACTGGACGTATTTGTCATTGGTCGTAGGTGCGTTCTTGATTGGACAAGCTGCAGAGGGTTATATCCTGCAGCCGTTACTCTTAGGTGATAAGATTGGTCTATCCCCACTATGGGTAATATTTGCTGTATTGGCAGGCGCTAGCCTATTAGGTTTTGTCGGTATGCTTATTGCCTTACCTGTGTCGGCTGTCTTAAATGTGTTGTTCCGCCATTTATACAGCTATTATCGAACGACTGACTTTTATAAAGGTCGTAAACAACTGGCATTGTTTGAAAAAAGATAATTATCTTATTATTGAATGCACTAGATAAAGATTGATATGTAATATCAAGATAGGAACGCAATGATTGATAAGGCTTAATGGGTAAAAGACTTGTCAGTTATTTTGTAAATATGTTATATATAGGCGCAGTGTTGATAGTATCAACCGTTTTAGTACCAGTTTTGCTAACGTTGTTTTCGACAAAGTGACTGACCTATTTTTGCAAAGGATATAGGGCCATTAACTACAGTTGTATCGGCTAGTATTGATAATAATGAATACAGCTCAAAACAATCTATCTTTTTTATTATATTTTTCCATTGCACTACGTAACACGAGTTGATGATTCATGGCAGAAGCACAGCTAAGTCTCAATCTGGACATTAAGCACGATGCAAGTCTTAGCGACTTTGCCGGTCCCGGTTGGATGTCGATTATTGATGCAGTACGGCAGTTACATGTCGGCCTGATCGGTCAACTATATCTGTTTGGTAGCCCTGCTACAGGTAAGTCTCATTTGCTGTCTGCTATTTGCGAGTCATTTGTCGAGATGGACAAATCGGCTATCTGTTTGTCCCTTAATGAGCTGATTCATACAGATGTCCACGTACTATCATCTTTAGAAAACTTTGATCTTATCGCCATTGATGATTTGGAAGTGCTTGAGCAAAGCAGTCAGTGGCAAGAAGCTTTATTTCACCTGATCAATCGTAGTCGAGAAGGGCAACGCCAGTTGTTGTTTGCCGCTAATAAACCCGCTGATGATTTACCATTTCAGTTAAGAGATTTAATGACGCGTTTGGCACAAGCACCAACCTTTAAAGTGCCTACTGGTCATGATTTTGCAGATAGACAAGCACTATTACAGTCTATTTTGCGTCGGCGCGGATGGCAGTTTGACGATCGAATTATTGATCACTTACTAACTGATGGACCGCATCGTATCGGTGCGATGATGGAAGTACTTAATTATATTCAACCAATGTTCTCTAACCTTGGTCGCAGTAACATCTCAAAAGCAGTCATAAGTGATGCTCTGCGTACCATTGATGAGCAAACGCTTGCCGCAGAGTTGGCGGATATCGCTCAAGAGACGCAAGTAGATAACGACACGCCTGATCAAGACCAACATACGATGCCACTTGATTTTTAGCAGCAAGACTTTTAGCAGCAAAAAATGAATAACCGTAAGAATACGAATCTTTTGTCCAACTCGCTTTTACTATTAATGGAATAACTTATGAAATCGAATGCTTCTTTGCTAAAAAAATTAACGATAGGCACGTTGTTGGTGGGGGCTGCCTCGGTCTCTATGTTGTCACAGGCAGCAGTGACCCTACAGGTTGATGACCATATCAAAGTAACCGCTATTAATGGACAGGAAATTCAGCAGAGCGCTTTTCAGCCGCTGCAGAAAACATTTACGTTACAGCCTGGACAACATGCTATTACTGCTAAGTATGACCGTTTATATAACTTGCGTCGTGATGAGCATGATTATTTGCGTTCAGGTAATGTCAGTGTGACGGCACAATTGGCCGACAATCAAACATATCGTTTGACTATGCCTAATCAACCAGAAGATTATGAAGCTGCTAGAGAATATGCCAAGCAGCCTACGCTCGCTGTGCAACAAAACAATACTGTCATTGCTAGCCAGCAAAGTATGGCCGGTAACCAAGGTGGTCTATTTTCAGGCCTTGGTAAAGCGCTAGGCGGCGTGTTCGGCGGTGCAGGTGATGCAGAGTTACAGAACCAACGTGCTATCGCCTCTTTAGATCAACCAGTAGTAAATTCTACTAGCAACGTCAACACTGGCACGACCACTGTTAAGCAAACATCTAGCGTAAATACTTCTACTAGTACGTTAGATACGTTTATGCAAGTATGGCTACAAGCCACGCCTGCTGAACGTGAAAAAATGCGTCAATGGATCGAAAAATAAAACAGTCTTTTCTAAAAGATAGACAATAAAAAAGCACCTAATTAGGTGCTTTTTTATTATTTAGTATTTGATGATCATTAGGCTTATTAAAATTTAGCCTAGTAAAATCTAACGATTCTTAACCCAAAAACGCGTTATACATCCATACCAGTTTTTCTTGCTCTTGTACGTAAGCATCGATTAGGTCAGCTGAACCTTGGTCTTCGCTCTCTTCTGCTAACGCTGATACTTGGCGTTGCTCTGCAATTAACGCTTGTAAGCCAGTGACTACGCCTTTGACACAGCTTGTGCCATCTTTGACGTTTTTGTCTTCACTAATACTAGTATGCTGCGTAAAATCGCTATAAGCGTGAAGTGGTGTACCACCCAAAGTTAAGATACGCTCAGCGATTTCATCAATTTGTAATTGTAGTGACGTATATAGCTCTTCAAATTTTGGATGCAAGGTAAAGAAGTGCTCACCTTTTACGTTCCAATGATATCCACGTACGTTTAAATAAAACACATGATACGTTGATAGTAGATTGTTTAATTGGGCGATGACTTCGCTCATGTCTGCCTTTTCTAGACCGATCTGGTTAGTAGCGTTATTAGAATTGCTCATAGTATTGTCCTTATAGTGTGAGTGTAGTTATATGATAATAAATAAAGAAGAATAAAGACTCTAATCAATTGAAATACAGCGAAAATACTTTAGTTTTTATCTGTACCTATCAATATAAACTCTATCTCTTCCTTTGATGCTTATAATAATAGCAAACTATTATTAATAAGTTAAATTTAATAAATACAATTTTACGATTGGTTTTATAAAACTAAAACCAAGTCTCTTTACTGTTTTTCTAAACGATAGAGAGACCTCATTACATTTACGCTGGTGGCTGCAAGTTTTCAGGATTTAAGCCTTTAACGGGAACCACTTCTTGTAAATGTTGACGTATCGTATCGATAGGAAACTTCTGTGCTTGCAAGCGTTTCGGTACGATTTGGCTACCTTGCTGACCTTTTAGCTCAAACATCATAAAGATATAGTCGTCAGTCTCATCCCAGCTCTTGATAGAGGTCCAAGGAATAACCGCTTGCTGAGTTGCGCCTGCACGCATTTGCATACCGCGCATTTGCGAGTTTTTCATCATATCAGGCTGGTTGCTTGGCATCGCCATGACTAGACCATGCTTTTGTACACCTAACTTCATTTGGCGCATTTCATCTGGCATCTCTTGGTCGGCCACTTGTTTGTCAAACTCTCTTTTTACGTACCATTTAAAACCTAAAGTACGCGCCAATAGATATATCACCACACCAACCAGCATTAACCAAAAGATAATGGTTGAATAGCCTGTTACAAAGATAAGTCCTGCAATAGCAAGTACCACAACCACTGCCATGATGATCCACTCTTTGGTCTTAAAGCTTGATAAACCAAAAGACGGGCTGGCACTGGCAAACAGTTCATACTGTGCTTGGTGGAATTCAGCCTCAGTTAGGTTTAAGGCGACAGGTTGGAGCGTGTAGGGGTACAAGGCCATAAAGGTTTCTCAAATACTTATATTAAAAGCGTTGGATTAAAACTGCCAAAGCGAAGCAGCAATGCTGTACTTGGCTAGAAGTGAATAAAGGTATGCGCTTATCTTACCGAAAAGTACTCCTAAATGAAACATATAAGCAAGACTGTTCACGGATAGATGTTATATTAATGACGTAGTTCACGCTCTATACTCAGTTTATTCAGACTAGACGAAAGCAAAAGTGAGCAATTAAAAACAGAATAGCTTGCTATAAGCGATTAGCATAATGAACAAAACCTAAAGAAAGTCAGCCAAAAACAGGGAAAAGCAGTCAAAGATATCCAAAACATGGTCAAATCTGCCGTGTCTTGGTATTATAGCGACTACCAGATATGTTGATATAAAACATAACGTCATAGCCGGTTATCACAAAGACCGTGATAGCGATGCGCTAGGCAATTACTCTATTAATAATACTTTTAAACCTTTTACTCACCTTTAGTGTTACAGGCAACTACTATGATTGATCCGAAACTCTTACGCGGCGATTTAAGCGACCTACAACAGCAGCTAGCCACCCGTGGTTATGAGCTTGATATGGAGTTCTGGCAGACGATTGAAAACGAGCGTAAGTCTCTACAAGTCAAAACCGAAGAGTTGCAATCGCGCCGTAATGCTGGTGCAAAGCAAGTAGGTGCCCTAAAAAAATCAGGCGAAGATGCCAGTGAGCTATTGGCTGAGATGCAAAGCGTTAGCGGTGAGATTAAAGCTGCGGAAGACGAGCTACGTACGCTACAAGAGCGCATCACTCAAGCGGCTTTGCAAATTCCGAATATTCCGGCGGCGGATGTACCAGTCGGTACGTCAGAAGATGATAACGTAGAAGTGCGTAAGTGGGGCATGCCGCGTACGTTTGATTTTGAAATTCAAGATCATACACACATCGGTGAGACACTTGGTATGTTGGACTTTGAGGCAGCGACCAAATTGACTGGTAGCCGTTTTAACGTGCTTAAAGGACAATTGGCGCAATTGCATCGAGCGTTGATTCAATTTATGTTGAACACGCACACGATGAAGTACGGCTATCTTGAGACCTATGTGCCTTATATCGTTAATAGCGATAGCTTAAAAGGTACGGGTCAGCTGCCTAAGTTTGAAGATGATTTGTTTAAGCTAAGCAATCACACCAATAACGATGAGATGGATTTTTACCTTATTCCAACCGCTGAAGTGCCAATGACCAATTTGGTACGCGGCGAGCGTTTGGATATTAAAGAGCTTCCATTAAAATTCACGGCGCATACACCATGTTTCCGTAGTGAAGCTGGCTCACACGGGCGTGATACTCGCGGCTTGATTCGTCAGCATCAGTTTGAAAAAGTTGAAATGGTCAATGTCGGTACCGCTGAGCAATCTGATGACTTGCTTGAGGCAATGACAGGGCAGGCTGAATATATCTTGCAGCAGTTGAACTTGCCATACCGCACGGTACAGCTATGTACTGGCGATATGGGTTTTGCCGCACAAAAGACTTATGACATCGAAGTATGGTTGCCAAGCCAAGATACCTATCGTGAAATCTCTAGCTGCTCTAACTGTGGTGATTTCCAAGCGCGCCGTATGGGTACGCGTATCAAAGATGGCAAGCAAACCAGCTTAGCTCATACTTTAAATGGTTCAGGTTTGGCCGTGGGTCGTACGCTACTGGCAGTGATGGAAAATCATCAAAACGCTGATGGTAGCATTATGATTCCAGAAGTATTGCGTCCGTTTATGGGCGGTGCTGAGACTATTTCAGTTTAATAGATTGAATATAAGTAATGAGCTGCTTGTCACTTAGGTCACTCGCAGCTTGTTATTTATAACTTAAATCAAAGTCCGTCATTGCTTATCGTTTAACAAAACTGATGTGAGTCATTGCTAAATATAAACGGTCTTGTCACCGCATTTTTGGCTTGGCTCATAGCAAATATGTTAATATTGCACTTTTATTTTATAGCTTATCCATTGAGGACGCCTGTCGCGTTTTTGATGGATTATCCTCTGAGTAAACTCTCCTCTTATCTTTATACGACTCATTCGAATATTAGGACACTCTATGCCAGCTCCAATTAGCGAACGTAAACTAGCCAATGCCATCCGTGTACTGTCGTTTGACGCGGTTCAAAAAGCCAACTCTGGACATCCGGGTGCGCCAATGGGTATGGCTGATATTGCCGAAGTTTTGTGGCGCAAATTTTTGAAGCACAATCCAGCTGATCCTAATTGGCACAACCGTGATCGCTTTGTACTGTCAAACGGTCATGGCTCGATGCTTATTTATTCATTGCTACATTTATCAGGTTATGATGTGAGCGTTGATGACCTTAAAGGTTTCCGTCAGCTGCATTCAAAAACCCCAGGGCATCCTGAACTTGGTTATACGCCTGGTGTAGAAACGACGACTGGTCCACTAGGACAAGGTATTGCTAATGCCGTTGGTTTTGCGATTGCAGAAAAAACCCTAGCCGCACAGTTCAACCGTGAAGGTCATAATATCGTTGACCATAATACCTATGCATTCTTAGGCGATGGGTGCTTGATGGAAGGTATTAGTCATGAAGTGTGCTCGCTCGCTGGCACGTTGGCGCTTGGCAAGTTGGTATTCTTCTATGATGACAATGGCATCTCAATCGACGGTAATGTCGAAGGCTGGTTTACTGATGATACCGAAGCGCGTTTCGAGTCATACGGCTGGCAAGTGATCAAAGTCGATGGTCATGATACCGATGCGATCACGCAAGCAACTGAGCAAGCGATTGCAGAGACTGCTAAGCCAAGTTTAATTATTTGCAAAACCACAATCGGTGCTGGTAGCCCGAACAAACAAGGTCTAGCGGCTAGTCATGGTGCGCCACTTGGTGATGACGAGATTGCCTTGACCCGTGATGCACTATCTTGGAAGCATGCTCCATTTGAATTAGATGACGAAATCTATGAAGCATGGGATGCTAAAGCCAAAGGCGATGTACAGCAAAAGAACTGGGACGCTGACTTTGAAGCGTATAAAAAAGCCTATCCAGAGCTTGCTGCAGAACTATCACGCCGTCTAAATGGCGAGTTGCCTGCTGACTTTGACCGCCAAGCACAGGCCTATATTCAGCAAACGCAAGAAGCGGGCGGTGATGTCGCTAGTCGTAAAGCGAGCCAAAATGCTATCAATAGCTTGCAGCCATTATTACCAGAACTATTGGGCGGTTCAGCAGATTTAGCTGGCTCAAACCTCACGCTATTCAAAGGCGCTAAAGGTATCGAAAAAGACGCTGATGGTAACTATATCTATTACGGTGTGCGCGAGTTCGGTATGACTGCGATTGCCAATGGTATCGCATTGCATGGCGGCTTTATCCCTTACGTAGCGACGTTCCTGATGTTTATGGAATACGCACGTAACGCAGTACGCATGGGCGCATTGATGAAGCAGCGCGTCATCCACGTCTATACCCATGACTCTATCGGTCTTGGTGAAGATGGCCCAACGCATCAGCCAGTTGAGCAATTGACTAGCCTACGTACCACGCCAAACCTACGTACATGGCGTCCGTGTGATGCGACTGAATCTGCAAGCGCTTGGGTAGAAGCAATCAAATCTGAAAACAACCCATCAGCATTGATCTTTAGCCGTCAAAGCTTGCCACATCAAGCACGTGACAGTGAGCAAGTAGCGAACATCACTAAAGGTGGTTATGTACTGGCGAAAGAGCAGGGCGAGCTACAAGCCATCATCATCGCAACTGGTTCAGAAGTTGGCCTAGCGATGGAAGCGTACGAAGCATTGAGCGCAAATGGTGTTGGCGTACGTGTAGTGTCTATGCCATGTGCTGAGATTTTCGTTGAGCAAGATACTAGCTATCGTGAAGCGGTATTGCCAAGCAATATCCGTGCTCGCGTCGCAGTCGAAGCCGCGCATGTAGATTACTGGTATAAGTTCGTTGGTCTAGATGGCAAAGTCATCGGTATGACCACTTATGGCGAATCTGCTCCAGCTAGCGATCTATATAAAGAGTTTGGTATTACGACTGATGCTGTGGTTGAAGCGGTAAATAGTTTGGTATAATAAACTATTTGAATAACTTTAAAGCCCTAAGCTAATTAGATCAGCTTAGGGCTTTTTCAATTCTATACAGTAGGAAAATTACGATTTGTGTTCAACGATAAATTTGGCTCTTTCAGATAACTCATCATAGGTAATGATTTCAACGTTTCGAGAGTCTCTACGAAATAATTCAAAAGTTTTCAGTTTTATCTTTTTTTCTTTGTCAGAGCTTTTACTCTCTTCTAAATTTGTTAACGAACCAATAATTAAGAAAGTTTTAGAGTCGCACGCACTTTGTGTAATTGTTTTTCCATCCTCGTCAAACAGTTCTTTTTGTTCTACCTTTATTTCACCACAAGCTTTTTGCTCAAGAATTTGTGAGTAAGAGTCAAGTAACTCAGGAGATAATTTCCAGCAACCAGCTCGATTTTGAGAGTTCTTGAACAAAGTAGTAGTAGGAAGTTTGATTTCTACGAAGGATGTAAATCTCTTATCACCAAGTAAAAAATCTGATATTACCCCGTCTTTACCCGCGTCATCTGTATCAGAAGCATGAAATTCTTTCTGCAATATACCTTGGAATCGGTAGTCTAGTCCGTAACCAAATATCCATTGGTTTAAAGTGAAAAATTCCTGCCAAGCTGTTTCATCTTTTGTGTTTGGTTTGTCTAAAACCTCTCTTTTATATTCAGACATATAGTCTTCATCTAATAGCATTCTAAATATTTCTAATTGGGATTTTCTATATCCAGTGCTAACAATGTCATGAGATGTGATATTATCAGATGCTAATATTTGCTTCAAAATATCTTCACCTTCTCCATTTTCCATTATTTTCATAAAATTTTTGAATATTTCTGCATTATCGTTATTTGAAGAAAGAGTTGTTTGCTTTTCATTAAAGCTACTAACATCAATATCAATTAGAAAAGATAAAAAGGCTTTAAGTTGATCAGTACAAATTTTATTTAAACGCAAAGTTTCTTTTTCTTTTCCTCCAACAAATTTTGCTATTTCCAGTGTTCGAGCTTCACTACTATTTTTGCTAAATATGATTTTTATCTGAGTTCTTGAAGCGAGTTTGATCAAGTAAGTTGATCCATTTTCAATAATTTCCTCAGAAATTATTGAAAAGAATTTTCCCCCTTCAAATTCATGTTGATAGATTGTATCCAGTTTTGAATTGAAAATAATTTCTTCTTCATTGGGTTTTGTTAAATCAAACATGATTGGTTTATCTCTTTTTTATAGACTATTGTTTATACTAGAATGTATCATAAGTATGCTCGATAGTATTAAGTATTTTTCTAGTTTAAGGAAAGAGATGTCCCTAAAATCCAGCTTTAAAGGTTTCCTAGGCGAGACCGTCATCAACGTCGCCATGTGGCTAAAGCTTGAAAAAGACGTCTACCACCGTTTAAACGGTATTACCTTACCAAGGGCCAATGGTGGTAGTACACAAATCGATCATATCATCGTCTCTGTGTACGGCATTTTTGTGATTGAGACGAAAAACTATAAAGACTGGATATATGGTAGCGAGAACCATAGACAGTGGACACAAGTTTTCCAAAATGGAAGTAAATTCAAATTCCAAAACCCATTGCGCCAAAACTACTTGCACATTAAGACGCTCGCAGATTTATTAGGCTTGGAGCTGAGCTACTTCCATTCGATGATTGCCTTTATCGGTGAGTGCGAATTAAAAACCCGCGATGAGTTACCCGAGCATGTATTGACGAGTGGTATGGTCTCGTATGTGAAGAAAAAGCAAGATAAGCTACTGACTGAAGACGAGGTCACATCCATTGTTGAGCAGATTAATAGCAATAGATTTAGTAAGTCTTGGCGTACCAATAGAGAGCATAAAGCCTATCTAAAAGCCAAGCATAGCAATCCAAGCCAGAATACGAATAAGCAGCCTAGCGGTAACGCTAATGATAAACCAACTGCTAAAGTGGCTAATAAGCCTGTATCAGAGCCGATAGTAGAAGAAACCGCTAAACGAGCTATTCTAAAAAGTAGAGAAGTGCATCGATGGTCTGGTCAGACTGAGATTGAATCTAGCGCGTTACCAATTGATAGTATGGACAATCAGCAGGCAGGCACTCAGCATACAATTACATCGCACGATATTGCTGATAAGGTTTTTCTTACGCCGTTTGAGGTTGTAGAGCTTGAATTAGCAGCGAGTTCCTCTGCGACAGTTGAGGTGATAGACCATACAGCTGATTTAATTCAAACGCCAACCTGCCCGAGATGTAACGGTGAGATGATCAAGCGCGTGGCAAAAAAAGGCCTGAATCAAGGGCAGGCCTTTTTTGGTTGTAGCAAATTTCCTAAGTGTCGCGGTGTGGTGAATATTGATTAATCGTTAATTATCTTAACCTTAATCATCTTAACCATATATCTCTTCTAAACGTAAACAAGCAACCAATCGACCATCCCATTCGCGCAGTTGTGGCTCTACTTCGCTGCATTGCTGCTTAGCATAGGGGCAGCGTTTGTGTAGGGCGCAACCACTTGGTGGATTGAGCGGACTTGGTAGCTCACCTTGTAGGGTTAAATCATTCTTATGACCATTTACCGTTGGGGCAGCAGCCAATAACGCGATGGTATAGGGATGCTTTGGCGCATTATAAATCGCTTCTTTGGGGCCGTGTTCGACGGCCTGACCCAAGTACATCACCATCACATCATCAGCCACATGGCGCACGACGGATAAATTGTGCGAGATAAAGACGTAAGCGGTGCGATACTCATCCTGCAAATCCATAAATAGATTTAAGACTTGCGCTTGGATTGATACATCGAGTGCGGAAGTTGGCTCATCAGCGACGACGATTTTAGGATTGAGCATCATGGCGCGGGCGAGGGCAATACGTTGACGCTGACCACCCGAAAACATATGTGGATAACGACCAGCGTGTTCGGGACGTAGACCGACATGTCTCATCATCTCGTTGATTTTGTCACGCTTTTCCTCTTTAGACAGTTTGGTATGGATATCCAATGGTTCTGTCAATTGATAGCCAATGGTATGACGCGGGTTCAAGCTACCATAAGGATTTTGAAAGACCATTTGAATTTCAGTACGCAGCTCTTTTAGCGCTTTTCTGCTATAGCCTGTGGTGCCTTCATCGTTGATAAATAGCTCACCATGTGTAGGCGATTCGATCAGTGTCAACTGGCGGGCAAGGGTGGATTTTCCGCAGCCTGACTCACCAACTACGGCCAATGTCTTGCCAGCTTCAAGCTCGAATGAGACGCCATTGAGCGCTTTTACGTAGGCCTTTGCTTTGCCCAGACCTTGTGATACTGGGTAGTGCTTGTGTAGATTGTCTGCTTTTAGGACCACTTTATTACTCATACTTGTGACTCCAGGGTAGCAGCGTGAGAGGGGCGAGAAGTAATATTAGAATCAATACAGCGCACCTTGCCATTGGGCGTATCTAAAATAGGTGGCGGTACTTCGCAAGCAGGCTCTTTATAAGGGCAACGAGGAGACAACAAGCAACCAGCTGGCCGGTCATATTGACTTGGCACGACACCGGGCAAGCTGTTTAGACGGTCTTGACCGATAGCGAGCTCTGGGATGGCTTGCAGTAATGCCTCGGTATAAGGATGAGCAGGATTTTGGAAAATCTCCGGTACGGTACTGGTTTCTACCACTTGTCCCGCATACATGACCGCGACATCACGCGAGTTTTGTGCGACCAGTCCCAAGTCGTGGGTGATCAATACCATCGCCATTTGTTTTTCGCGTTGCAATCGGCTCAGCAAATCCATGATCTGCGCTTGTACCGTGACATCGAGCGCAGTGGTTGGCTCATCTGCGATAAGCAGTTTTGGCTCACAAGCAATGGCCATCGCAATCATAACCCGTTGACTCATACCGCCTGATAGCTGATGCGGATAGACTTTGAGACGGTTTTTGGCATCGGGCATTTCGACCAACTCTAGCAGTTCTAAGATGCGTGTTTGTACTGCTGCGCCTCGTAAACCAAGATGCTTGCGTAGCACTTCACCTAGCTGCATCTCAACCGTAAAGCTTGGATTTAGGCAAGACATGGCATTCTGAAAAATCATAGAGATGTCTTTGCCAATGATGCCGCGTCTCTCTTTGGCTGACATACTAAGCATATCTTTATTATCAAAGACCACTCGTTGTGCGCGTACGGTCGCAGAAGGTGGCAACAGCCCCATCAGCGCCATCATAGTGACTGACTTACCTGAGCCAGATTCACCCACGACAGCGATGACCTCACCTTGGGTTATCTTTAACGATACATCATCGACTGCGCGAAAGGCACGCACTCCTTGTCCAAAAGTGACAGACAGGTTCTCAATATCTAACAACAATGGTGAGTCTTTTGTTGATGCACCATTCATAGACGTATGAGTGATAGGCGTATTAATTAATGGTTCAGTCATCTTAAGTCACCTGCTTTAATTTAGGATCTAGCGCATCGCGTAAGCCATCACCAGTCAGGTTAATCGATAGTGCAGCCAAGAAAATAGCAACACCCGGCCAGATTGCTAGCCAAACATTACTTTGAATATATTGACGTGCCGTACCTAGCATCGCGCCCCATTCGGCATCAGGTGGCTGTACGCCAAAACCTAGGAAACCAATCGCACCCGCTTCTAAAATAGCAGACGAGAAAATCATCGTTGCCTGTACGATAAGCGGTGCCATACAGTTGGGCAAAATAGTAATGAACAACAATCTGAGCACGCCAGCGCCCATCACTTGTGAAGCAATAAAGTACTCACGTTGGAGCTCTACCATTGCTGTGGCACGAGTCAGCCGAATAAATGGCGGTGTACAGACCAGTGCAATCGTAATAATCGTATTGGTCATAGATGGCCCTAAGATAGCGGCAATGATAATCGCCAATAGCAAGCTCGGATATGACATCAGGATATCATTGACCAACATGACCGCCTTGCCCCAGACCTTTGGCCAAAATGCTGCACTCAGACCTAAAGAAATACCAACCAACATCGCCAGAGTCGTTGCGCTTAGACCGATAAATAATGAATAACGCGCGCCATACATCACTCGAGACAATGTATCTCGGCCTGCATCATCAGTGCCTAGCCAAAACATCGCATTGCCGCCATCTAAAAAGGCAGGTGGCAATTGCTCTTGACCGGTGAACAGCTCGTAAGGATCGTGAGGGGCAATAGCAGGCGCAAGTATGGCAACTAGAACCATCAATGCCAGTACGATAAAACCAATCACGGCGCCTTTGTTTCGGCAGAACGTCGATAAAAATAGCTGCCAAGATGACGGCGGTGTGGCTGCCATCAGATTGACATCAGAGGGGAGAACAGAAGGCTTCATGAGCATTTCCTATAGTGGCTAGCGCAGTGACATTTTTTAGAATCTTATTCATAAAAAAGTACTAAGCATTGCTAAAACTTCACTTGAGCGCTAATCATCACTATTTATAATGTGAGTATTTATCAATGTTGAATTAAGAAGTATGGCGAATACGTGGATTGATCAGACCATACAAAATATCAATAAATAAACTAACCAAAATCAGAGCGGTGGCGACCAATAAAATACCGTTTTGTACAATAGGGTAGTCACGAGTGAAAAACCCATCGAGTAGCCAATTACCAACGCCTGGCCAACTAAAGATAGTCTCGGTAATAATGGCACCTGCGAGCAATGTTGCCATCTGTAGGCCAACGACTGTAACCACAGTAATCAAGGCGTTACGCATTACGTGGACTAGTATCACTCGGCGTGGAGATAAACCTTTGGCTCGCGCTGTACGCACGTAATCCTCATCTAGTACCTCTAGCATCGCAGAGCGTGTCATCCGTGCAATCATCGCTAACGGAATGGTCGATAGAGCAATAGAGGGCAATATAAAGTGTTTGACCACGTTCCAAAACGCGCCAGGTTCTCCCGAGCTTAGTGAGCCGAGTAACCATGAGCCATACAGTGGCTGCACATCTAAAAACTGTGCGACAGATATCACACCAGCGACGGGCAGTAGACCTAAATAATGAGCGAAGATACCAGTCAGGATGGGACCTAGTAAATAGATGGGCATAGAGTAACCTGCCAACGCGCCTGACATTAGGGTGTAATCAATCCATGTACCACGGCGCAGGGCAGCAAAGATGCCTAAGCTGACACCAATGACACTAGCGATGACAATAGCGCATAACGCCAACTCTAAAGTAGGAACAAAGTGGGCAAAAAAGTCTTGTAATACGGGCGTACGAGTACGAAAGGACTGACCAAAATCACCTGTTAGGATGCCAGTCAAATAATCCCAATACTGGGCAACGAGTGGTTTGTCTAATCCTAGCCTTTCTAAGGCACGAGCATGTAGCTCGGGATCGACCATACGCTCGCCCATCATAATCTCTACCGCATCTCCAGGTACGAGACGAATCAGAGTAAAAGTGGATAGCGTTAGGCCAAGATAGACGGGTATTAAAATGGCAATACGACGCAGAATATAAAGTAGCATGGGCTGCTCAATAGTTGTGGTTCAATGATTAGAGTATTAGCGATGATGAAGAGATCCGTGACAAAGTGCTTAATTCATATTGTTCATATCATTCATATAAGTGCGGCTGGAGCAGAGTATCTGACCCAGCCGCACTTATATGAATGAATAAAATGAATAAATTGCTTATGTTGTAACGGAATTAATCAGTCAAGGTTATTCAACTTTTACACCATCGAAGCGTATTGAGCCAAGTGGGCTGATTTTATAATCGACCACATTTGGTGCGGTGAATACCGTCACTACCGAATGCGCCATTGTCGTCCAAGGAAGCTGCTCTTTGAATATCTGCTGAGCTTGCTCGTATTCACTGACACGCTCATCTTGATTGTTAATCTGACGGGCGTTGGTCACCAAATTATCGAAGTCTTTGTTACACCAGCGCGAGTAGTTATTGCCACCGACTGCGTCACAAGACAGTAATGAGCCAAGCCAGTTGTCTGGATCACCATTATCGCCAGTCCAGCCGGCTAGAATGACATCAGGCTCGCCTTTAGCAGCGCGTTTTAGGTACTCGCCCCACTCATAAGTCACAAGCTTGGTATCGACGCCAATCTTCGCCCAATCTGCTTGTAGCATTTCAGCCATTAGCTTGGCATTTGGGTTGTACGGACGCTGAACTGGCATATACCATAGATTGATAGAAAGATTATCCGCGCCAGCTTCTTTGATTAGTGCTTTTGCTTTTTCGACGTCGTAAGGCGCATCTTTAAGTGACTCATCATAGCCCCACTGCGTTGGCGGCATTGGATTGGTTGCCTTGAGGCCTTCGCTCTGATAAACCGCATTGATAATAGCGTCTTTGTTGATCGCCATATCTAATGCTTGACGCACTTTAAGATCGCTCAGTTGAGGTTTTTCTACGTTATAACCGACATAGCCGACGTTGAAGCCAGGCTGATCGAGAACAGTGGCTTTACCTGATTTTTTGACAGATTCGATTTCGGCAGGTTTTGGATAAGCGGACACATGACATTCGCCAGCTTGCACTTTCTGTGCACGAACTGCCGAGTCTTTAGTGATGACAAACACTAGGTTGTCGATATAGATGTCGTCTTTATTCCAATAGTCTGGGTTTTTGGTATAACGAATTTGCGCGTCTTTTTGATATGAGGTAAAGACGAAAGGTCCAGTACCGACTGGCTTAGTATTGATATCAGCAGCATTGCCAGAGGCTAGCAATTGATCTGCGTACTCAGCAGAACCAATATAAGCAAAAGGCATCGCTAGGTTCTGTAGGAACGGCGCATTGGTTTCGCTAAGGGTAATTTTTACCGTATAGTCGTCAACCTTTTCGATATTAGAGATAATATCAGGTAGCCCCATGCCGACCGAATATGGGAATTCAGCAGGATAAGCTTTGTTAAATTCAAAGTCTGGGTCAGTGATACGTTCTAGCGTAAAGACAATGTCATCCGCGTTGAAATCGCGAGTTGGAGTAAAGTAGTCAGTTGTACCGAACTTAACCCCTTTGCGTAGATTAAAGGTATAAGTCTTGCCGTCTTCGCTAATATCCCAGCTCTCCGCAAGTCCTGGTTGAATCTCAGTTTCCGCTCTTTTGAATTCTACCAAGCCATTATAAATAGGGAAGGCACTCGCATCAAAATCCGTACCAGAAGTATATTGCGCTGGATCGAATCCAGCAGGGCTACCTTCTGAGCAATATAGCAATGTTTTGGCAGCTTTAGCGTCTGAGCTAGCAGCAGAGTCGTCAGTAGTTTTGTTGTCTCCACTACAGGCGCTGATACCTAAGACAAACGTCGCCAACATCGTAAGTTTGAAGAGTGATTTTTGCATTATTACATCCTATGTAATGGTAGGTAGGTACTCATGTATCCATATGTTCGTACTCGATTATGAATACGATGAGAAAGCGTTTAGTGACCTCTAAAGCATCTATCTATAAAATGTTTCATATATACAAAATAAAACATATTAAAGGTTGTTATAACTTTAAATTATATAGATGGAAACTAAAAATATAAACAAGTCGTTAGAATATACTCTCTTAATCTGTGGTAATGCAAGCTATAAATAGACTAATTTTGATAAAAAGTGCACGGTTTTGCCGTATTTAGCATCAATAAGATATTAAATACTAAATTCTATGGCTTTATGTTTGTTAATTTTCAATAGCAAAGAGACATACCTTTAAATTGCTAGCCAGTTACAATTTTACTAATTGTAAACAATTAGAAATGATAAAGTTATGTCTCTTTAAAGCAATCAGCTATAAGCAGTTTGCCCAATACAGCATCAAATAGGGCCATGATTCGCCTTAATGAGATCGGCTATTTTTTCGGCAATCATGATAGTTGGCGCATTGGTATTGGCGCTAATAAGCGTTGGCATCACTGAAGCGTCGATAACTCGTAGTCCGCTCACACCTCGTACCTTCAACTCCAAATCAACCACAGAGCTGTCATCTGAGCCCATGCGGCAAGTGCCTACTGGGTGATAGATGGTATCTGACTTATTTCGGATATAGCCGAGCATGCCATCTTTTTCGAGGTAAGGGGCAGGGTAGTCTTCAGTGATGTACTTAGCGAGTGCGGACTCTTGCATAATGGCTCGAGTACGCTCGGCACCAGCTACCATATACTCTACGTCTTTCGGGTGTGATAGATAGTTTGGATCGATCAAGACAGCATCGGAAGGGTCGGCTGAGTCCAATCTGACAGTACCTCGACTTTCAGGCCGTAAGTAGCAACTGTGACAAGAGACAGCAAATCCGCGTCTGAGATCGCGACCGTGCTCTATCACGCGTGAGATGACAAAGTGCAGCTGTGTATTTGGCCACTCCTTTGGATCGTCACCGACGCTAAAGAACGCACCCGCTTCTGCATAATTGGTAGACAGCAGCCCTGTACCATCTTTTCTCCACTGCTGAATACTTTTGGTCAATGTCGCAATCGATGCCATGCCAATACCGATGACATCAGTCGTATTGACCTCGTAATCGAACACTACATCGAGGTGATCCTGCAAGTTACCACCGACATCAGGTGCGTCTACCACGACGTCAATGCCATGCGCCTGCAAATGCTCTGCGGGGCCAATTCCTGACAGCATCAGTACTTTGGGTGAGCCAAACGCGCCACCTGATAGGAGAACTTCATGGTTTGCCATGACCGTATGTTCAACGCCGTCTTTTTCGTAGACCACGCCCGTCGCCTGATTGTCTTCAATGATGATACGGTTGGCTTGCGCATGAGTGATGACGGTTAGGTTAGAGCGGTTTTGGACAGGATGTAGATAGGCGGCAGCAGCAGAACAACGCTGACCTTGTTTCTCACCATGAAAATGGGTGACTTGATATAGCCCTGCACCGTCTTGCTTATCGCTATTAAAGTCTGTGTTGTGATCCAGACCGTTGGCAATGGCGGCTTCTACAAAGGCCTTTGAGATGTCACGTGGACTGAGTAAGTCACTGACATGCAGCGGTCCGCTATCGCCATGCAGCTCGCTACTGCCATGGACGTTGTTTTCAGCTTTGATGAAGTAGGGCAGCACATCGTCAAAACCCCAACCCACACAGCCTTGATCTACCCAGCGCTCATAGTCTAGCGCACTGCCGCGTGTATAAATCATGGCATTGATGGCAGATGAGCCGCCCAAGCATTGTCCACGTGGTTGAAAGCCGCGTCGGTCATTTAAGTGTTTTTGCGGGGTAGTATGGAAGCACCAGTTGTTTAGCTTAAGTGGTTTGCCAGGAACCATTAGAATCAGACCAGCAGGGATACGCACGGCCAAATCTTTACCATCGCCGCCATATTCTAATAAGCAGACACTGATGTCTGGATTTTCGGTGAGACGACTGGCCAGTACACAGCCTGCGGAACCACCGCCGACGATGACATAATCAAAGGCTTTGTCAAATTCCATTTTATATTCCTTATAGCATCCATGCTAATAAAAACGAGCGTTTCAAAATAACTTACGTCTTACAATATCTACTATTTTGCCGAAATAATAAAATAAAAATGACTAGAGCGTGTAGATAGAGAAGATAGACTATCAATAGGAGCCTATTGATAGGTTTTTTGAGGGTATTTAGCAGTATTTATCATCATTTCGAAATAAGGGCCTGCTCTAACAGCCATTTATATTGAGCAAATTTCTGAACGTACAATAAAGCGTTTACCCTCAGGGATTTCTAGCGAAAAGCTGGCGCCACGCCCGTCAACCACATCAATGGTCAAATCCGTATTTTGCCATAATTTGTGCTGCGCCTTGCCCATATAAAATGGACAACCAGCAATCTCACCGACCAATACATCTTGGCCGCCTACCTTAAACTCACCTAGCGGATAACACATGGGGGAGCTACCATCACAGCAGCCACCAGATTGATGAAACATCAGCTCACCGTGCTTGGATTTCAGTAGTTCGATTAAGTCTATACAGGACTCTGTCGCTTTGACTTTCATGATGATTTCCTTATCATATAGAATGTAATTGTAGAAAACGTCTCATTAGCTATGAGCGTCTTATTAAGTATAAGTGTCATACTGGATGAGAATATAAAAAGCCGTATCGTTTTCACTCACATCATTTATAGCATGTGAATGAAGACGATACGACTGATGGTTTGTGATTAAATGTGTGACGCATTAAGACAATGTCAGAATCTCACAAGCAATATAGTCAATCCTCTATAAAAGAGTTACAGCGTTAACCTCACTTGAGGTATCACATATACATCTGCGCTCGGTTGCCTTGACTCTCTTTTAAACTGAATCAACTATAACTACATACTGTAGTCAATCACAATGCGACCTTCGATTTTACCTTGACGCATGCGCTCAAAAATATCGTTGATATTTTCTAGTGGTTCAGCAGCAACGGTTGCTTTTACTTTACCTGCTGCGGCCATGTTCAACGACTCTTGTAAATCTAAACGCGTACCGACGATCGAGCCACGAATAGTAATACCGTTGAGTACGGTATCAAAGATAGAGACAGGGAAATCACCCGTTGGTAAACCATTAAAGACGACAGTACCACCACGTCTGACCATACTGATTGCCTGATCAAAGGCAGTAGAAGATACCGCTGTGACTAGCACGCCATGAGCGCCGCCGATTTCTTCTTTTAGATACTCACCAGGATCAGTGTTTCTAGCATTGACTGTGATAGTCGCGCCTAGCTTTTTAGCAAACGCAAGTTTCTCATCGTCGATATCAACAGCAGCGACGTTAAGTCCCATTGCTATTGCATACTGTACTGCCATATGACCAAGACCACCGATACCTGAAATAACGACCCAATCACCCGGACGAGCTTCGGTCATCTTAAGGCCTTTATATACAGTAACACCTGCACATAAAACAGGTGCAATCTCAATCGAGTCGACCCCTTCTGGGATGATTCCGACATAGTTAGCATTGGCCAGAACATATTCTGAAAAACTACCATTAACTGAATAGCCTGCATTCTGTTGACGTTCACACAACGTCTCCCAACCGCCTAAGCAGTGGGTACAGTGACCGCAAGCAGAGTACAACCAAGGTACACCAACACGATCACCTTCTTTAACATGCGTGACGCCTTCGCCTACAGCCGTTATCAAGCCAACACCTTCATGTCCTGGAATAAATGGTGGACTTGGCTTTACTGGCCAATCACCTTCGATAGCGTGTAAGTCGGTATGACAGACACCTGATGCCTGCATCTTGACGACAATCTCACCAGCGCCTGGCGTTGGAATATCAACCTCTTCGATCTGTAATGGTTGATTAAACTCATGTAATACGGCCGCTTTCATCTTATTACTCATACTATTCTTCCTTGTTGTATTTCTTGAATTTAGATGTCTTGTGAACATCTTACATACACCTTATCAACCAATGACAAGGTGCTTTATGGATAGGCCTAAAAGAAGCCCATCGCATTTTGATCGTAAGAGACCAGCATATTTTTGGTTTGTTGATAATGATTGAGCATCATCAAATGGTTCTCGCGGCCAATCCCTGACTGTTTATAACCACCGAATGCCGAATGCGCCGGATACAGATGATAGCAATTGGTCCACACACGACCTGCCTCAATACCACGACCAAAGCGATAAGCTTTATGCACATTACGCGTCCAGACGCCTGCGCCCAATCCATAAAGCGTATCATTAGCGATACTCATCGCCTCCTCATCATCCTTAAATGTTGTCACTGCCAATACCGGTCCAAAGATCTCCTCTTGGAACACACGCATATCGTTCGTGCCTTTAAACATCGTCGGCTGCACATAATAGCCCTCGCTGATACCGCCATCGTGCTGAGCACGTTCACCACCGACAAGAACCTCAGCACCTTCTTGTTTACCGATATCCAAGTAAGACAGGATTTTCTCTAACTGATCGGAGCTGGCTTGTGCGCCAATCATGGTATCGGTATCCAGTGGATTACCCATTTTGATCGCTTTGACACGTTCGACACAACGCTCAATGAACTTGTCATAGATGCTCTCATGCACAAGGGCACGAGATGGACAAGTACAGATCTCGCCACTGTTAAGCGCAAACATCACGAGGCCTTCGATAGCTTTATCTAGGAACTCATCATCTTCGTCCATGATATCGGCGAAGAATACATTAGGACTTTTGCCACCTAGCTCTAGCGTGACAGGGATGATGTTTTCACTAGCGTACTGCATGATCAGGCGACCTGTGGTGGTCTCACCTGTAAAGGCGACTTTATTGATGCGCGGATTTGACGCAAGTGGCTTACCCGCTTCGACACCAAAGCCATTGACGACGTTTAGCACGCCTTTTGGCAAGATATCAGCGATACCAATAGTCTCAAGCATGAACAGGATAGAGGCAGGGGTTTGTTCAGCAGGCTTTAGGACGATACAGTTACCTGCAGCAAGCGCTGGCGCCAATTTCCATACGGCCATTAAGATAGGGAAGTTCCAAGGAATGATCTGACCGACGACGCCAAGGGGTTCATGAAAGTGATAGGCGACGGTATCGTTATCGATTTGACTCAGTGTGCCTTCTTGCGCACGAATGGCACCAGCGAAATAACGGAAATGATCAATAGCTAAGGGAATATCGGCGGCCAGTGTCTCGCGTACGGGCTTACCGTTCTCGTAGCACTCAGCAATAGCGATTGCTTCTAGATTGGCTTCCATACTATCAGCGATCTTAAGCAAAATATTAGAGCGCTCTGTCACGCTAGTTTTGCCCCAAGCGTCTTTAGCAGCGTGAGCGGCATCCAATGCCTTTTCGATATCCGCTTCTTTAGAGCGTGCCACTTGACAGATCACTTTGCCATTAATGGGGCTTGTGTTATCAAAATACTCTCCATCGATAGGAGCGGTCCACTCGCCATTAATAAAGTTATCGTATTTTTCGCGGAACTGAACAGGGCTACCTTCCGTATTGGGATTTGCATACAGCATGAAACACTCCTTGTTGTGTTGTTTGTTTTATCGGATAATACAAGCGCAATTTTATCTATCCTAATATCTGTTATCGCAAAACAATATCAGTTGATGTTGTGATTGATTAACATCAATTGCTCTCTGTACACGTTTCATACTACTCGGCTTCTGCTGATAATCATACTAAAATTTCATAATGACTGATGAGTTAACACATAACAGGAAGTTTGCTTTAATGGCCATGATTTTATTGCTGTAAAGCCTAGAATGCATAGGCTTGGTATTTATGATCAAAGCAGATACTTTACGGACAAAATTAAAAGATAAGCTATTGATTTTTTGCATTTATAAAAAATAAAGCATTTTTTATCTATATTCTATTGACAATTGTTTATTTTATTGTCGATACCTCAAGGTTGCACAGCCCGCAAATTTTAGGTGATTTTAGGCAAATGTTGCGTTTTTTTCCATTATGATGATGGTTTTATTATTCTCTTTTTTCACATTACTGGCTGGTTTGAATCTATGCGTCAATCTTCTGCTCTCGATATCTTAAAAACAGGTCAAAATGTCTTTTTAACGGGCTCAGCAGGCTCAGGTAAGACCTATACGCTCAATCAATATATTGATTATCTACGCGCTCGCCGTGTGCCTGTTGCGGTGACTGCCAGTACCGGTATTGCTGCCACACACATGAACGGCACAACGATTCATAGTTGGTCGGGTATTGGTATCAAGGATGAGCTGTCTGATCGAGATTTGACAAATTTATCACGCAAGCAGTTCTTAGCAGACAGACTAAAAGACACGGCTGTGTTGGTTATCGATGAGATATCAATGCTACATGCCAAGCAGCTCAATTTGGTCAACCAAGTCCTCAAGCATGTCCGCAAAAATAACAAAGCCTTTGGTGGTATACAAGTCGTTGTCGCAGGGGACTTTTTTCAGTTGCCGCCCATCGGTAGCAAGGGCGAGAGCAATCGTGAAAAATTTGCCTTTATGTCTGAGGCGTGGCTCGATGCCAAGTTCCATATTTGCTATCTGTCAGAGCAGCATAGACAAGTCAGTGACGCGGCGAATGGCGGGCTTGATCTAGATGATATTCTCAATCAAATCCGTCGTCAGGAAGTGACGTTTGAGGCGATTGCCGCTTTAGAGAACACGCATGACCAAAGCGTCGATATCAAGCGTACCCGTCTCTACACGCATAATCTCAATGTCAATAAAATCAATGACAAAGAACTAGCGTCTCTAGATGGCGAGATGATGCGCTTTGAGGCGACGACCACTGGCGATAGCAAGCTGGTTGAAACCTTGAAAAAAACCGTACGTACGCAAGATGAGTTGATTCTAAAAGTTGGCTCAAAGGTCATGTTTATCAAAAACAATGCCGAGCTTGGCGTGTCTAATGGGACGATGGGTGAGCTGATTGGTTTTGCTGCCGTCAAAGTGGATGACAGTAAAGACAGCAGTGAGGCATTGATCGAAAATAACATTGATGCGGACCGTGAAGATACTGACGAAACCACGGATAAACAGACGACCAAGGGTAAAAAAAGCGCTGCTAAAAAAGAAGCCGATAAGCCAAAAGCAAAGAAAGCGGCGACGCAAAAAATGCCTGTGGTTAGACTAAACTCCGGACGTGAAGTCATCGCTGAACCTGAAGAATGGATCATCGAAGATGAAACGGGCGATGTGCTGGCAAGTTATTTACAAGTACCGCTCTGTCTAGCATGGGCAATCACCATCCATAAATCCCAGGGCATGACCCTTGACGCGGCTGAGATTGATTTATCGCGTACCTTTGAGCTTGGGCAAGGCTATGTGGCCTTGTCACGCCTCAAATCGCTGGCAGGATTGCAGCTGCTGGGTATGAATGACATGAGCTTGCAACTTGATCCATTAGCACGCGGCGCAGACAAGCGATTTTTGGTACTGTCTGACGAAGCTGATGCCAACTATGCCATGCTCGATGAAGAAAGCATGCAGCAGGCACATGAGAAGTTTGTCTTAAAGTCAGGTGGTACGCTCAGTCAATCCGTGATTGATGCCTATGCCACGCTACAAAAAAAGCGCCGCGAACAGCAGCAAGCGCAAATAGATAAAAAGCAAAAACAGGGCAATCAGGTCTCTGATAAGTCAGAAAGCACCTTGCGTGCAACCCGAGTGTTATTGGAGGAGAGTTTGACCATTGCGGAGATTTCACAAGCACGTCAATTGTCACAATCAACCATCATGCGCCATATCGGTGAGCTAAAATCACAAGATCCGAGTCTTGCCTGCGATCATCTGCGTCCAGATGATGAGGTGATGACAGCCGTAGGTAATGCCTATGTCGCCATTAAAGTCGCCAATAATCCAAATGACTTCAATGATGACGGTAGCATCAAGCTGCGTCCGATATATGATCATCTCAAGCAAAGCATTGACTACAATACCATTCGCCTCGCATTGATTTTTATCACCCCATAGTTTTGCTGCCTATAATTTTATTGCCTATAACTTTGTTACCTTTATTTTTATAGGCTTTAATTTTACTATTTTTTAGTATTCAGCAATCATTAGCGCACTCAACGTGATAACGCTCAGTTTTTACCCCCATTTATAGCGATACCCTTTATGTCCGATGTTATGCCTGATTTTTCGAGCGCTACTTATCAATTGACCTCTGACCCGATAGCGGCGACGTATCGTACCACTGGTGAGCACTCACAGCCATTGAGAGTGGCTATCAATGGTTTTGGTCGTATAGGGCGCAATGTACTTCGTGCTTTGTTAGAGCGCTTTGAAGTGTTGGGCCGTGCGATTCATGTAGTGGCAATTAATGATTTAGCGCCAGCGGATATCTTATTGCATTTATTGAAGTTTGACAGCACACATGGCCGCCTCAGTCGATTAGGGGTCAATGCTGAGATTGTAGAGAGTGAGTCAGGTGATATGAGCAAGACTGAGCTCTGTCTCACCAAAAACAATCTGACCTATTGCATTAATATGCTCTCAGAGCCCAATCCACAAAACCTACCTTGGCAGTCGCTAGGGGTCGATGTGGTTTTAGAGTGTACTGGGCATTTTCGCTCGTATGAGCAAGCGACGCTACACATCCATGCAGGCGCACAGCAAGTAATCATTGGTGCAGCACCATTCGATGATGTGGATGCTTGTATCGTTATGGGGGTCAATACAGATGCGCTCACGCTTGAGCTACCGATTATCTCTAGTGTTTCTTGTACCACGCAGGCATTGGTACCGTTGATTGACACATTGGATAAAGCGTTCGGCGTCAAGTCCGCTATGATGACAGAAATTCATGCGGTTACCGCCGATCAGACGGTGCTCGATCAAGCGCATCGAGATCCCAGACGGGCGCGTGCTTCTGGCTACAATATTATCCCAACGACATCCAGTAGTATCGCTGCGACAGAACGGGTGCTACCAGCCATGGTCGGCAAAATAAATGGTCATTCGATACGGGTGCCCACTATCGATGTGGCTGCGATTGATGTCACCTTTGTATTTGATACGCCAGATGTCGATGTCGAGACAGTACGAGAGGTACTTAAATCTGCCAGTCAGGCACATTTGCATGACATCATGGCTTATACCGATGAGCCGTTGGTATCTAGTGACTTTATCCATCAGACTGAGTCGCTAATCATTGATGGTCAGCAACTTATGCAAGTAGGTGGTCAATATAAGGTTTTTGCATGGTACGATAATGAATGGGGTTATGCCAATAGGTTGCTCGATATGTGCTTACATCTGGCCTCAAGCAAGCGATAATGCACCAATTTACAAGTATTCGAAAATTAATTGAATTTTTTTAGTTTAGGGGCTTGCATTATAAAATGATATCTATATAATGATGCACCAATGGAGACGTGGCAGAGCGGTTGAATGCACCGGTCTTGAAAACCGACAAGGGTTAATAGCCCTTCGAGAGTTCGAATCTCTCCGTCTCCGCCAAATTCAAAAAAGCCCCAATCAGCAATGATTGGGGCTTTTTTTTATGGTATTGATACAAGTATTAATTAGTACCTTTTATAAAATCCTCAATAGTAGGTTGTACAGCTACTTCACCAGTGAGTTTTCAAATTCGATTATCTGATCGTCTACTAAAATAAGCATGCCTTTATTAATCTCGATAGTGATGCCACTAGCATTTTTGATAGCGCGCATGACATTGATATCCTCAATGCTACTTTCAATAATGATCTTGCCAGACTGTTCTGGTGCGATAGGTGGATCAAACGTTGTCAAAGGCACATTAAAGTTTTTGCCCTTTGTCAGGTTGGCATCCTTCATGGTCAGCGTCCCTTTAAAACTTTTTATTGCGCCTTTGCCATGATTAGATAGCATAAACTGCATTTTGACTTGATTTAAGCTATCGCTATCACTGGTTTTCACAGGTAGCAGGGCGACAGGGTACATCTGTGCGGTAGCATTAGCTGCCTGACCTTTGACAATAGGACTTTTCCTACCCGTTGGGTTGTTCGGATGCAGCCGCTCGTATTCACGCTGTTGTATCAGCGCTTGCTTAATAGTGGTGCGCGGCATGGCTCCTGATTCATAAGCGTCGCTCAATTTCATGCGCAGCATATATCGGCTGAGTACTTGTTGATCGGCCTCAGACAATTGCTCAAAAGTTTGCCCTAGCTTTTTTTGCCATTGGTCTGAATCTGTCGGTATGGTTGTTTTACTTGGATCAGTCTGCGGCGATGAGCAGCCAGTTGCAATCACTAGCATTGCTACCGTCATGGTTGAAAACAAAGTTTTGTTGAAACGCTGATGTAAGCCCGTCATCGTACCCCTCCTTACAGATCTTTATTATGTTAAAACCTTATAAATAGTCGCGACTATATGTTTAATATACCTTGTTTAAACATCTGTTGTGTTTAGTTATGGCTAACTAAAACCGCAAATATCGCAGAGTACTTAAAAACATACTTACTGTAGATTAAATGTAAGAAGGGCATAACAAGAGGAGAGTTAGAGAAATATCAGTAATGCTTAGACTTTTATAACAGCCACAAAAAAGACCAAGCTCGCGTTAGCAAACTTGGTCTTTTTTATTTTAATACTATTTAGCAGCGTTACTATTAATTAGCAACGATACTATTAATTGTTTAATCGTTGTCTTGTAACTCAGATAGCGGATGAGTGATGTTGTTATTATGAGTCACTACAATCGCTTCATCAATAATATGCTGGCTAACGCCGCGCTTACGTAGCGTTTCGATGAATACTTCATCATGGGCGAGCGTATAATCCTGATGGTCACGATCCAAGCCCTGACGAATATAAAGACGAATAAGCCCTTGAATGCGCTTAAAGCCTAAGTCTGATGACGTCGTTTCTAATAGGCCAATCATTTCTTCAGACAAACGAATACTAATCGGGCGCATGATTTTTTGCGGATGATCAGAAAACTTATTTTTTATACGTACAGGTATCATAATAAACCATTACTTTTAGTGAGTAAGAGCGAAGCACTCAAACAAAAACGAACCCAATCAAAACTAATCTTACCATACAACAAAAATGTCTAAAAGAACACCACAGCCGTGCTAATATTATTAGAAGTAAATATAAAAGACGCAGCAATAAAAAAACCTCCATCAAATTATGATGAAGGTTTTTAGTATATGGCTCTCCAACCTGGGCTCGAACCAGGGACACACGGATTAACAGTCCGTTGCTCTACCAACTGAGCTATTGGAGAA
>NZ_JADQAM010000029.1:0-1024 GCF_022129405.1 Psychrobacter sp. Ps2 | reverse complement strand
CATAACTTGTATTTCTCGCATCGACTCAATAGATGCGGTATTGTAACTATTATTTAGGGCTTATCCAATTGAAGACATGCCCTAATAGACTACTTTCAATACTAAAGACCAGCAAAAAAACGATCAACTGTTATCAGTTGCTCATTTATCTGAAAGAGATAGGCCATTAGAAAATGAAAACCATATTAGTATGCCTGATAAGCATGCTTTTGCAGCGGCCCTTGAATTGAATGGTATTAGAACAAAACAAAATAACGAGAGCCGGACCAACCTTAAAGAGAATAAAGATGAGCATCAAGAAGGTAGCTCTCAGGTAAGTCTTCACTCTGAAAATAATAATGGAGGGTTGTAGACTTGTGGCACAACTCTTTGTGTATGACGAACTGATGGTCAATCCATCTGATCTCTACTATCAAATCCGTAGTAACAAACTTCGCGGATTTTAGTGACGCAGCCTGACAGTAAAAATCAAACTACACCTATCTTGGCGATACACTATCTCATTTTTCAAACCCACGAAGGCGATGTGATTTTGGTTGAGCAGTTTGACCGCTTAGCACGTTTGAAACAAGCTGATTAGGTTACTCTCAAAAGAATGCTATCAGAGAAAAAGTTGGCAGTCGTATCAAAAGAGCTGCCGACCTCACATATGGCGCTTCAATCTGAGAATAGCACTGAATTTATGAGTAGCGTGTTGCAAGCCATCAATTCAATGTTACTTGATATGCTCGCTGCTATTAGAAAGGACTATGAAGATCGGCGTAACCGTCAGATGCAAGGTATTGCTCGTGCTAATACAGAAGATAAGTATTCAGGACGTATGAAAGATTCCGAGAAACGTAAGATTATCGCTAACCTCCTAAAATCTGGACATAGCTATACTGAAATGCAAGCTACGGCTAAGTGTTTTCGTCAACTGATAGCTGTTGTAGCTATAAAAATGGGTCGATACTCAAATACTCAAATACTCAAATACTCAAATACTCAAATACTCAAATACTCAAATACTCAAATACTCAAATAC
>NZ_JADQAM010000027.1:0-1063 GCF_022129405.1 Psychrobacter sp. Ps2 | reverse complement strand
GGTGTAATGGACAAAATTCATGCTAAAAAGTAGAAGGTAGTCGCTAATGGACATAATTCATGCTATTTAAGTGACTTTAACCCTAAAAAGTCTTTAATAAACCGCAACTTACGCTGCTCATTTAGACCATGATGACTGTGTAATTGTCGCTTTAACTCACTGAATAATCCTTCAAGAGAATTGGTGGTATTTGGTATATCTAAATGCTTATATTCTTGATAAATGAATAACCAATCACTATTGGTTCTGAGGCTACGATAAGCACTTCTAAGGCGCTTATGCGTGTACCACGTTCTACTGTTATCGTCATTGGTACTACGCTCACTAAGATAGGCTTCATGAGTCACATACCAGTGATCTAAGCGCTGTATGAACGCCTCTTTATCAAGCAGTTTTATTTCTAAAGTAAGTCGTCTAAGCTCGATACTGGCACTGTTCTTAGGTCGACGAGTGAGGTAGCGGGTCACTATTTGCACCTGATGAAACTGGCACATCTGGCAAGGGGTGCGGGTGAATAACGTACGCAGTCCTCGTCTACCATCACAGGTGATGCTTTGTATATCAACGCCTAACGATGCTAGATGATCAATTCCTTGTTTGTAGGCACTGTTGGTTTCATGACTGACTATCGCGTAGTAAAGAACGGCTTTAGTGGTATTGTCCATAAAAACCATTAAACCGAACTTACGACCGAAGTAAGTGGTGTCCATGATGATGTTAGCAGTATTCGGTCGCTTAACTTGATAGTCAATACTGACTGTGTCTAAGCGTCTTTGAATGGTTTTAAGACTACAGCTATACTTGTCAGCCAGTTGTTTGTAGGTCTGTTTGCCCTGAGTGTATTCCGTCCAAAGGGTTTGGTTATTGAGTCTTTTGCCACCTAAAAACTGCCGTTTGCAAGCTAGACATTGATACTGTTGTTTGCCTAGCTTGCGTCCATTCTTTTTGAGGTGTTTATCACGACAAAAAGGGCAGTTTTTTGATTCATGGCTTTGATTCCTTGCAAATATAGACAGTATATAGCGTTAGACCCTACGCCAGCATGAATAATGTCCATTACACC
>NZ_JADQAM010000059.1:0-156815 GCF_022129405.1 Psychrobacter sp. Ps2 | reverse complement strand
CTATGGCTCACCATCTAATCAGCTGAAAACCTTGAGAAAATGGTGTGATATTTAATCCTTATCTACTACAGCCCCATAATTATTTAAGCACAAAAAAAACCCAGTAATGTCATAAAGAGCATTACTGAGTTTGGAGAAAACTTTAGTCTTATTTAACTGATTCTTACTTCACTTAACCGATGTTTATTTGTCAGCCATCGCAAGGTAGATACCACGGTCTGATGCATCATCAACATACTGCGAATCACGCCATGTCGTATAACTGTAATTACCGCTATATGGGCTGATGCTGTTTTGACGGAAATCAGATACCCAATCATTGCCATCAAAAATCTGGATATGACCATGTGGACGGCTTGACGTGCGGTTATAGACAACGACATCACCAACTTGTGGTGCCATGTCGTTACTGATCTTGGTAAAGCCAGCTTGGGCTAGTGTGCCACGAGAGGCGTACTGATAGGCTGAAGGGTTAGGCGTAAATTCGTAACCTGCAGATTGTAATGCTTTACGTACATAGCGAGCACAGTAGCCAGAGCTTCTAGATAGTGCAACGCGAGATGCACTTGCTGCTGCAATAGCAGGAGCAGAGTTGCGGTCAGGTACACGGCTTGCTTGCTGCTGACGCTGTTCGTAAGACAAACGACTGGTCAGTGAAGCTAGTTGGTATTCTTTTTGCTTAGCATGAGCGCTTAGGTTGTCAATTGCTTGACTGATCTCATCGTTGCTATATACATGTGCACCACTGTTAGTGCTATAGATGTTGCGACTAGAACCATAGTTCGCAGAAGTAGAAATATTTGTGATGGTATGACTCAAGGTATTATTTGGTTGAAAGGTTGTTTCGGCAGCACCACTCGTCTGTGCGATACCCATTCCCAATACTGACAAAATTAATAAAGCTTGTTTCATAAATTTACTACCTATTGTTAATACAAGTCTGCTCGTCATCCATAACGAAGCATCAATTAATTTAGAGGATATAATCATCAAATAGACGTGATAAAATCCCTATTACAACGGTTCATTCTTTTCAAATAGTGACTAGTGCCAGTAGTACCTCCCACCTAGTCAACTATCTTATAAGCCATCTGCTATATATTGCTTTTAGCATGTCTGTTATGAGTATCGAGTTTGTCACCTATTAGATGAGTACTTACGATGTCAAAAAAACAACCTAATCGGCTTGCCCAGCTTATAGATCATCAAGCATTTGCTGGTAGCGCGCTACCTCAAACCCTTGCTAACAACATGCGACTATATATAGAAGCAACCAACGAGATAAAAGAGCTATTAGTAGACTGTCTACCTGAAGAAATACTCAATACCTGTTGGGTTGTAGGCTTAACACCTGAGCAGTTGATATTAAGTGTTAGCTCAATGACAGCAGCAAATCATATTCGCTATTTACATAGCTCGTATTTGCAAATACTAACAGAGCAGTCAATTACATTTAAACAACTCAAGCAAATTCGCGTCGTTGTGGCTAAAAGCTCTGCCGATAATTATTCATCTAAACAATCATCAACATCATCACTGCACTTACCAAATTCTCGTAAAGCCAATGAAAATCAGGTGCTTAGCCAGAACACAAAACGGACTATATCACAGGCCGCAGAGCATGTCACCACTGATGAAAATCTCAGAAAAGCCCTTTTGCGTTTGATTAATCATTAAAAATACTGAGCGTTAAATGTAAAGTTATGTAAATAAGAGCAGGTGATGGCATTGATAAAGATGGATTTTTGTAATGTATCAGATAAAAAAAATCCTTCGTTAGTTACATCCAGATTATGGATATAGCTAACGAAGGATTTAAAAACCATCTACAGCTTTTGTACTGTGTACCTTAACGGAAAATTCATATATTCATATAGATAATATATTCAAAATATAGAATATTATATAAATGTAATTATGAGCCTTCTATGTAATATTGCGTAAATGTTTCGCTACTTCCTGTATATTCCTGTATTTATCCTTCAATAACCAAATCATTAAGCGGTAAATACTCGATAGGACAGGTTACATTGTCATTAAAAGTTACAATTTCAAAATTGTTTTCGTCAGACAGTATTTCACGTACCAATAAGTTATTTAGAGCATGACCAGACTTATAGGCATTAAAACGACCTAAAATTGGGTAGCCAATCAAATGCAAATCTCCCAAAGCATCTAAAATTTTATGACGGACAAACTCATCGTTAAAACGTAAGCCTTCGGCATTGAGTATGTTGGCATCATCGATAACGATGGCATTTTCCATACTACCACCTAATGCTAGGTTGTTTTGACGTAGTGCTTCTATATCACGTAAAAATCCAAAAGTACGCGCAGTACTTAATTGTTCGATGAAGTTCTGTGTAGAGAACTGCAACTGTGCATGCTGAAAGTTCTTATCAAACGCAGGATGATCAAAATCAATTTCGAAATTTAATTCATACCCTTCATAAGGACGTAGCTCTGCCCACTTATCTTCTAGCTTTACTCGTACTGGCCGTATAATTTTAATGAATTTCTTGGCCGCTTCTTGCTCACAAAATCCTGCATCTAGTAAGAGCGCAACAAAAGGCGCAGCGCTACCATCCATAATTGGTATCTCTGAAGCAGAGACACGAATCAATAGGTTATCCACTCCTAGACCAGCAATGGCACTAAGCAGATGCTCAACCGTGCCCACTCGCGTACCACCAAACACTAAGTTTGATGACATCATCGTGTCTTGTACTAAAAACGCACTCGCTGGAATTGGTTGACTACCTTCTATATCAGAGCGCTCGAAAACAATACCAGTGTCAATCGGCTGTGGATGAAACTCCAAGTCAACAGGCTGACCACTATGTAGACCAGTACCCGTAACGGCTATTGCTGTTTTTATGGTTCTTTGGTTCATGGTTGTCTTCTCACATATTTTGTTACAATTGACATAGTGTACCATTACCGACCCCTTATTCGCTATATATAAAAAGCGCTAATTTTCTTATCTCCTTGATTGATAACACTTATCGTCAACTTTCTATCACTAATTTTTACTTCTTATGCTCTATTCAATGCTATAAAACAACGAGATTGATATAAGTTTAGACAGTCATATACATATAGATTACATAGAAAACTCTCATGATTCTTCTTATAGAAACGTTTCAGCTTTTCTCAAACAAAAAAAACCAGCGTTAAAACGCTGGCTTTTTCTTACTCACAGTAAATTAGAAGTACTATTTATTCTGTTGACGCTTTAAATAGTCTTGGATACTGTTTGTTTTAGTCTTAGGCTGCTCTTGAGGTGCACTTGCGCTAGGACGTGCAACGCTATCTTGATACTGCTGAGCTTGTGACTGCTTCTGACTGTTTAAAGCACTAGTATGCACGTTAGGATCAACAGGTTGTGTGCTATTAACAGAAGGTACTGGCTGCTCTACTACTTCTGGCTCTTGACCTGCGTTTTCATCTAACGTTAAGCCAGTTGCGATGACGGTTACATGTAAGTCGTCACCCATTTTTTCATCAATCACAGAACCGTAAAAAATGTGAGCGTCGTCGATATCAGTAATTTCTTCGACTATTGCACTGATTTTGCTCATCTCATCTAGTGACAATGACTCTGAAGAAATAACGTTAACAAGTAGACCTTTTGCATTTTCTAAACGCAAATCATCAAGTAGTGGTGATCTGATGGCTTTTTCAGTGGCTTGACGCGCACGATCATCGCCGCTGGCGCGACCAATACCCATCATCGCATGACCTTTGGCAGTCATTGCCGTACGGATATCGTTAAAGTCAATGTTTATCATACCTTCGCTAGCGATGGTCTCGGCAATACCTTGAACGGCATGCAGCAATACATCATCCGCTTTTTTGAAAGCATCTTGCATAGAGATGTTGCCGTATACACTCATCAACTTATCATTCGGAATCGTGATAATTGAGTCGACAAAGTTAGTCAGCTGCTCAATACCTGCTTTAGCAGCTTTGATACGCTTACCACCTTCGAATTTGAATGGCGTAGTCACAACAGCAACTGTTAATACTTCCATTTCTTTCGCAATACGAGCAACGACTGGCGCTGCGCCTGTACCAGTACCGCCGCCCATACCAGCAGTGATAAATACCATATCTGAGTGCTCAAGCAATGCGCGAATCGCTTCTTCTTCGCTCTCTGCTGCTTCACGACCCACTTCTGGATTTGCGCCTGCCCCTAGACCACGGTTCGTTTTTGCACCTAATTGCAGTTTGTGCGGTGCAGTAAGACGATCTAGCGCTTGTTTATCTGTATTGGCACAAACGAACGTTACACCTCTGATACCTTGCTGTACCATATGTTCAACTGCATTACCGCCGCCGCCACCAACACCGAATACAGTGAAGCTTGCTTGGCCATTGTTTTGAAGCTGATTATCATCTGGCATGGTGTATTTTGACATAAAAAAGATTCTCCAGTTGCAGATAGCGTGTAAGTCGATACATAGTAACGCACTCATGTGGCGTGCTATCGACATACTATATATAAATGTATTTAAATAAAACAGGGTATGGCTAAAATCGATCAGTATAGACAATAATATGTCATTATTACTTAATACTTTATTTTTAAAACGAATTTATTCGCAATGTTACTTTATTTTTTGCTTAATCAACTTAGAGGTATTCCATAATGTATGAATGCTCTAAATATGAGGTTAAACAGGTCTATAATATTTTCTTTAAGACATTTGCAAACCGTTGACCCGCACTCCGAAACACGCCTGATACGCGATTGTTTTGAATCGCTTCAGGTTCGCTTTTTTCGCTACGGCGGAATTGCTCACTCTGGCTATATAACAACGTACCAAAAGCCGTCTGATAAGCACGGTCATTCACTTGGCTATTTAGTAGCTTAAATGACTCGTCATTATCGAAATGATTATAAGCACTGATAGCAGGATGAGTATTGGTCAGTACGACAGGCATTTTTAGTAGCTTTTTGGCAAAGGGTATCATACCTTTAATCGTACTACCGCCGCCAGTCAACACAATCCCTTTATCGATATAGCCTATCAAACCTGCTTCGTGTAATTGACGCGCTACTTCAGTAAATATCTGAACGTAACGAGCTTCAATAATACGTGCCAAGTTATAGATACCAATATTTATTTCGTCGCCCGATCCTTGAGGCTTGAACAAAAAGAAGGCGCTTGGATCGACACTATTGACATCAGCTGTACCATGAGACTTCTTCAGCTTTTCAGCTTCAATCATGGAAATACCAAAATCAGCTGAAATATCCATTGTCACTTCATGACTGCCTGTTGCTATACAATGTGTAAAAATCAACTTATTCTCTTTATACACACAAATGCTGGTCGTACTAGCACCAATATCTACTAAGCAAACGCCTTGCTGACGTTCCTCAGTCATCAAACTATACTCAGCGCTGGTCACTGCATCGAAAACAATATGATCAATGCCGACGTCACAACTTTGCAATAGCTTTTGGATATTCTGACGGCTGGCAACAGGCATCATCATCATGTGGTACATCACGGTGATATTGTGTGCCATCATTTCGATGACATCATCCACCAGAAAGTCTTGCTCATCGACATAGATACCTTGCTGACAGCAATGCATCAAATAATAGTCAGATGATAAATCACGCGACTTTGCATTAGCCAATGCTTGTACCATATCTTGGGCACGTACAACTTCATCTTCTACTTTGACCTCTCCAGCACTGTTTTTGCTAGATAGCTCGGGTGTCGCAAGCGTTAACCAGACACTATGCACACGACAATTAGCGGTGTCTTCTGCTTCTTGAATGGCTTGCTTAATAGCACCTTGCAGACGTTCACGGTGCTTTATTTGACCTTGATAAAAATCGCTGTTTTTAACTTGTCCTACACCCAAAATACGGATGTCTTTTGCAGAGACAACATTGCCTATGACGACATATACTGCCGTGGCACTTAGATGGACAACAACCAGATTTTCATTATTTTTCATGGGACCAGACAAATTATCGCTAAATAGAAGAGCAAGTGATGCTCTTCTATTAAATCATTAAAAAAAGCGTTACTAATACGCTATGATGTTGTACATATTTTCTTCAAACTAAATAAGCCCTATTAGCTCACATCGGTTATGCATAGATGTAGTACTTACTTAGGCTATTCTGCTTCAGCACTCTGTGTCACGTTCCAAGCAATGGTAAAGCCATTTTTGTATCGTAAATCTACAGACTGCATTTCATCTCGACGCGTACGTAACTGATTGCCAAGCAGTTGGCTTAAATTCAGTAGTTTTTGCGCCGTATTCTCATTGTCGACAATCACACGTAGCCCATTGTCAAAGCGGATCAGCCAGGTCATTCTCGGTGATAGAATGATATCTTCGACCTGCATACCAAGCGGTGCATACCAATCATTAACTTGTTGCATTTGTTGCATAATAACTGGTGCTTGAGACATCTCACCCTGTAAGGTCGCAAAACGCTCTTGTGTTAAATCCCTACTATCAGCAGGAACAAACACAGCCCCTTTTGCATCGACCAAACGTTCTGTACCAAAATTAGCAACTGCTTGCTTGGGTAATGCGTTGACGACGATGCCACGTTGCCAATCACGAGAGATACTCACTTGGTCTACCCAAGCTAAGCCCATCGTAATGTCGCGTAATGTTTGCAAATCAGAAGTAAAAAAGCTACTTACTTGCTGTTGCTCCATCACGTCTTGTAATGAGCGATATTGAGCAGCAGACAAACCTTGATTACTGACATAAATATTTGCTGGCGGTGCATCACGCAGCGCTTTGCCGCCCATCATTAATATTAGCACTAGCAAACCTAAGACCAGTACCATAAATAGATACTTTACCGTTGCCGGTATTTGGATCTTAGATTTTGGGCGACCGGCTTTATCACTCATCAAGTCAGTTACCTCGTTGACAGTTTGAGCCATAACGACCTTTGTCCCTATATTTGCATAAAACTGATCATGCTATTTATTGATATAAATCTGCGTATTTTTGGCAGAAGCTTATTAAGTCGATATGTTATCAAATTTTATTAAAAATATAGCTTATATACAGCGATTACGTTGATTTAAACGTAACATTTTTCTTAAATTATGAATAAGTTATCAGCTGTATTCACAAAACAACATAAATATCGCCGAAATAGACCTATTCTTACAATATTAACGTATTTTATGGTTAAACAATAGCCAAACACCAACTAGCAGCAGCGAATTTACACAAGTTTACACGAAGCTGTGGTATAGCAGCTCTAGTGACACAAAGAGTCATCACTATCTGCTCAATCTAGTTAATCTGACAGTTATAGCGTTTGCGCCAAAATATGCCAGCATAGTGCATCAAAATCTAGTCCCCGAGCTTTGGCCGCCATCGGAACCAAACTATGACTGGTCATACCTGGTACGGTATTGATTTCAAGCAACCAAAAATTGCCTGCTTCATCTTGCATGGCATCGATACGTCCCCAGCCTTTTGCATCTACTGCACGAAATGCTGCAAGGCTTAAATCTTGCAAGTGCTTTTCATCAGCAGCGCTCAATCCACAGGGGATGTAGTAACTGGTATCGTTACGATTGTACTTGGCTTCAAAATCATAGAAGTTAGTGATATCAGCTGGTTCGAGACGAATAACTGGATAGGCTTCGTCATCGATAATCACAATCGTAAATTCGCGACCTGTAATCCAGCGCTCAGCCATCACCGCATCACCACATTCCACTGCAGTTGCATAAGCAGCAGGCAGTTCGTCAAGGTGGTTGACCTTGGTCATGCCAATACTTGAACCTTCATGAACTGGTTTAATAATAAGTGGCAAACCTAGCATGTTAACCACTTGCTGCCAGTCAGTATCAGCCGTCAATAATGAAAATGGTGCAGTTGAAAGGCCGCAACCTTGCCACAGTTGCTTGGTACGTACTTTGTCCATACCTAGTGCAGACGCTAGAATCCCTGAACCAGTTTGCGGTATATCAAACCACTGTAATACGCCTTGCAACAAGCCATCTTCGCCGCCACGACCATGCAACACATTAAACACGCGGTCATATTTGCGTAGCTCAGTGATGTCTTGGTGCTTTGGATCAAAATGAGTGGCATCAACGCCTTGGTTTTGCAGCGCTTGCAACACTGCCGCACCACTGTCCAAAGACACGCTACGCTCATTGCTACTGCCACCATAAATAACGGCTACTTTGCCAAACTGACTGGCATCTTTTGCATCAGTCGTCGTGTCTACAGATGTATCATTGGTAGCTGTATTTTGATTGCTATTATTATCTTTATTATCAGTTGTCATGAGTATCGTCCCTAAATTTTAGCTTACTTAATATAAAGGTTATTGGCAGCCAAATCGATAGCAATCTGCCCGACATTACCAGCGCCTTGGGTAATCAGCATGTCGTTGGCTTTTAACAAACGCTGCATAACAGGGGCTAGATTGTCTTTATCAATAATAGTCGGTTCAACTTCACCGCGCAAACGGATACTGCGCGCTAGTGACTTGGTATCAGCGCCCGTAATCGGACTCTCCCCTGCTGAATAAACATCTAATAATAATAGCTCATCAACACTCGATAGCACTTCTACAAAATCGTCGTAGCAATCACGGGTACGGCTATAACGATGCGGCTGAAATAGCATCACTAAACGACGATCAGGGAAGCTTTGACGAGCGGCTTTAATGGTCGCATCGACTTCTTTTGGATGATGACCATAATCATCAATCAATAAGACATTACCATCATCGATATCGACAGAAGCATGCTGCTCAAAACGACGACCCACGCCTTCAAATTTTTGCAGGGCGCGCTCAATTGCTGCATCATCAACGCCTTCGTCAGTCGCCATCGTGATGGCAGCAAGCGCGTTATAAACGTTATGTGTACCAGGAATATTTAACGTTAGGCGTAATGGCTCACGGTCACGGCGCAGTACGGTAAAGTGAGTTTTGGTTCCTTCCGTTACCAAGTCTACAGCTTGTACATCATTGAACGGCTCAAGACCAAAGGTCAATACTGGACGACCGATATCATCGATCATTGCATACAGCTCAGGGTCGTCACCGCAGACCACTGCCAAACCGTAAAACGGCATGTTTTGTAGAAACTGGATATAAGCGGCTTTTAATTTATCAAAGCTGTTTTCGTAGGTTTCCATATGGTCTTGGTCGATGTTGGTCACAATCGCGGCCATCGGATGCAATGACAAGAACGATGCATCAGACTCATCAGCCTCTGCTACCAAGAAACGGCTGCTACCCAATGCCGCATTTTTGCCTGACGCATTTAACTTACCGCCGATGACATAGGTAGGATCTAGCTGTCCTTCTGCCATCATTGTGGTGAGCAAACTCGTCGTTGTCGTTTTGCCATGCGCGCCAGCAACTGCGATACCATGACGATAGCGCATTAGCTCACCAAGCATATCGGCGCGGCGTACTACTGGCAGACGAGCTTCAAGTGCTGCTTTTACCTCAGGGTTGCTACGATCAATCGCTGATGAGACAACGATAACGTCAGCATTGGCAATGTTTTTAGAGTCATGGCCAATCGATATCTCGATGCCGATTTGCTGTAATCGTTTAGTCACCAAGCTTTCTGCGATGTCGGAACCACTGACCTGATAGCCTTGATTGTTCATCACCTCAGCGATACCACACATGCCTGAGCCACCAATACCGATAAAATGCAAATGCTGAATGCGGCGCATTTCTGGTATTTCAATCAAACGCTTAGGTAGAGCTTTCGCAGAGGTAGGCATAAGGATCTCTCTTTATTAAAGGTCAATAAAACTTAGTAAATTCAAATAAGGGGTATAGATGACAGACTATAGCGCTTGCCAAATGATGTCAGCAACTTGCTTACTCGCACTACGGTTGGCCAACGCATGGCCTTTTTTTGCCATTGCCAAGCACTTCTCTCGATTGAGTACGCCAAGCTCGTCACTTAGACTTTTGGCAGTTAGCTCTGACTGCGGTAATAGAATTGCCGCATCATGCGAGGTCAACGTGCGTGCATTAGCCGTCTGATGGTCATCTACTGCATGCGGTAGCGGTACAAAAATAGCGGCGATGCCGACGTTTTGAATCTCGGTCACGGTCAACGCACCTGCGCGGCAAACGATGATGTCTGCCCAGTTATAAGCTGCAGCCATATCATCAATAAAAGGCTGTACAGTAAACTGATGGTTGTTTAGGTCTTGTGCGCTATAAGCTGCTTGCGTGGCTGCTTCATTGTTGCGTCCGCACTGGTGTAGGACTTCAAGTGGCTGATCTAGTAATGCTAATGCTTTTGGTACTGTATCATTTAATACCTGAGCACCAAGTGAACCGCCCACTACCAACAGTTTAAGCGGTGAACTGTCATTTACATCGTAGCGTATGGTTGGCTCTGCGACACCAGTAATGGCGTTACGCACAGGATTGCCCACTGTCTCAAGCTTGGCATCTTGCTGACTATTAGCAAAGGTATTCTCGAACGCTTGTAATGTCTTAGTCGACAGCTTAGATAAGTAGCGGTTGCTCATGCCAGCGATGGCATTTTGCTCATGGATAATCAAAGGCGTATTAGTCATACGCGCAGCGATACCGCCAGGTGCAGTGACATAACCACCGAACCCAACGACCACGTCAATCTGATTACTACGAATCACTTTTACTGCTGCCATCGTCGCTGATAGCAGAGTCATTGGTAGCTTCAATAATCGACCAACGCCTTTGCCACGAAGCCCTTGCATATTAATAGCATGAAAGGGATAACCTGTTGGCTCAACCAACCCATTTTCCATACCATTTGGCGTTCCCAACCAATGAATCACCGCACCGCGCTGGGTCAGCTCGTCGCTCACTGCAAGCGCTGGAAAAACATGCCCGCCCGTACCAGCTGCCATCATCAATATGTGCGGTGTTTTCATGAACGCCTGCCTATCTTTACTTTATTTATATGAAGGGTTTATCTCACTGCAGCGGTAACAATTATGAAAAATAATGACCTAGCCAAAGCCCGCATAGTATAGAGGAAATCATTGTCTTATATACAGTACTTTATGCAGCAAAAATAACAAAAATCCAAGCCATGATCGGTCACGGCTTGGCGTCGTGTCATGCTAATAAACGGTAAGGAAAATCAATGACTAACAATACCTCAAAATATGGGTTTTACGTAGTCAAAATATTCCTGAACTCAAAACTTTCCTGAACATAGCGAAAGCTACGCAGTAAATTTATTTTCAATCGCCATGATAAAGTCGGTTGCGATATCTGTACCGCATTGGTCATCAATCTCACGTACGCATGTTGGGCTAGTGACGTTAATCTCAGTGATACGTCCACCGATCAAGTCTAGACCAACGAACATTAGACCTTTTTCTTTGACGATTGGTGCCACAACTTCTGCTACTTGACGTTCAATATCAGTCAATGGCATGGCAACACCGCTACCACCAGCTGCTAGATTACCACGGGTCTCGCCTTTGGTTGGAATACGAGCCAAACTATAATCTACCACGACTCCATCAACGATCAATACGCGCTTATCGCCCTCTTTGATTTCTGGCAAATAACGCTGCGCCATAATGGGCAAAGTCTCAAGCTCAGTCAGTATCTCTAATGTCACTCCGATGTTTGGGCTATCAGCAGTTAAACGGAAGATGCCAGTGCCGCCCATACCATCTAATGGTTTGACGATGACGTCCTGCTGTTCAGCGATAAACTTACGAATGTGTGCTTGTTTGCTAGTCACAATCGTTGGGCTCATATAATCGCTAAACCATGTCGCAAACAACTTCTCATTGCAGTCGCGAATCGCTTGTGGATCATTGACCACGAGTACGCCTGCCGCCTTTGCATGGTCAAGCATATAAGTGGCATAAATAAAGCGCATATCAAACGGCGGATCTTTGCGCATCAAAATCACGTCATAGTTGCCGACTGGCCCTGTGCTTTTATCACCCAATGTATAGAAATCTGCAGGATCACGCTTTACTGTCAGTGGCTGCGTATCAACCATCAACTGACCACGGTCCAACCACAGGTCATGAATCTGACAATAACCGAGCTGATGGCCACGGTCTTGAGCGGCCCACATCATAGCAAGACTGGTGTCTTTTTTATAATTGACCCGCTCGATAGGATCCATAATAACGAGTATTTTTAGCGACTTTTCTTGTTTTTGTTGGCTCATGATAAAACTCACTTACGTTATATTATTAATATGAAACACACCTACTAAACAACATCAGTGCCCAACTATACGCCGTACTGCTCACGGTAGTGTTGCATTTTGGCTAACTGGGTCGCGTCTTTATGCTGGCCGTTTCGTGCACCATGGTCATCGGCCAAATAACTGATCAAATCATCAATATCAACCAATGCACGTACGGGCACTTCTAGTGTCGCGGCAAGCTCTTGAATAGCAGAGTGATCTGCTTGACCTTTTTCTTTACGATCAAGTGCGACGAGAATACCAGCAACGCTTGCGCCTGCTTGCTCTAAAATCTCGACCACTTCGCGCATGGCTGTACCCGCTGTGATGACATCGTCAAGCACCCAAACGGCCTTGCCGGTTACGTCAGCACCTACCAAATTTCCGCCTTCGCCGTGAGTTTTGGCTTCTTTACGGTTATAGCCCCACTTGGCGTTAATACCATGATGTAGCCATAACGCTTGCGCTGTCGCTGCGACAAAAGGAATACCTTTATAAGCTGCACCAAAGATGACCAGCTCTTGCTCATTATCGCCATTATTTGCTGTATTCATTTGTTCAGCTAAGGCATCTGCGTAACCACGTGCTAGTAACGACAACATCTCACCAGTCGCAAGCAAACCTGCATTAAAAAAGTACGGACTGATACGACCAGACTTTAGAATAAACTCACCGAATTTGAGCACTTGGTTGTCTAGAGCCAGTTGAATAAATTGATGAGATGAAAATGTAGGATCTTGAGGGCGTGTTACATGAGACATTATGACATTCCTATCAACAAAAAGAGGGGACAAAAAATTTGCATTATTGTACGCATTATTGATCAGCTTGACCAACCATTGATCTCATAATCCTGCATATTGGCATAGCGAGTCAGCAAACCACTACGCGACGAGATATTAAAATAGCTCTGTCCATCTGCTCGGACTTGTATCTCCCAGCCCAAATGATAAGCGGCAACAATAATATGGCCAGCAAACAGTCGAATCTGACGATATGCATGGCGCTGTGACGGCTCACAAACGATCTGACTGAGCAAATAGCTACGCACATGCTGGCAGATTTCTGCGGCGCTATAACTATGATTGATACTCTTACGGGTACTACATTGCTTTAGCGCATGGACAGCCACGCTACATGCCATAATATCCGTGGCCAAACTACCCTCGCCTGTTTCAAACTGCTGCGGCTGTAGTATCACTTGCCAATCATCGGCATACAGACTGTTGAGTAGCTCATCAGGATTATAGCGTTTGGTCAATGCGCGCATAGATAATACAAGCTTCTCAGCCTTTCTGTAATTATTTGAGTCATCATCTGAATCGTTGTTTGACTCAACTCCTGTAGCGCTATCAATAGGCAAAAACCCGTAACGGTTCAGTTTTGGATAAGCGCGAATCGCCTGTTGAATATCTGACATATCTAACAACGTCATATCCGATAATGTCGATATTAGTGGCTGCTCACTATGATTCTGATAAAAGCTATCCGGCAATTCGATAAGCTGGGCCGCATTCAGCAATGATAAATGCTCAGCCAGTGCTTCTGAAGCAATCAGCGACCACTTCGATAAGCTGTCTGCATTGGGCTGATAGAACCGCGTAGAGTTACCATAAAGCCTGCGCAGTTGACCATTTAGGCGACGAGCAGGCTCAGGTATATCACTTAATGGTCTGGCAGGATCAAGAGGAGATTGTTTGGGATCAAAGTTAGGATGTACGATCGCAGGTTGCTGTGAATCAGCTAATATAGACGATTGCTCAGCCTTTTTTCGGACGTGACCTTCTGCCAGCTGCCCGCCTTCTGTTGCCAGATTAGCATGAGACAAACGGTCATCAGAAGTAGAAGGCTGGGACATGAAATCTCCATAGACTGTAAAGTCTGAAACAAATAAGAACGATTATACCAAGTGCTATTTTACTCTTTAGGGCTCAGCTCTAAAGGCTTACTCTTGATAATTCAAAATATCTCGGTAGCCTGTCTGCCAATCAGCATAATCAAGCCAAGCTAACGGAATGTTGCTGTGCAAGCGTTTTCCTGTCACTGAGGTTTTTGTATTATCAATAGTAGGAGGTGTCTCGCCAACCTGCTCACTAAGCCAAACACCTAGTTCAAACGTAGTAACAGGTCTATAGTCCGTCGCTAGATAGACAGGTTTTGGTGTTTCTATCGTCAACACTTTGGCGATGATATTGACCAAGTCGCGATCCATAATACGGTTGCTCCAATGCTCCGCTGGCACTGGATCTTTATTTGGCTCACGAGCCTTGCGTAGTCGCATTAAGCGCTCGCGCCCATAGATACCACTAGGGCGAATAATAATAGATTTATCACCAAAACCCTGTTGCAGCGCTTGTTCTGCTTGCAATATAACTTTTGAGGCTTCACGCGCTGGCGTGACAGGTGCAGTATGCTCATCAATCCATTCGCCATTATCCTGACCATAGACACCAGTAGAAGAAATGAATACCACACGTTCAAGTTTAATAAGCTGTGGAGCAAGCGTTGCCAAATGCTGACTAATCGCTAGATAACTGTCGTGATAACCGCTGGTTGAATACTCGTCAGGGGTGACGATAATCGCAATATGAGTAAATGCTTGTAGCTGCTCAGCAGTCAAAGTCAACGCATTAGCCTGCAAAAAATCTGCACTATCTACCAAATCATAGTATTCGCGCTCACTACGAGCCAGCCCAGTCACACAATAGCCATCTTGGGCGAGTTTATTGGTCACTGGTAGGCCAATATCACCTTGCCCGATAATTAGTAAATTTTGCGTACTCATAAAGCATGTTTCCCTTTATACAACTTCCTTTATGCAACGATTACAGCACTTAGAAGCCATTTTGTTTAAATTAATGCCTAAATCAACGGCTAAATCCGTGCCTAAACCAATATCTAAATCAGTGACTAAAAGTATCGTCTGTACGATAGCTGTATATCATCATTGGCATCGATACGATCTTGCCATTCGTAATTGGCATTGATACGTAATGCTTGTTTTTTATCAATATCGTATTGCAGCCCTAAGCTTGAGACTGGTTGCCAATAGTGACCACGGACGTTGGTTTCATCGCTGCTGCCATGATACCAATATGGCAATTGCAATTCAGCTTGCGCGCGTAACTGATTGTTAATCTGATAACGGCAGCCAGCATTGATACCTGCGCCTAGACGAAAGCCTTTATTGATACCTCGTCCTACTTGCCCTGTACCTGCCAAAAAGGTATAGCACAGTTGCGGCGGCATCTCACCAGTACCTGCGGCTGGTGTACCAAATGCCCATGACCAGCCTTTCTCGTAACCCACGCTACCGACCAAATGATCCGTACCTGCCTCTTGCGATCCATCGTTTACTCGCGTCGCCTCGATACTGGCACCCCAAGTATTACCTTTTTTGGCTGCATTGACAGGGTTAAAAGAGCGGCCACGAATCAAAGTGACGTTTTGCAATACCACACTGTCTGGCTGATTAGCCTTATCATCTGTGTCATACAGTCGTAATGTCGCAGCCAGCCCTTCTAAATTAAAAAACTGTGGATACCCTGAAGCGTGGTCAAGCGTATCATGAAACCCCGCTCGAAACCCAATATCAATATAGTCACTGTCACCACCCTGCCCTATACCTATCGTACCCAACTGTAGCGGATGCCTGTCTATCGGATTATTATCCGATGCATCGATTTGACGCTTGAGTAGTGTTTGCCCATCATCTGACACGCTCGATACAAGGTTGAGCTGCGCAGACTTGATCTCATTCACGGTTTGTTTGGCACTATTGTGATAGCCCAACTGCGCGCGCTGTTGTTTTTTCTCATTGAGCTGATTTTGACGCAACGTGTTATCAGCAGGCGTATAAATCGTACTTGCCAGCAACTGCTCATCATTTAATAGTTGAATCACATCAGAAGGCACGACTGCGTAAGACAATTGGCTCAGTAAGTTTTGCTGCGGACGGACTACATCAATAAGACGTAGAATCTCAGAAGCACAATTGTCTGTGGTAAAGTAATACGGCATCTTTAACGCTTTGGTTTCCCAAACGTGGCGCATAATCTGCTGAACTTCCGCTGGCGTCAGACTCAACTGATATGTCCACGTATCACGTTCATCATCTTGCAGGTATTTCGCTAGCATTTCTGGATATGGGTCGATTTCGATAGCGCTGTTGTAGCTACCAATCATTGACTTAGTAGCATATATCGGGAAACTGTCGTTTGGATCACCGTCTACCGTATAGTTCAGCGCATAAGCCTTATCGATTTGGTTTGGATCGGCGATGCTCGCCTTTGAGTCAATGCGTAGCAACGTATGAGCAAATGCAGAGAGCGGATTGTCCAAGTACTCCTGCGCAAACATGATAGACAGCTGCTCAGGCGCTAATGTCGACATCCACTCATCCAATTCTGGACATTTAACAGATAGACTTGCAGCATCGATCGATAGCACCTCTGTCAACCATGCCACTCGCGCTGGAAAACGGCATAAGACAGAATTATTATTGGCATCAGTTTTGGCTTGGTCATTATCAGTTGCTGATGATGCCAACTCTTGCGCAAGTGCCACGAGCATCGCATCCAACTCTGCACCTGAATCTCGTTGACCATTTTCACTTAAGAAAAAGCTCGGGTCATCAACCAAACTCTTGGTTTTCTTTTTACCCAATACACTGTTTTTATCATCGTAAAAATACAACAAGCGTCGCCATGTTGTATGCTGTGCCAACTTGTCTGCTTTTACTTGCTGCCGCCATGTTGATAGCAGCTGTTCTGTCGCTAAGCTTGATTCAGATAAAATACTCTTTTGAATGTTAGGTTCAGCACTACTGATGCTACCCGACTCAGATAATGCATCTGAATGAGAATAAGTAGGTGCTAAGCTAGATGCGCCAGGTGACAATGCATCTGATTCAAGGACAGACAGCGGCGTTGGTAAAAATGCCTGTGTTTGAGCTGAGAGTAGCAGCCCTGCTATAGCCAATGGCAGACGTGCTCGCAGGCCAATGGTCATTAGCGTACAATCGATAGGTATGGACGTCAGTTTTATAGACATGAGGTAGAATCTCGCACGTTATTATTCATACGCTATCAGCGTTATTAAAGTTTCTGGGTCAAAAAATCAAACGCATCGCCCACTATCATTTAGCTACTTAGATAGATTGTTTATCACACCATTATCAATACTAGTATAAAAAGAGAGCATTATGCCCGTATTATCACCAAACTCATCACCTACGTCGCCAATGTCCATCAAAGATGGTCTACTTTCGGCAGCCACTTGGTTGGCTTCACCCAATTACAATGTAAGGCCAAAAGGTTTAAGTATTGACGCAATCGTCGTACACAATATCAGCCTACCACCGAATGAATTTGGTGCCTGCGACACTAATGGTACGCATTACGTGAAAGCATTGTTCACTAATCAATTAGACTGGGATACTCATCCTTACTTTCAAACAATTAAAGGCGCGGAAGTATCAGCGCATTTATTTATCGAACGTGATGGCGCTATCACTCAGTTCGTCAATTTCAACGAACGGGCGTGGCATGCCGGGCGGTCTAGCTACTTGGGTCGACCTGAATGTAATGATTATAGCATTGGCATCGAGCTTGAAGGGTCGGATTTTGTGTCCTTCACCTCTGCTCAATATGAGCAGCTAGCCGAAGTAATTGCCGCTATTTATAAGGCCTACCCCAAAACACGTCGCCACTTGACAGGCCATAGCGATATCGCGCCTGGGCGTAAAACTGACCCTGGTGATTATTTTGAATGGGCAAGGTTGCGTGAGAGTATCTCGAACTTATTAAAGCAGGAAGTGGTCTAATATGAATTACTGTCTGGAGAATTTATGACTTGGATTGAGGTAGTTGATTCAGCAGTTAAGATTGGCTTGGGTGCACTTATAACAGGCATTATTACTTTTGTTCTGTCTACAACTCAACATCGTAACGATCAAAAGAAAGCTAAAGTTGCACGTGAATTTGAGATGCTAAAAGAAGTCGCAGAAAAAGTAGAAACTTTCAATAACGTTGCTTTAAGGTATTGGTCACTATATTCTGATTGGCGTAGAAGGTTAATACTAGATAGCTCTGTTCCCAAATCAAACATTTTATTAGATGCTCAACATGATCTATTCAATAGCTTTAGTGAATTGACTACAGCAGAATCCTTATTATTGCTATTTGGTTATAGCGAAGCTTCAGTTTCACTAAGATTATATGGTGAAACAGTGATAGCCTTCAGAAAAAGAGTAGCATCTTTAGATATGCCTTTTGATGAAAATGACGCAGCTAGCTATAGAGAATCTATGATTGATAAGCGGGCTCAGTTATTTCAAATACTAAACGAAATTTATAAAACGATCTAAGATAAGAAGTCTCAGTTTTCCACATATCATATTCCACACTCAATCCATTTATCTCAATGGTGAAAGTGATATAATTCGTCAGTTTTTCATCCATATCACATCAGCACATAACTCAATATACAACTTGGCAAGATAGGTTCTCATGGCAAAAAGTCGGTTATTTCGTTCAACCATGGTGGTCAGTAGTATGACCATGTTATCGCGTATTTTAGGTTTGGTACGTGATGTTGTATTGCTAGGGGTTTTTGGTGCAGGTGGTTTGATGGATGCCTTTTTGGTCGCCTTCAAAATCCCAAACTTCTTACGACGACTGTTTGCAGAAGGTGCGTTTAGCCAAGCTTTCGTGCCAGTACTGTCTGAATACAAAGAAAAGTACAGCTTACAACAAGTGCAGATCTTGGTCAGTCGTACCTCGGGCGCATTGTTACTAGTGCTATCAATGCTGACAGTGGTGGTCATCTTAATCGCTCCTTGGGTGGTGACGTTGTTTGCCCCTGGGTTTGCCGATCAACCCAACAAATTTGCCATTACCGCTGAATTACTGCGTCTTACCTTTCCGTATCTGCTATTCATTTCTATGACAGCCTTTGCCAGTGGTATTCTACAAAGCTACGGTCGGTTTGCTGCACCGGCGTTTGCGCCCGTGTTATTGAACCTGTGTATGATTGGTGGGGCACTGATTTTTGCGCCGATGTTTGATACGCCTATTATGGCCCTTGGCTATGCCGTTGCTATCGCAGGTTTGCTACAGTTCTTAATTCAACTGCCCCAGCTCTGGCAACAAAAGCTGCTTGTCGCGCCAAAGATTGACTTCCAGCACGAAGGCGTTCGTCGAATTTTAAAATTGATGCTACCTGCTATCTTTGGTGTCTCTGTCACTCAGATAAATTTACTACTGAATACTATCTTTGCCTCGTTAATGATTGGCGGTTCAGTCTCTTGGCTCTATGCAGCTGAACGTATGAGCGAGCTGCCGTTGGGTCTGATTGGTGTGGCGATTGGTACCGTCATATTACCAAGTCTGTCAAAAAGCGAAGCTCAAAAAGACGACGTCAGTTTCAAAAAAACCATCGACTGGGCAGCACGTCTTATTATCTTGGTCGGTGTGCCTGCCTCGGCTGCCCTATTTGTACTGGCAGATGTATTGATGCAAGCGCTGTTTTTACGTGGTGAGTTTACCTTACGTGATGCCCAAATGAGTTCACTGGCCCTACGTAGTATGGCAGGTGGTATCTTAGGATTTATGCTTATTAAGATATTTGCCCCTGCGTTTTTTGCGCGTCAAGATACCAGAACCCCTGTTAAAATCGGCATCATCTCTGTCATCGCCAATATGATCTTTAGTGTTATTTTTATCGGGATATTCTATTTCTTAGAGATACCGCTACATGGTGGTCTGGCATTGGCTACGACTGGCGCGGCTTTTGTAAACGCAGGCCTGCTATATTACTTCTTACATAAGCGTGATATTTTCCGTTTCGGTCCGCATTGGAAAAAGCTATTTACGCAGTTTGCTATCTCGACTGGCTCTATGATTGGCGTGCTTTATTTTATGCTGCCTTACTTCCCTACCGATGAGGCTCAGTGGCAGCGTATCGTCGCACTGATTATTATGTGTGCCGTCGGAGCGTTGGTTTACGGTGTGGTATTGCTAGCAACTGGGTTCCGTCCGCGTCAGCTAAAGCACGGCTAGGATAAAGTATAAGCAAACTCATGGCAGGCTTACGAAACCAAAACAAGCCTGTTATGAGAAATGACAATGCGCGCTGCTGATAATTGTCATAATAGATCACTAATGAATACATGACATTTGAGGTTTGATATGACAACGAAACAGCCAATCTTTCAGCGCTTACCAATTTTGCTAGCAACTGGTGTACTAAGCACTGGATTGCTTATTAGCGGTTGTAGTAACAATGAGTCGGCTGAAACTGCTACCGATAATGAAGATGTGGCAGCGACCGTGGATACCTCAGAAGACCTCACATTAGACAATGATACAACTGACCAAGCAATGACCGATGACAGTGCTAGCGAAACAGGCGAAATGACAGATAGCGATGAAGATAAGACAGCGATTGAGAGTGACAATATTAATCCAGTCACCGATGCGACCGAACAAAAAAGCCTAGTGACCAACCCAACTCAAGCCGGTACGCCAGAGGATACTGTCAAGCAAGCACTAAACAGCTTATATTACGGTGATGTGAAGGATGCGGCGTCATATTACCAAGTCGATATGGCAAACTTCGAAGAAGAGCTTGCCAACACCCAGTCTGCGTTTCAGCAAACGGTGGATGGCGTTACGATTACTGATACCAAATACAATGATGACAAAACTCGTGCCACTATCATTGGCGAGTTGATGCTGAAAGGACAGAGCGAACCTGCACCACTGACCTACCAGCTACAGAAGATAAAAGGTCAATGGAAGATTTTAGGTTAGAGCATATTAATTTAAATCGTCTCGGACGCTTTGTCTGAGACATGGTCTGACGTGACTGCTTTACCCAGCATCACAACATCAGCGATAAACCCTTCCATATCGCACACTTCGGGCATATAACCCCATTGTTCAAAGCCAAGCTTACGGAACAGTCCTAAGCTTGGATGATTATGAGCAAAGACAAGGGCGATGATATTTCGAATACCTAGGCTTGGTGCTTGCGTCAACATCCAACGGGTCAGCAAACTGCCTAACCCTTTACCTTGATAATCTTGATGTAGATAAATACTAATCTCGGTACTGATGTGATAGGCCGTACGTGCATACAGATCACTAAAACTGCCCCATGCAACTATCGGCGCCTTTGTTTGATCTACATCATCTGATGATAGTGCTTTAACCACATATATTGGTCTGGTTGCACTATCCAAATGCTCCTCAAACCAAGCGGCACGCTCCTCTAGCGTAACCAATGCAAGATTGGCTGTTGCTTGTTTACCCGGTATGCTTTGATTATAAATGGCTAAGACTTCTGCTAAATCTTCTTTATTTGCACGCTGCACAACGAACTGATCGGTGAGCTGATATGTCGATAGGTCGGTTGGTATAGTATTTAAGGCAGCAGCAGACATAAGATCTCCATCGTTGTCGAGATTGTTGTTAGGGTTGGTGTTAGCATCATTGGCAATAAAGAATAGCTACCCTACGCGCCATACTTGCATTACACGTAGACTATAGGATGTTAGTGTGGCTATTTTACTTTATAATGGCTGGCTTTAGACACATCAATTTTAAGCATAGATGTGTTTTTTCATTTTTTATTTGGTCTCATCATAGCTGAAAACTTATGAAAACCTATTTTCTTGAGCAACTGATTTCGTCGCCACACACTTCATCTACGGACACTGTCCCAGTAGAGTTGGCATCTTGCGTGCTCACTATCGGCAATTTCGACGGTGTGCACCTTGGTCACCAAGCAATGCTAGCCCAAGTTCGTGAAATTGCGCATACCCAAAATTTGGGTGCGGCGGTCATGATATTTGAGCCGCAGCCACGTGAGTTTTTTGCACCTGCCAAAGCGCCTGCACGTCTGACCAATCTGGCAGAGAAGCAAGCACTGCTAGCAGAATATGGCGTTGAAACATTGATCGTAGCAGGTTTTGATACAGAATTTCGCTCGCTATCAGCACAAGCGTTTGCCGATATATTAGCCAAGCGTTTGAACGTCAAGGCATTGGTGCTGGGTGACGACTTCCGCTTCGGCCATGATCGTACTGGCGACAGTCAGTTTTTGCGTGATTATGGTTTGGATGTGACCAACCTGCATACGGTCACTGATAGCAATACTAATAACGATAGTACTGATAGCGACAGTATTGATACGATCGATAACGACGCTGCCCGTATTAGCTCTACTCGGGTTCGTGACTTACTATTAGCAGGTGAACTTCAGGCGGCCAACAGGTTGCTTGGTCGTGACTATGCAATCACAGGAGGGGTTGTGCGCGGCGACCAGATAGGTCGTACGATAGACTTCCCTACCGCAAATATCGATTTACAGCGTATAAAGCCTGCCCTGCATGGTATTTTTGCAGTTGACGTGGTGAGCTTAGATGACAATGGTGATGTGATAGCTGATGGTTTGACTGCGCTTGCCACCGATGGTCATACAGGTGTTGCTGGCTTGCGTCCGCATAGTTTGTTCGGCACGGCTAATATTGGTAAAAGACCTTCTGTTGATAAAGGTGATGACTGGCGACTAGAGGTTCACTTTCCACAGTTGCAAGCTGATTTATACGGATTGAACTTACACGTACGTTTCCTACACTTTTTGCACGGTGAGCGTCGCTATGATGGAATAGAAGCATTAAAAGCAGGTATTCATCAAGACGTCGCAGATTTACTTGATTGGCGCGACAAGCAAATTTGATGTTTAGTGTTACTCCAGACATAAAAAACCCCGCGATATTAAGACTATCGCGGGGTTTTTATGTCTATAAATATTTATGCATTAGGATGTAAACGGACATTTAGCTCATCGATGGTTTCTACCCATGCGGCATCTTTCTGCCATTCTTCTTGCAAGAACATACGCTGATTGTCCGTCCAAATGCTAGCCTCTGTCAGTTTTTCTTCGCTAGCTAGTTGGTTTGCTGCGATAAAATTATCAATTGCCTCATCAGAGCTATCTAGACCTAACTGAGCAAATAACTCATTCATACTGTATTCTGGTTCACCCAACATAATTTTTCTCCTTAAATGGTACGAATATAGTCGTACTTATTGTTTAATGTGCTTATTATTCAAATTGACACATTCATTGTAGCAAGCTTTATTTTAATAGCTGTTAATCAACGTTTATCTAACGTTATCAATTGTATTAACGGTAAATCGCTCTTATCAGTTTAAAATATGAATTAAGTTGCTCTGATTTGCCTATTTCTCATAGACACGAAAAAGCCCTCATATTTCAGAGGGCTTTCTTGTACTACTTATCTCTACTACTTAAATCATAGCTTACTGGATAGCAGCTTAGATTTACGGTAGTAAATGTGCTACTGCATCACGCTCTTCACTAAGCTCTTGCTCAGTGGCAGCCATTTTCTCTTTCGAGAAATCTGATGATACATCAACGCCGTCTACGATAGACCAGTCGCCGTTAGTGCATGTGCATGGGAATGAGTAGATCAAACCTTCAGCAATACCGTATTCGCCGTTTGAGTAAACGCCCATAGATACCCAATCATTCTCATCAGTACCTAGTGCCCACGTACGCATATGTGCGATAGCAGCGTTGGCAGCAGAAGCGGCAGATGATGCACCGCGAGCTTTAATGATTGCAGCACCACGCTGTTGTACTTCTGGGATATAAGTTGCTTCGTACCATTCGCGATCAACTAAATCTAGAGCAGGCTTGCCGTTTACCGTACAAGCAGTTAGATCTGGATACTGAGTTGACGAATGGTTGCCCCAGATGATCATTTTTTTCACGTCATTAACCGTGCTGTCAGTCTTACCAGCTAACTGCGCCATAGCACGGTTGTGGTCTAGACGAGTCATTGCAGTGAAGTTGCGTGGATCAAGATCTGGCGCATTGCGCTGAGCGATAAGTGCGTTGGTGTTGGCAGGGTTACCGACTACCAATACTTTTACATCACGGCTAGCGACTTCGTTCAATGCTTTACCTTGTGCTGAGAAAATCGCAGCGTTGGCTTCTAGCAAATCTTTACGCTCCATACCTGGGCCACGAGGACGTGCACCGACCAGTAAAGCATAATCGATATCTTTGAATGCGACATTAGCATCGTCAGTTTGGACGATACCAGCCAACAATGGGAATGCACAGTCTTCTAGTTCCATGACCACACCCTTTAGGGCGTCAAGAGCTGGCGTAATTTCAAGTAATTGCAAAATAACTGGCTGATCTTTACCTAGCATCTCGCCAGATGCAATACGAAATAGCATCGCGTAGCTGATATTACCAGCGGCACCAGTGACGGCAACACGTAAAGGCTGTTTCATTGACATTGAATACTCCCTAATTAATTATTAGATAATTCTAATGAACGATTATCATTTTAGATATCGACTTGTTTGCCGCATAGCAGCATGTATAAACCGAGAGCTAGTGTAGCACTTCATCGCAGTGACCGTCTAGATACAGTCATAGACCCGTCAGGGATTATATTGTTACATTTTATACGAGAGGATTTTTGTAGAGGCTAAGCGCTTACGAATAAAGCGCTAGAGGGTTTCAATACATGATAACTAAAGCATATTTTCACTGTATTATACGTAGATACAATGGTCAAAATAGGCAATTTGTACTATTAAATTCGATTGAATTGCATTGAAAACGATATCAAAAAAGAGGTTTGAACAGGTAACTAAGTAAAGGCTATCGTCCACCTGAAATGATAAATTTACTGCCACAGCTGTCTACAACATCATGACAAGTCCCAAAATCACTACCTTCATAGCACACATGTATATCAGTAAGTATCGATTGGCGACGGCTGCCTTCTTGACAGATAAGATCTACACTATTGGAAGACATACCACTATTAAGGCGGGTCATTTGACTGATAAATCGTGATTTGGAAACGGTATAACTATTACCCGTATTTAGCTCATTCGGTAATTTTAATCCACCTGCATAATTGGTAATCTGGCGGAAGTAACTGCTAGCGCTAAGCGGGCTACATGCTCCATAGCGTTGCCACGTTTGGCTACGTACCGTTGTGTCAGGCATGATTCGGTTAACGACTTTTAGTTGTAGCGGGGTAAGACGTGGCTCACTACCACGACCGCAGCGCTCACCATATCCCATGTCTAAACCAGATACGGTTAATGAATACCCTTCTAAACACTGGCGCATACGTGCCCGCGTTGGCTGCATATTACATAATGCTGGGGTCATCTCAATCATCAATACACGCTGACCAGTCTTAACTGTGCTAGCAGCTTGTGCTGGCAGCAATACAACACCTTGTATAAGCAGTAAAGCGCCGAAGCTCATCGTCGCTTTGATACTGCCTACGCTGTGTTTACTAGCTAACCCTGCACGCAATCGCATCATAGAGTTAGCAGCCTTGTTGCTCAGGTTTGTATCTGTCTTTGTATTCGCCTTCGATAAAAAGCATATCCGATTAGATAACGAATATTTGGTTTTTGGCGACGTAGACAGACTAAAATATTTTTTGATCATAGGACTGAGGGCAGTTAGTTAGCAATGATAAGACATAGGCTATAACTTAAATCATTAGGCGCGATACATAAAACACGCATTGACCTAAGAACAAGACTGAAAAATAGGGTTTCCCATTAAGGCAATGGTAACAAAACGTTTTTTTTAATCTATAGCAAAAACGTAAACGTTGACGACATCGTCAGGAAGATCGATAAATGTTGATAAAGCACTGAAGGATAAAGACTGTGAAATTTACCTTGGCCAGATTAGTGCTACCTGAGCAAGTCAAGTTTAACCAATTGACAATTAGCAATTAGCAAAGCAAATCAGCAGATAAAAATAAACCACTAACAATAAATCATTAGTGGTTTATCAAATGCAAGTTCAGTGATTAAAATCCAGCTGGCACCGTACCCATACGCTGAGTAATCGGCTGACCACGACCCAACAGACTGCTATAGATAGTGGCGTTTTCCATCACGTGTTTGACATAGTTACGTGTCTCAGGGAATGCAATCGACTCTACATATTGATCTGCGGCAAGTGAGCCATAAACTGGCTGCCAGCGTTTGGCATTATTAGGTCCAGCATTATAGCCTGCGGTTGCCAATACTGGCTGATAATTGAGTTTGCCCAAGATATCACCCATATACCACGTACCATAGCGGATATTGGTATCACCGCTATTGGCACGGCTCGCACTATACGTCTCGCCTAGGTTACGAGCGATATATTTTGCGGTATCAGGCATGACTTGCATCAGTCCACTCGCGCCTACGTTTGAGCGCGCAGAAGATACGAAACGGCTTTCTTGACGCATAATACCGTACGCCCATGCTGGATCAATACCTGCTGCCTCACTATAACGCACGACTGCGCTTTGATGCGGCATCGGATGCGAGAGTGCTAAGCTATCCACCCTATCAGTATTATCAACCGCATAAATCGCTCGATCGAGCCAGCCCATATCATAGGCTTGACGAGCAGCGGCAATAATCAAATTATCATCACGATTATCACGAGCTTGCTTTACAGCCCAGTTCCACTCGCGGTTGGCATAAGCACGACTAGCCTCAGAGTTGTATAACGCAAACGCACGAGCAAAGTTAGCATCTTGCATGACACGCGCGCGGTCAGCAGTACTAACATTAGGCAAATTACTACCACCTAAACGGCTGGCATCGAAACGCTGCCCTATTTTATCTTTTGCCATCAGGCCATAGTAGTCATTACTTTTTGCTAAGTTCTGATACATTTTTTTAGACGTATTGCGCTTGCTACTATCGCTTGACTGCTCATACGCACGAGCTAGCCAATACTGCCACTGGGCTTCTTTTTGCGTTTCGCCATCCATTTTTGAGATAGCTTCTACCACATCATCCCAACGACCGAAGCGAATCGCTGCCATCGCGTAATCTTCTGCTTCTTCAAAATTAAAATCATTGTCCAAACTGTTGCGGAACCAATCCACTGCTTCAGCGTTAAAGCCATCATCAGTGTTGTGATTCATACGCTGTACGCCAAGCGTACGATAAGCATAACGTCGGGTTTCGTCATTCAACAATCTGACAGCGCGCTGATTGTCTTGTTTGATATCAAAGTCTAACTGTAGCGCCGCCTCACGATAAGACTTGTCAGCCATACGGCCGATTGCGTACATATATAGGTATTGATTGGTTTGGCTAGCTGGCTCACGACCAAAACGGCTAAAGAAAGAAGACGGATTTAGCTGAATTTCACTGAGCGCCGAATAAGCAATTGGCGTACCAAGGCGTGATGATAATGCCATAATATCACCGGTCTTGCCTTTACGTAGCATACGCTTGAGACGAGCCGCACGATCTTGATTACTAATCAGCGCGTTGTTGTTCATCTCCATCGCTAGCTGATCGCACAGTGCTGGCTGCTTTTTGGTGGTTAGCCAAACATCAGATTTGGCTGCCATAGCACGCATGGTATCACCGCCATTATTAAACCCAAGCGCAACCGCACAGCGCTCACTGGCATCGGCATTGGTAATCAAATTGGCTACCTGTCTAACCGAGGCGTAGTCATTCGATCCTGCTTTGGTCTCCGCAAAATCAGCCACTAATTTTTCAGCCATAACCGTATCTGGATACTGACGCACAAACTGCGAGACCGCCGCTGAACTCTGTGAATTAAGATCTAGATTCATGCGCCAATAAGTCGGATACATCGCAAACAAGCCGCCGCTCATGACTTGCTCATAGTTATAGAGCGCACTCACATCACCGCGATCTGCGGCGATAGCGGCTGCCATAAATGAGTCAATACTACTGTCTTGCTGATAATCTTGTTGATAGCTTTCCTCATCGCCCCACGTCAACTCGGCACAAGCGACTTGTGACACACCAAGTGCACTGACCGCTGTTGCCACGCTCAACGCGCTCAACCGTAGCGTACCTACTGTGATTCGCTTTGACGCGTGTTTTTGACTGATAGACTCTTCATCCTTGATGCTATGCGCAACACGCAACTTTGTCATACTGACTCTCTTTATGATATCTCTACAAATATGTGAATAACGGTTCGCTAAGTACCGCCAAGGGTATAGCAATCATCATACTATACTCATTGTGCTTTCAACTATCTCCTTTACCTTTTGTTAATAAATAGGACAGCACGGTGTAACATAGAAGTGATAACGAGCCGCAGTTTTTATGAATAGTAATATGAACGACAGTAAATAATTGATACTGCTATGAATTATTTATCATATTGATACCTCATCGCCTGTGCTAATTTTTCACATTGGCACAGGGTTGTGATAAAATACGCCACCTGTTAATCGGCTACTCCGCTATATTTTTGGTCAATCATGGACTTATCCTTATGAGTGTTACTGTATTCAATCCCCGCATCGATGACGATGCTGTTGCTGAGACGACTGTCACCGCACGTGCTGTCACTGCACTCAAAGAAGCAAGTTCAGCCCAAGCGCCCGTCGAAAAAGCAGCGACAAAAAAGGTCTTTGTCACGACCCAAGGTTGTCAGATGAATGTCTATGACTCTGGCAAAATGCTAGACGTGCTCGGCGATTCACACGGTATGGAAGTGACTCATGATATCGATGAGGCTGACGTACTACTGATGAACACCTGCTCTATCCGCGAAAAAGCGCAAGAAAAAGTCTTTTCAGAATTGGGTCGCTGGCGCAAACTAAAAGAAAAACGCCCTGACCTCGTCATTGGCGTTGGTGGTTGTGTGGCCTCACAAGAAGGCGATAATATTCAAAAACGCGCGCCTTATGTCGACATGGTATTTGGCCCACAAACCTTGCATCGCCTGCCAGAGCTATACGATCAATCAAACGAACAACGTGAAATTGCGCCTAAAAATCGTATTGGCACAATTGACGTGTCATTCCCTAGCATCGAGAAGTTTGACTTTTTGCCAGAGCCAAGAGTAGAAGGCTACAAAGCCTTTGTCTCTATCATGGAAGGCTGCTCAAAGTATTGCTCATTCTGCGTGGTGCCTTATACCCGCGGCGAAGAGTTATCCCGTCCACTTGATGACGTATTGGCAGAGATTGACAGCCTTGCCGCTCAAGGTATCCGTGAAATCAACCTGTTGGGTCAAAACGTCAACGGCTATCGTGGCGAAAAAGACGATGGCAGCATTTGCCGTTTCGCTGAGCTATTGCATTATGTCTCGCATGTCGACGGTGTCGAGCGTATTCGCTATACGACCAGCCATCCGCTAGAGTTCACTGATGACATCATTGATGCCTATGCACAATTGCCAGAGTTGGTTTCACACTTACATTTACCGGTTCAGAGTGGCTCAAACGCTATCTTGGCAGCGATGAAGCGTAACCATACAATTGATGTTTATATCAATCAGATTAATAAGCTAAAAGCCATTCGTCCAGATATTCACTTGTCGAGTGACTTTATCATTGGCTTCCCAGGTGAGACAGATCAAGACTTCCAAGATACTTTGAACTTGGCGAAAGAGTTGAACTTCGATCACTCTTACAGCTTTATCTATTCTAAGCGTCCAGGCACGCCAGCCGCTGAGTTGCCAGATGATGTGAGCTTCACCACTAAAAAAGCTCGCTTGGCTGAATTCCAGAAAGTCATCATTGACTCGACACTTGCCAAAACGCATGAGATGGTCGGTACTACTACCCGCGTCTTGGTTGAACAAGTTGCCAACCGTCATCCTGATTGCTTAATCGGTACAGCAGATAACACTCGTACCGTTATGTTCCCTCATGATGTTGAGAAAATGGATGAGCTATTGGGTAAGCTCGTGAGCGTACGTATTACTGATTTCGTTAGTCCGCACATGGTGAAAGGTGAGCTAATCGAAGTATTGGCCTAGTAGTTAAGGTAACAATGGTTAAGTTATAAGTTTGAGCAAGAATAAAGAAGCCGTTCACTATAATAGCGAACGGCTTTTTTGTGCGTGAATATTAACTATCACTATTCTGATAACCAATCTGTCTTCCGTAACTGTTGCTTGGTCTCGCGGCGACGTTTTTTTCGGACGATGTCGATATCTTCCTTTTCGTGAATACCACCTTTTCTTAATAGTGGATCAAGTGCCAAATAATTACGTGGTTTGATAGTGCTTAGCGATTGCTGTACACCTGTCTCAGCCTGTTGATCTAACTGTCGTTCAATCTGTTTGGCCTTTTTTAAGGTTTGTTTTAAGCTCATATTTTTGCCTATATTTTTAATAACTCTAAATCTGTTTTATATATTCGAATGACAGCATAGTGAGGTCACGACTAGGAAATCGAGCGCAAATAGTATACTTAGTACATTTAGCTCGATTGACACCGTCATGACTCGCTATGTTTTTATTCGTTAGCCTTTAATACACATCACTTGTTTTAGCGTATGCACCACTTCGACCAAATCCGTTTGATTGGCCATCACTTCATCGATGTCTTTATACGCTCCGGGTATTTCATCTATGACACCTTTGTCTTTGCGACACTCGACGCCATCCGTCTGCGCTTTTAGCTCGTCGATGGTAAATGCTCGCATGGCTTTACCACGGCTCATCTGTCGTCCTGCCCCATGCGAACACGAGCAAAACGATTCAGCTTCGCCCAGACCACGTACGATAAAGGACTTTGCGCCCATAGATCCTGGGATAATCCCAAGCTCACCAGCATAGGCACTGATCGCACCTTTACGCGTCACATAGACTTGCTCACCGAAATGCACCTCTTCATTGACATAATTATGATGACAATTGATGGCTTCTTTGGTAAGCTGAAATCGTGGTAATCCCGCTTGTGACGACTGCAAGGACTTAATCACCAAACGCATCATCTCGCGGCGGTTCTCTAACGCGTAGTCCTGCGCCCAGCCCACTGCTTCGACATAATCAGCAAAACTATCAGACCCTTCGGCAAAGTAAGACAAATCTTGATCTGGCACATGACCGAAGCGCGATTGACGCTCTTTTTTTGCTAAATTGATAAAGTACTGACCGATACAATTACCGATGCCGCGACTGCCAGAATGCAGCATGACCCAGACATCATTGTTCTCATCCAAGCACAGCTCAATGAAATGATTGCCACCGCCGAGTGTTCCCAACTGCTTCGCCCAAGTACGCTCAAAACCTTTCAGCATTTTAAGCAAACCCGGATGTTTATCAGTAATCGGTTTTAGGCGTTTGCCTAGTGGATCAAGCGTTGAATTTTTGGCTTGGATTTGCTTATGCATATTGAAGCCGACTGGCACTTGTTGCTCAACGATCGATCGTAACGACCGTAAGCTATCAGGCAGATCACTCGCTGTCAGTGACAAACGTACTGCGTTCATACCGCAGCCGATATCCACACCGACCGCCGCAGGAATAATGGCTGACTTGGTCGGAATCACGCTACCGACTGTTGCGCCTTTGCCAACGTGCACATCGGGCATCACTGCAATGTGGGAATGCACAAACTCTAGCTGGGCTAAATTGCGTAACTGCTGCATCGCGCCTTGCTCGATATCAGAGGTGTAAATCTTGACAGGTACGCCATGTTTACTATTTTTATTTAATACTAATTGAATGCTCATTATTTATTTCTTCCACTTTTTTTATTTTTAAAGCCATACAAATAATTTTTATATTTACCTATTAAATTTTTTAGACATTACTTATATTTCTCGATTAAACGTAACGTTCAATAATAAAAAAACTATTAGCTAAGAAATAATAGGCAATAAAAAACCGTATTTTTATTAATTAAAAATCAATAAAAATTTATGGCTGATTTATTATGGACATTTTAAAGAAATATAATATAGATCAAAACCGTCGGCCACAGCGTAAATATTATACGCATAGAAAAGCTTTAGCTAAATCATAGCCTGAGTCGCTTTATTAGCAATAGCGGTAAAGAAAAATGTTAGGTAAACAGATAACAGCAAGCGCAATATAGCTTAGCACAATCGCAGAGCGAATTTGGCACAGTAGACTTAGAAAAGAGATAGCGCAAGTAGATACAGAAAGCTATTCGTTGATATCGATAGATGGGATATCACTCAACAGCTTATATAAAAACTTAGCCAAACCTTTTCGAAGGTGTCATTGCTGTCATGTGGTTTATACATTTAATCTTTAAAAACGTCTTGGTAGTTATATAGGACACGATGATTCCTCCATAGGTTGTGGCTAATGTCAGGGCGACAATAACAGATTAATTGAAACAATTTATCGCTTATAAAAGATAAACGATATAAATCAATGAGCCAATAATAACGATTTAAAAATTAAAGTCAATAATTAATTTGGCCTGTATAGAAAATAATTTAATAAACGTGTGTTTAATTGATCACTTTAATTTGAAATCTTATCGGTAGTTTTTATACCATAAAACTATTTATCACTTCAGCCAATAAGGCGGTAGCGATAATTATAAATATTACCCCACATCCACGATTAAGCCAGGCTAAGCGATTACCAACATCAAGCCAGCTTGCTAGCTTTTTGCCACCTAGCGTATATACGATTTGCCAAATCGTTTCACTCAAAAACAAGCCGATGGTCAATAGAACATATTGCGGCCATAGTGGCGCGCTAAAATTGATAAACTTAGGAAAAAAAGCAGCAAAGAACAAGATAGCTTTTGGGTTAGATAATGACACCCAAACACCAGTACGAAACAAGCTAGTATTGCTCGGCGATATCTTAGTAGCAGCACTAGATAGTGAACGCGGCTGCGGTGTACTGGGTACGCCGTCAGTGGCAGCATAGTCTGCTGCTACCTCGGCACTCAACTCTTTAGCATCGCTCATCAAGCTACCGTCGCCAGCATCGCGCCAAGAACTGATACCCAAATAGATTAAGTATACTGCACCCACGGCTTTGATAATGGTCAGTAGCCACGGTGACTGGCGACTGATTACGTCCAAGCCAAGCAGTGTCGACAGCAGTAATACAAACAAGCCAAGGCTCAGACCTGCCAGCGTCCATAAAGTTCGTTTGACGCCATAGTTCATGCCGTACTGAAATGCCAGCAGCATATTAGGACCAGGGGTCGCTGAGATAAAAAACGTACTTGCGAAAAACACTGCAAACAGATGCCAAGACATCAACCCACCCCTACTTTGTCATGTGTAAATGGTTCTAATACGAACAGCTATACGACTTAAATATGCGACTAAAAAATAAACACCGCCATTAAGACGGTGTCATTTATACCTATATATCAAAAATTCTCGCAGAAATCATTAAAGAAACGACATACCTTCTTCTGAATAATTACGATTACATGGACGGCTGAGTCGTACAGCTATCTAACAACTTCTTTAAAAACACATCACAGCGTTCAATTTCACTAAGCTCCACATACTCATCCGCTTTGTGCGCCTGCTCAATACTACCAGGGCCACAGATAATCGTTGGGATACCTGCATTGGTAAACTGACCGCCTTCAGTCGCGTAAGCCACTTTATGACGCTCATCATCTCCTGTCAGCGCAGCGATTAACAATTGTAACTCGGCACTATCATTATCAATCATGGCGGGAACGCTTTCTTCTTGCATCAGCTCAATACCAGTCTCTGGCGCGCGTGCTTGCATTTGGGCATTTAGCTCAGCGACTTTGGCTCGAATGGGCGCTAGTATATCGTCTTGCGTCATGTGCGGCAGGTTACGATAGTCAAAAGTAAACTCGCATAGGTTGGGTACGATATTGGTCGCTGTACCACCATGGATGGTACCTACTGACAATGTCGAATAAGGCACTGTAAATAATGCGTCGTTATCATCACGAGTACTCAGCTCTTCAGCAAGCGTATCTACATAGCCAACCAATCTGCTGGCATAGCTAATCGCATTGACACCCTGTGCAATCAATGAAGAATGCGCCGACTTGCCATGTACACGGCAGCGATAAACTGCGATGCCTTTGTGTGCGACTACCATAGCCATGTTAGTTGGCTCACCGACGATACAATAATCAGGCGTGATACCACGTGCTTTTAGGTCTGCCAAAATCAATGGCGCACCCAAACAACCAACCTCTTCATCGAACGACAATGCCAAATGCAACGGACGACGTAGCTGACCGCTATTCGATAACTGCACGGCTTGTGGCAATACCGTTAGTGCACAAGCGATAAAGCCCTTCATATCACATGCACCGCGTCCGTATAGCTTATCACCACGTATCGTCGCGGTAAACGGCTCTGAAGACCACGCTTGTCCATCAACTGGTACAACGTCGGTATGACCTGATAAGACCAGACCGTTATTGATAATATCAGCGTTTTCACCAGCTGGTACAGTCACAAACAAATTGGCTTTGGTCTTAGCTTCATTAAAGGTCAAATCTACCGTCAAACACAACTGCTCACAATAAGACTTTACATCATTAATCAAAGCCAAATTAGAGTGGCGACTGACCGTATCAAAGGCGATAAGACGTGTTAGCCAATCGAGACTCTGAGTAGGATGCTCAGCACTTTTCAGCTGGACATCGCTGCTACTATCAACGTTATCGCTATTACTGACGTTGTCGCTATTACTACTGTTATTTTGGATCATAAAATATCCTTACTACAATTTTCAGAACTATGATGTGTCAGAGCTGCCTTACGATGGATTGTTATGATTCATCACATCCACCACTGGCGGCATTGGTTTTGGTAGCTTACCTTCTGCCTGTAGCTCTTTGGTTGTTTTGGCATCGATAGACAAACCCGCGATGAGCGCGATATCTTTGACAGCCTTGCGTTTACGCGTGGCAAAGCTTACGGGTACCATACGAGCAAATTCATAGATGTAAAGATAAGACTCTTCGCCACCTTCAAAATCTTCATCATCTTCGAGACGAATTGCGCCAATCTTAGCCAAATCAGATAGCATCTCGTTTTCTTCGCTGGTCAAACCACAATCGGTAATGCCAAAACCGGTCATAAAACCGTTTGCCCACTGTTTCAACGCCATCACGCGCTCGTATAAATCATGTTCATCATCTGGGATGAGCGGCATATACGCGTAGGCATCATCTTTGTCTTTTAGCTGAAACACAATGTCTTCCGCTTCTTCTGTCAGCAAGGTCAATGCAGGCTCTGGTAATGGGGCAAAGCTGAGCTCCTCAAACACCTTAGCCCAAGTTGCTTCGTCGGGTGCATTACAAGCCGTCATAAGCCCTGTCATCATGCCATGCACTTCGCTGATAGACACGTCAGTCCAATCATCAAACGCAGTCAGCCAAGTATTCCAGCCAGAGATATTATCATTCATAATAGATGTCCTAGTAATTGATTACTGCTCATAAAACAAAAATAGTCGCGATAAAATGTCATAGACAAATCATCGATAAATAAAAGTGAAAAGACAAAGCCTGATGCTTGTAATTACTTTGTTGATATAGATATTATGCGGTCACCTATGGCATTATTAAATGCAGCGAACAAAATTCATTCACGCTTACTTGTTAAGGATAAAAACTGACTATGTATGATCAACTTAGAATATTAGAAAAAATGGTACTCGACATCAAAAAACAGTATCAGCTTGTCAGTGCTGAACTTAGCAGCTTAAAACAACACCCTGTTACTGATTCCAAAGAATTTGCCGCACTAAAAACCAAATTAGATAACAGTCATAACGAACGTGACGGTGCCAAAAAACAACTGAACGATCTCGACAAGCGCTATCAGAGTCTTGCAGAAGCGCACCATATGATCGGTGAAGAACAAGACAAACTGCAAAAACAGATCAGCCAATTACAACAACAAAACAGCGAGCTGCAACAACACAATAATGAGCTAAAGCAGCAGTATAGCGATATCAAACAACAAAACAGTGAACTGCAAAAGAAGAACCAATTGGCAGCCGAGCGTACGCAAGTCGTATTACAGCGCCTAACCCGTATCGATCAAGCAGAAGGCTAACGTTTTCCTGTAGCAGATAGCAAAGACGTACTGTTTATTCAACTGCCAAATGCTATTTGTAAAATCTGATATCACTCATTTCACTGACCAAACACTGTAGGATTTATCATGACCGATGACCAAAGCAAATCGATAGAAAAACAACCAAAAAATACTCAAGCGCCAAGTGCACCAGTAACAAGTGCGCCAGTACCAGCGCAAAAAACGACACCAGCAGCATCAAATATATCAAGCGCCATGGCACAAACTAATACCAAAACACCTAAAGCGCCAGAACCCCAAATCAAAAAAGTAGATATTGCAATTGCTGGGGTTACTTATCCAATCTTTTGTCCAGTACATGAGCAAGAAGAGCTACTGTCAGCGGTTTCGTATATCAACAACTATGCGCTCGAGCTAAAAAGAGATGCGCCTAGTCTCAGCCAAGAAAGCATACTGGTACTGTGCTGCTTAAACTTGTATGAAAAAATCCATGCCAATCAAAGAAGTGATGAAGACCGCTTGCAGAAAGACAAACAGTCTGAGGCATTGCTGAATAAAATCATGAAAGATGCTCATTCTATTCTGTAGATGCATCGTACTGTATTAAACATATAAGCGCCTAGCCAATAAAGTTAGGCGCTTTTTTATGGTCAATCATTTATCTATTTATGCATAAGGCGTGTAGGTCTTGCCTGCATGAAAGTCTGCCTGATGCTCATAATTGCAAAAGAATAACTCTTGGTTCGATTCAACATTGCCATCGGTAGCTGTACTTGGTTTGGTTTCGAGTACGCCGCGATATTCAGCCAAGCTGTTGCCACAGAAATTGCACTGACGCGGAGTGGTCACATCCCCTTCTTTTGGCATCATACTCTTAGGTGCACGCGGGTACATAAACTTATAAAAAGCCCACATTGAAGCCCAAATAATAAGGATGACGATAATAACAGCAAACACAGTAGTGCTCCTTCGATTATGGGTAAACGCGAGAAATAACGAAATCTATTAAATAAGATTATTTAAGACGTTTTGATAGCATAAATTTTACCGTCAATAATAGCGATAATACAATGCCTTTACCGTTTAATTGCTGATTGCACTAATTGACTGGTTATATCTAACGGATAACTGTATGAGTAAACCAGTCAACTGCATAACAAAAAACCTGGCCATGATAAGCCAGGTTTTTTATCAAAAGTAACCGTCAATTTAAAACAACAATCAGGTTAAAGTAACTATCAGGTTTTAGCAGGGTTACAGCTGTAGCTCACTGATATCAGCTACCGTCAAGAACAAGGCACGAACTTGCTTTAGCAATGCCAAGCGATTGTTTTTAAGCGCAGCATCTTCACTGTTGACCATTACTTGATCAAAGAACTGGGTCAACGGCTCATCTAAGCTAGCCAGCGTTTGCAATACTTGCGTATAGTCCGCTTGCTCCAGCAATGGTTGTACCACTGTCTGCGCTTGCTGCACGTTCGCATATAAGTTTTGCTCAGCAGATTCAGACAGTAGCGCTTCATCGACTGTATCAGCCACGCTCACTTCTGACTTGGCCAATATATTAGCAACACGTTTGTTTGAGTCAGCCAACATCGACGCTTGTGACAGCTCGCTAAATGCTTGCACTGCACGGATACGCTGATCAAAATCAAGCGGCATATGCGGGTTAATCGCTTGCACTGCTTGAATCGTGTCGACGCTAACGCCCTGCTCTGTATACATCGCACGATAGCGCGAGTTTAGGAATGCCATAACTTGGGTGAAAGTATCGCCCATTTTGGCAATCTTACTACCTTCAGCATCGCTATAGCCTTTAATCGCTTGCTCAACGAGCGCAACCAGATTAATCGGCAACTGCTTTTCGATCAAAATACGCAAGATACCAATAGCAGAACGACGTAAGCTAAACGGATCCTTTGAACCCGTCGGCGCTTGGTCAATCGCAAAAATACCAACCAATGTATCTAAACGATCAGCTAACGCTAAGCAAATGCCAATCGGTGTTTGTGGTAATACGTCACCACTGAATTTAGGCAGATATTGCTCTTCCAAACTTGCTGCAACCGCTTCAGGCTCATCGTTTAGACGCGCATAATACGTACCTGCGATACCTTGTAATTCAGGATATTCGCCAACGAGCGAGCTGGCCAAATCTGCTTTAGACAAAATGCCCGCACGTACGGTTTCATCGACATTGATATCGTGGCCTTGCTGCTGCATCAACGTGGCGATAAACGCAGCAAGCTTAGCAATACGCTCAGATTTCTCCCAAATCGTACCCAATTTGTCTTGGAATACACGATTTTTTAGGCTCTCTGTAAGCGCAAACAATGGCTGCTTTTGATCTTGTAAGAAGAAAAACTCTGCATCAGCCAAACGTGGACGCACAACTTTTTCATTACCTTCGATAATCTGGTTAGGATCTTTTGATTCAATATTGGTAATAAAAATGAAATACGGCTGCAATTTGCCAGTTTTATCGGTTAAGCAGAAATACTTTTGATCCGCTTGCATAGTCGAGATAAGCGCTTCTTGCGGTACTTGTAAAAAGCGCGCTTCAAAGCTTGCTCGTAGCGCAATTGGGAAATCGACCAATGCGGTGACTTCGTCTAATAAATCTTGCGGTACGATGGCATCAGAATTGACTTCATCTGCCAAAGCTTTGACTTGGTTTTTGATCAGCATTTGACGCTTATCAAAATCTGCTACTACTTTTAGACCACTTAGTAGTTCTTCATAGTCATTGGCATGAGCAATGTTATGGTAGTCAGGGCTGTGGAAGCGATGACCACGCGTTTGCGTACCAGTCTGATAACCTTGGATAGTAGCATCAATGACAGTATCATCTTGCATCAATACTACCCACTGTACTGGACGCACAAACTCGTTACGGCTAGCACCTGAGCGCATACGCTTAGCAATCGGCAGATTATCTAGTGCGGTCTGGAAAATAGCAGGTAGTAACTCAGTGGTCGCTTGACCACGGATAGTCTGCTCAAAACCGACATAATCACCTTTATCGGTATTAATCGTCGTAAGCTCGCTGGCTTCAATACCTAAGCCTTTGGCAAAACCCATGGCCGCACGCGTTGGGTTACCCTCTGCATCAAACGCCGCTTTAATCGCTGGTCCGCGTTTTTGTTCTGTACGATCAGGCTGCTTATCGCTAATACCTTGAATCTGAATCGCCAAACGACGCGGTGCAGCAAAGGCTTTGATACTATCAAAGGTAATATCTGCTGCAGTTAATTGCTCAATGACACTGGCTTGTAGCGCATCACGTAATGGTTTTAGACTCTTTGGAGGTAGCTCTTCACACCCCAGTTCAAATAGAATAGTACTCATGGGATGCTCCTATTTATCGTTAGTAGATTGGTTAGTGTCAGTATTTTCTTTTGCTACGCCATCTGCTGCTAAGGTGTCTGCTGCCACGTCTTCTTTTGGCAAATATTTATCAAGCGCAGCTTGGCGATGTTCTTCATCAGCCAATGGGAAGCCCAATTTGGCACGAGCTTCGACATAACCAAAAGCAACCTTACGAGCAAGTGTACGCACACGTAGGATAAAACGCTGACGCTCAGTCACTGAAATAGCGCCGCGTGCATCAAGCAAGTTAAAGGCGTGAGATGCTTTTAATACCATCTCATAAGCTGGCAATGGCAATCCTGCATCGACCAATTTGTCGGCTTGTTGCTCATAAAAGTCAAACATCTCGCCCATCATCGGCACATCAGCGTGCTCAAAGTTATAGGTAGACTGCTCGACTTCATTTTGATGAAAAACATCGCCATACGTGACACGGCCAAATTCACCGTCTGCCCAGACCAAATCATAAACGCTGTCGACGCCCTGTACATACATGGCCAAACGCTCAAGTCCGTAAGTGATTTCGCCAGTGACTGGGAAACATTCAATACCGCCGACTTGCTGGAAGTACGTGAATTGCGTGACTTCCATACCGTTTAGCCAAATCTCCCAACCAAGTCCCCACGCACCAAGCGTTGGCGATTCCCAGTTGTCTTCTACAAAGCGCACGTCATGCACCAATGGATCAATACCAATGGCTCGTAGTGAGTCCAAATACAGCTCTTGGATGTTCGGTGGATTCGGCTTTAGCACGACTTGGAACTGATAATAATGCTGCAGGCGGTTCGGGTTATCACCATAGCGCCCGTCAGTAGGACGACGTGATGGCTGTACATAAGCCGCATTCCAGCGCTCAGGACCTAACGAGCGCAAAAACGTCGCGGTATGAAAAGTACCTGCACCGACTTCCATGTCGTAAGGCTGCAATACAACGCAGCCTTTATCGGCCCAATAATTTTGCAAAGTTAAGATTAAATCTTGAAAAGTCATCGGTTGAGAGTCTTTATCTTGTGTCATCGGGGTTATCGCTTGGGATGTAATAGTTTCGGTTTTCATAGTAAAGCCACTGTGAAATGAGTATTATTAAATAAATCTCTGATAGCGCTCGCGCGACCTATTCGGCAACGACTCTATCTGCCTGCTCACCTTACTAAAAATTGACTATTTTATCCATATTTACATCAACTAAATTTGCATAGTGGGCACAAAACCTCAGTTGTATAGCGTATTTTTAGGCAAATCATTATGGAAGTCGCACTAATACAATAAATAAAAAAATACCCAAATGCGCTAGCATTCGGGCAGGAGGAAAATTATATCTTGGGCATCCTGATTGATCAGGCTTTTTATTTTTTGGAGGTCTACTGTTTTTAGCAACTACGTCTAACTTAAACTTAACTCTTTAACTGGTTCAGAAAACCTAATTTTAAAAAAGCTAATTTTAAAAATAACTATCAGGCTCCTATTATTGATAAGACTGATTGTTGGCTTTTGGCATAATTATCCATAGGATGATATAAATCAAAATGCCTGGTACTGCTGCACTTAATGATGAGATGATTACAAATAATACTCTCACCCATGTTGGCGACCAACCAGCATATTCTGCAATGCCACCCATCACACCTGCTATCATGCGATTGTTTGGTGAGCGATGTAATTTTGCTAACTTAGCCAAATCAAATACCTCTCTATTTTCTATTCTTGTTTATTTTTTTATTCTATTTTTCTGATTGTCTCACATATTTAGCCAAAACATTATCTTGCTTTGCTAACTTACGAATCAGTATATCAATAATTCAGGATTTATCTGTTGAAGGTATAGCAGTACTTTGTGAGTTTATGCTACTCAAGCTTACCCTAACCTGTCATAACACCATGCAAGCCCCTGATTTTAAATAGTTATTTCAAAATGTTTCAAAACCGCTTTTGTTGCTATAACCTTGCAATCTCGCTTCACGTATCTTGTTATTTTTAATTTAATCAAAGAGATAAGCTTGCTTTATAACGCTAAAATCGAGTCAAATCTTTGATAGTCTGAATAATCTTTTAACTGACCAAGTTTACTCGATTAAAAGAACCCTCAATTAAAAAACCTGCGATTCCGTGTACGTGCGATATACCTTATTTTTACAATAACCCACCTGCAAATCATCCAAAACCTTTATACCATGCTGATAAGCAACTTGGGTTTTCAAATACTCTATTATGAAAGCTAGGAGGCTGCCTAACTATTAGATAAAAATACCTTTACGAAGAATATTAGAAATATGAAACGTGGTTAGTGTTACGGGTCTTAATAGATTTCTGATTTGGATCTTGATAGATGTCTAGTTTGGACTATCTAACTTAGACCGCATTAAACGTATTTTTTGGAATAGACATGGGACACTGAGATTAAAATAAAAAAATTATAAGGATAATTATGTACGACACTGGATTGATGATTGGACATTTCGAGCCGCTGCATTTAGGGCAGATGCGTAGTATATTGGATGCAGCAGGACAAGCCAAAACCTTACATATCGTTATTATGGCACATCCATCGCCGCATCCTGATTTCACCATCACCTTACAAGACAAAGCGCGTTGGCTACAGATGGCCTGTGCCGACTTGCCATTTATCCATATTCATACTACTCATGAGATCGAGTTACCGCTGCACGAACACCTGTATAGTGCCAGTGACGATGTCAGTATCGATGTCGCTGCTAGTAATGCCAAATTACAACGTTTGATGGATGCCTTATCACTATCAACAGAGACTGTATTGTTTATGGCGGAAAACCATCCACTCACTCGCAATGACATACAAGAGCAGCTGCTTTTGCCAGTGGTCACTACGCCGCTACAGTCTGAATTTGACTCTTATGCGATTGCGCGTGATCCAGTCGCCCACTGGTCAGCACTTCATCCGCAAGCGCGCGTCGACTATACCAAGACTGTCGCTATCGTCGGCGGTGAAAGCTCAGGCAAGACAACGCTAGTCCATAAGCTTGCCAATTATTATGGTGCCAGCTTTGCTCTAGAGATGGGGCGTCTGTATGTCGGTACAGATTTGGGTGGTAGCGAGGTCGGATTACAGTACAGTGATTATGGTCCTATTTGTCTTGATCATGCTGAGGAAATCCGAGAAGCTAAAGCCAATGCAACGGCCCCTATCACCATCGTTGATACTGACTTTGTCACTACGCAAGCATTTTGTGAAGAATACGAGGGTCGCACGCATCCTTTTGTGGCTGCTTGTATTGATGAGTTTCGTTTAGACCACACCATCATGCTAGACAATAATACGCCATGGGTTGACGATGGTATGCGATCTTTGGGTACGCCTGAAGCGCGTGGACGCTTTGAGCAGCGTTTGATAGATATTTTTGCGCGTCACGATATTGCACCGCATATGATTGATCAGCCCGACTATGACGCTCGCTATCAGCAAGCATTGTTATTGATTGATCAATATATCTATGGCAAAAAATCATAAACTGTACTGAGCATATTTATAATAATTTATTCAATTAGCACATGTTATTTAACTAGCACACTTTATTTAACTAATACATGACAGTTAGCACTATATTGATATCAGTATTTACTTTAGGGGAAAAGCGATGCGTATTCAGCTATTGGACAACATCACCGGAAAATGGGCGATGCAATGGATTATCATTTGGTTTATTTGCGGTGTTATTGCTTTGTCCGCAGGTTTTTGGCTCACGACAGACCATACCACGCTTGATTGGTTTTATTTAGCGGTCTCATTTATTGGTTTGGTTTGCGTGGTCTCGCTATCATTCCGCAAAAACGTTATGGGCAATGGCTTTGGTATGGGGGCAACGGCTGGCGAAGTCATCGTACAGGCAACGTCTGGCGCAGTTGGTTTAATGCTTGCTCCACTATTTAACTTTTTTACCCATGTTTACGGTATTTTTTATTGGTCGAAGCACACCGATCCTGATGGCGACATGATACCCAAATCAGCAAGCAAAGCTGTTTGGTTAATCACCGCTGCCTTCATCATCGTTGGACTTGCACTGTTCCCTACGGTAAATGACTTATTAGCAAGCTATGGTTATGCGGTCGTACAGGATGATAGTAGTCTGTTTTTGGGATTTATCTCTTTCTTTTGGATTAACGTCATTGCCTTTGTGCTTTCTATTACCGCTCAGGCAGCTATGATTCTGCGTTATTCATTTAACTGGTGGTTGTGGATTATCGTCAACTTTGTCTGGCTCATCGTGAATCTGATGTCTGGCAACTATATCTTTGCTATTCAAACTATGGTGTATCAAGTAAACGCCTTTATCGGCCTCTATGAATGGCATCGTAGCGAGCAAGGATAATGCGGCTTTTATACAAAAGAACCCTTGGGAGTTTGAATAAAACCTTGCTGATATATCACTCATAGTACGAGTGAACTTGACTGTGCCGTCTATCAGATAACATGGTAGACAGGCGCAATTAGTGCTACAACTGATATTAACAATCATCTTCATACTGAGATTAGTAGCGAGTCCATTAGCTAGTATGAGTTACTCATCTTATTTACTAACAGGGAGGTTAGTATGTCTCGTCAACCAAAAGTGTCCAAACGTACGCTAGAGCAATGGCTTAGTGAGTACTCGGTCAGTCACCAAAACTTGGTCAATAAAAAAATCCATTGGCTATGTGTGCCAACCATTTTTGTTAGTCTGCTAGGTATGGGTATGTCACTATCCGTATGGTTTACCTTAGTACTAAGCGCACTGGTATTACTGTTTTATATGCGCTTATCTACGCCACTGTTTTTAGCGATGGGAATGTTCATTCTTATTTGTCTATCAGTGATGGCAGCGATGCCATGGGGCTTTAAAGCATGGGCAGCGGTATTTGTCGTTGCATGGATTGGCCAATTCATTGGTCATAAAATCGAAGGCAAAAAACCTTCTTTCTTTAAGGATCTACAGTTTTTATTAATCGGTCCAGCATGGGTGGCTAATAGTTTGATGCAGCGTAAATAGTTGTCAATTTATGCGTAATTTTTGCAGGAATTCATCTTAGCTGTAGGCTATTGATAACATCTACAACTGTTACCCTTAACAAAATAATATCACCAATAAAAAAGCGCCACCCAGAGATTACTGAGTGGCGCTTTGTTTACGTAAGCTTTTGGGGCTATTAAGATTTTAGGGCTATATAAAATAGACTACCCTATCTTACGCACCAAACACTTTCATACGCTCTTCGACTGGCTTAAATGCTTTTTCGCCTGCTGGCTGCTCAATTGTTCCAAATACCAATTGTGCATTTAGCGTCCAGTCTTTGTCGATATCCCAAGCGCTAGCTACTTTTTGATCGATTACTGGATTGTAGTGCTGTAAGTTTGCGCCAACATCGATACTGGCTAGTGCCGTCCAGATAACATACTGATGCATGGCGCTGGTTTGACTTGCCCAGATTGGGAAGTTGTCAGCATATAGTGGCGCTGCTTCTTGCATGCCTCTGACGACTGCTTGATCTTCAAAAAACAGCACCGTACCAGCACCGTTACGGAAACCATTGACACGCTCTTTGGTCGATTTGAACTTCTCTTCGTCACCAACGATTTCGCGTAATGTATCTTCGGTCATGTCCCACAATTTACGATGATCATCGCCGAACAATACAACGATACGTGTCGATTGCGAGTTAAACGACGATGGCGTGTGCAAAATAGCATGCTCAACTATTTTTACGATTTCGTCATTAGCTACTGGCAGTTGGTTGCTTAGCGCATAGATAGAACGACGTTTTTCTGCTAGCTGCTGTAATGTTGTTAAATCTGACATAGTGTTTCTCCACGTTGTTAGTAAAATAGTTGTTGATAAAAATAATTTTTAATATGAGTGATTGTTGGTATGAACATTCTAATTGATAAAGTGCTTTGCTCTTGACTACATAAATAGTGGTACTTCCATCACTAATACACGGCTAGCTACTGTTGCGTCCATCGTAAAACTCTGAGTATCCCAAATGCAAAGGCCGTCACGAATAGACAGGACTTGGCCATCTATCACGACTTTACCGCTGATGACAAATACGTAGACACCGTTGTTAGGGTTATTTAACTGGTAAGTTTGCGATACACCTTCGTCAAAACCACCCATGCTAAACCAGGCATCTTGATGAATCCAAACCCCTGCATCATCGGCATTAGGTGATAACACTTGGCTAAATTCGTTAGGACGCATGATATCGCCCATATACACCTGCTGATAACGCGGTGCGACATCCATTTTGTTTGGTATCACCCAAATTTGCAAAAACCTCACAGCCTCTGCATCGTCACCGTTCATTTCACTATGCGTAATGCCTGTACCCGCTGACATCACTTGAATTTCACCAGTCTCTATGACGCCCTCGTTACCGATACTATCGCCATGAGCGAGCTTGCCGGATAGAGGAATACTGATAATTTCCATGTTACGGTGCGAGTGATTGCCAAACCCCTGACCGCCAATGACAAAATCATCATTAATAACGCGTAAGGCACCAAATCCCATACGCTCAGGATTATGATAATTGGCAAAGCTAAAGGTATGTCTGCTTTTAAGCCAGCCATGATTGGCATCGCCACGTGAGTCTGCTGCATGATAGATTGTTTTCATAATTCGTCCTTAGCTATCAACAGATTAATCCTCTATATACTTATTATCGATTAATCTATTTAAACAATGGGCTTATTATAATTATTAATTCTACATAGATAAACAACGCTAAATGCAATTAACTATTCTGTTTTGTAGAACAATCGGAGCAGTTCTAACGTAACATAGATTTTTTACATATATTAGCATAGCTAACTGTATATAAATTACTTTAAGTTATGCTTATATGAAAAACTGTCTGCTGTTGAAATTTCCTGTGAAAATGTACATGACGCTCTTTATTTGAAACTACCCCTTTATGATTGTTCTTCGTAAACGTATAAGAGGTAACTCAGCCACTTATTGTTTATCGCTTACTGTCTATTGAGTAAGCACCCGCACCATGAGCAAAAATCATCAAAAACCCACCTGCGATTGAAATATTTTTCATAAATGAGATCATCTGTGATTCATCAACCCAGAACTGATGAAAAATAATAGCTGACACGATGCTAAACCCAGCAAACAAAAAAGCGATTGGGCGAGCTTTATAACCTAGCAAGACAGCAATACCACCTAGTACCTCAAACGCGATTACCAATGGTAATAACATACCAGGCACACCTACTGATTCCATATAGCCTTGAGTAGTCGCATAATCTGTGATTTTACCAATGCCTGCAAAGATGAAAATGACTGATAATAATAGACGACCGAGCGGTGCGCTCAATTGCTGTAATTTGTCCATAATAATGCTCCAAAAGTGTGTTTAATCATGTCTCTAAGTAGAGAATAGCGCGATTATAGGCGTTGACTAGCATGGGATAAACAGCAATAATCACAAGTATAAGTTCTTGGTGTAAGAACAATCATGAGGCATCGATAATGGGTCAATTAGAAGACATGGCGATGTTTGTACGCATTGTTGAGGCAGGTAGTATTACCAAAGCTGCTGAGCAGTTAAATATTGCAAAATCAGCCGTCAGTCGCCGACTTAAAGAATTGGAAGAGCGTTTAGGCAGTCAGTTAATCAGCCGTACTACCCGCCAATCTAAATTGACGCAAGCTGGTGAGCAATATTATCAGCAAGTGAACAATATCTTGCGTGCGGTTGACGCTGTCAATGAGCATGCTACTGACGCTCCTATGCGTATTGAAGGTACGCTAAAAATGACAGCGCCGTTGTCCTTTGGACTCATGCATCTGAACGATGTGATTGATAAATACGCCAATAAACATCCCAATCTGAGATTTGATCTGGATTTTTCTGACCGACGTATCGATTTGATTGAAGAAGGCTATGAGTTGGCCATTCGAATCGGAGAGCTACAAGATTCTAGCTATCAAGCAAAAAAATTGGCATTGATTCGTTGTGTGATTTGCGCCAGTCCTGATTATTTGGCAAGAATGGGCATGCCTGAGACGCTAGACGATTTAGACAACCATGCGCTGTTGCAATACAGTCTCGGTCAAACCAATAGTATAAACTTGGTGGATACTGAAGGCAGAAGTCATCATCGTACGATAGATGCCAAAATCAAAGCCACCAATGGTGAGTTCTTAGTGGATTTGGCAGTCAAAGGGCATGGGATTACCTTTGTGCCGACTTTTATTGCTTATAAACAACTGGCGCTTGGCGAGCTGGTACCTGTCTTCCAACACTATCAATTGCCAACCCTAACCGCTTATGCTGTTTATCCAAAGAATCGTTTTTTGTCGCAGCGTTGTCGTTACTTGATTGATTTTATTGCCGAGCAATTCGGTGATAATCCGTACTGGGATCAGTATTAATCAACACTCTTATTATCCTTAACGATATCAATTGCTATTGATTTTGGGGCGCCGTCCCTTCTTTCACTTTACTAATCGTCAGCCCCGTGAACCCGAATAGCAGTGTCAGCAGTAATGACAAATAACAGAAAAACGCATAAGGCAAATACTCTAATACTGGCACCCCTAGCGCCTGACTGATAAACACCCCGCACACACTCCAAGGCACCAGCGGATTGATCACCGTTCCTGCATCCTCAATCGTCCGCGACAGATTCTTAGGATGTAGGTGTAAGCGCTCAAACGTCGACCGAAATGCCGTACCTGATAATAGAATACTCAAATACTGCTCACCGATTAGCACATTGATACTGAGCGCCGACATCGCTGCCGCAAATATCGCTCGTCCTGATGTCGTCAGTGTGTCCTTAATACCAGATAGCAGTGCAGGCAGAATCCCCAGTGCCGTCAATAGACCACCTAAGCTTAATGCCAGTATCACAATCGCCTGCGTAAAGAACATACTCTGTACACCGCCGCGCGACAGCATACCACCTACCTCACCTAGCTCTAATGACTCAGCAGGGGCATAGCCTGCAAACAGATAACCACCCAATTGTCCAAAGCTTGGTGAACTGTGTACATAAGTAATGATCAATGCCACTGCTATAGTACAGATAATCGTATAAATCGCATTAACCCGAAACAGTGCCAATCCGACTAATACCACAAACGGCAGTACCGAATACCCATGTACCAGACCACTGTCTATGAGCTGACCTTGCAATATCGTCACTTGACTCAAATCAGCACTAGTCGTCTGTCCTGAGAACATCCAGAACAAGATCACCGTCAGTATCCACGCAGGTACGGTTGTATACATCATATTGCGAATATGCTCAAACAGATCAATACCCACGACAGAGGACGCAATCGTACAAGTATCAGATAAGGGCGACATCTTATCACCGAAGAACGCCCCTGACACCACTGCCCCAGCTGCTATCGCCACATTGGCATCAAAGGCATTACTCATACCAATAAAGGCCACGCCCAAAGTAGCTGCAGTCGTCAAACTACTACCCAATGCAATACCAATAATAGAGGTCAAGATAAAGGCAGAAATATAATAGTACTCAGGTGATATGAGCTGAAAGCCTACATACATGAGTGTAGGTATAGCACCTGACATCATCAGAGCCGCAACCATCAGTCCGATAAAGAAGAACAAATAGATAGCACCAATACCACGCATGACACCTGAGGCCATTTGCGCTTGCATGTCATCAAAGCTGAGTCCTTTATACATACCAATAGCCAGTAACACACAAATAGCTAGAATAAGAGACAGGTGCGGCACCCAGCCAAAGCCGATCATGGTGATGCCCATGATACCGATGACGATGGCGGATATGATAAAGGCGAGCTTGGCACTGATTAATGTGAGCGGTTTTGGTGGCATTGGATGCCCTTATGTTGCTATAGGTTTAGTTTGCTCAGGTATTCGGGGTGCGCATCTATTCTTCAATATCGATAATCTCTGTCTTGCTTATAGTTAGCTTTAGTTTTTGCTTTCTATGTTTTCGCGATTAGCTGACTTAGGACAGATTTTACACATAAAAAAAAGCCTCACTGTGAAGTGAGGCTTTTTGCGCTTTTTCAAGCCATATTTGGAGCGGGAAAAGAGATTCGAACTCTCGACCCCAACCTTGGCAAGGTTATGCTCTACCACTGAGCTATTCCCGCTTAGTATCAATTCGTAGCGTTGTTAACAACTACTCCGTCTCGATAGGCTGGCTATTTTAGCAAATATTCTGTGGGTGTCAACACCTTTTTTAGAATTTATTTCTAATATTTTTAGCCAAATGCCTTTTTTATCGGATAAACCAACATAAGCAATTGATTTAAAAACAGGAATTAATTTTGATAATATACAAAATATTTCACATTAATTGTAGAATTTTAACTCTGGAATTCACTTCCCTTAGCTTTATAACGGTCATAAGACAATCGATAAAGGAAAAACTCACTATTTTCACTCTAATAAAAACATATCGTACTTACAATCATACGCTTTATTGTTACTTTTCCTATCTTGGTTTTAGGTGGTTAACATTATTATACTTATGTCCAATCGCAGTTAAGGTAAACTTTTACTGTTTAAGCGGATGAATGAGCACTACTAAAAGATCAATAAACACGGCTCCCACATCTGCTGCACTATTCTTTAACTTGTTTGACTTTATGTTTTTCCATCTTATAGAGAGGATATTTTTATGAAGAAGTTATTAACCACGACAGTGATGGCCGCTTCGTTGTCAGCACTGACTTTAACTGGTTGTACCAGCACTACCAATTCTGGCGCAGTTGGTGTTGATCGTCAGCAGTTGCTATTAGTGTCTAGTGAGCAAGTATTGGCATTATCTGCCCAAAGCTATGCCAAAACAATACAAGACGCAAAATCAAAAGGTGTGCTAGATACCAATACCGCTCAGCTAAACCGCTTAAAAAATATTGCGAATCGCTTGGTTGGTCAAGTTGGCGTCTACCGCGCAGATGCAGCCAAATGGCAATGGGAAGTACACACCATCAAGTCTAACGATCTAAATGCATTTGTGGTGCCGGGTGGTAAGATCATGTTTTATTCAGGCATCATCGATCGCTTGAATCTCACTGATGATGAGATTGCTGCCATCATGGGTCATGAAATCTCTCATGCATTACGTGAGCATTCACGCGAGCGTCTGTCACGCGAGTATGCGACTCAAACTGGTATCGGTCTGGCTGCCAGTATATTTGGCTTATCACAAGGACAGGCTGAGCTAGCTGGTACTGCTGGTAATTTAGGCTTGAGCCTACCCCACAGCCGCACTCAAGAAAGTGAAGCTGATCAGATCGGTCTTGAGCTGATGGCACGTGCAGGTTATAACCCTCAGGCGGCTGTTACCCTGTGGCAAAAAATGCAAAAAGCAAGCCAAGGTGAGCCACCACAATTCCTCAGCACTCACCCAACGAGTAGTAGCCGTATCGCAGAGTTACAGTCATTGATGCCAAAAGTTACGCCTCTATATCAACAGTCGCGCCGATAATAAGTAGCTAATTAGCTACCTTTATGCTTTAGCAATGCCTGTTTAGATATCATAGAAGCAAAGTACAGCCACAGTGTTGTGCTTTGCTTTTTTAATTATAGCCATACATGGCAGGTTTTATAATTGACAAGCATTGTAATTGATAAGCATTTTAATCGGCAGGGTTTGCAATTGTTCGATTTGGCAATCGCACTCTATCCCGCCTACCGTGTCTGTTATAATGCCGATAAATATTATTTACAGATTGCCCAATCAAGTTGCGCAAAATACATTGAAGGATTGTTATGAGTACCACACCTACTGCCGACGCACTTCATACCGAATTACAAGCGCTAGAACCGCAGCATATCGAACTGATCAATGAGTCGATGTCGCATGCCGGTTACTTTGAAGGTAAAGAAAGCCACTTTAAGCTCACTATCGTTAGCGATGCATTTGAAGGCAAACGACTGGTCGGGCGTCATCAGCTTATATACGGCTTAGTCACGCCTTTACTCACCTCGCAAGGCGGCCAAGTACATGCCCTCGCTATTCATGCATATACTCCGACAGAATGGCAAGGTCAAAGCCCTGCGAGTCCATTATGTGCTGGTCAAAACAAATAGCCGACTGGATTTGAATCGCAACTACATATTTTAAATTAGCCTATATACTGCAGTTTTAGAGGAAGCAATATTCAATGAAACATCTACATATGCTGATGGCAGCGCTGACTGTTGCGCTATTTTTATATCAAAGCTACTTGGTACTCAGCGCAGACCGCCGCGCACCACGTGTGGTCAAAATAGCCACTCATATTATCTATGCCCTGCTTATCCTGTCAGGTGCGATGATGCTAATGCAATTGATGGGTGCCAACGCTCCTGTACAGTGGGTGTTTGCCAAAATTATCTTACTGATCGCTGCTATTAGTTCAAGTATCAAAGCGTTTAAGGTTGATGCGACACCTGTGCAAAGAAAAACAGGTATTCTTATCGCTGCCGTTGCCTATATTGGTATCGTCATACTTGCTTTTGCCAAACCAGCAAACTTATTTTAATAAGCGACTTTCTGTTTTAATAAGCAACCGTTTTAGAAAGCTGTCGATGTGTCGATGACATAATGCGAAAATTTTTCATCATCGATGGATTTTCAATATCTTAATTGGGCTATTTTTGCTATCTTAAATAGATATAAATACAATCACTTAGCCATTGGAGCCATTATGAAAACGTTTACGACAGCGACACTACTAGCTGGCATTTTTGCGCTCTCAGGCTGTGCCTCTACTGGTAATATCACACCGCAATATGTACCGCCGAGTACTTATCAGAATTATAATTGCCAAGCACTTAGCCAAGAGTACACTCGCGTCAACCGCTATGTCGAAGCGGCTCGCAACGAGCAATCTACCCTATCGACATCAGGCGTCGGTGTAGGCGTCTCTGCTGGACGCTGGGGTATCTCGCCGAATATCAGCTTTGGTCTAGGCAAAAGTAACAATACCAAAGCACGCGATGCAAAATTATCGCGTCTCTACGGTGAGCGTGATGCAATTGTCCAGTCAGCGCGCATTCAGCGTTGTAGCTTTGCCAATGGCATCAAGATTTATGGTGAATAAGCTTAAGCAAGTGCAAAGCTATCTAAACGACTAAGATAGTGCATGACACCGTAAAATAGTACATGACATAGCAAAAAAGCCAATATGCAGATCGCATATTGGCTTTTTTATAATAGCTACGGTTTTTTGTAAGAAAACATGAGCGCTTAGATAGCTTGGAGAAAAAGTAATCTAGCCTGACTAATACTACGACTGTAAGCTTTGCACCCATTGGATGATTTGATGACTTGGTAACGCGCCTGATTGTCGCGCGACTTCTTTACCATTTCTAAAAGCAACCATCGTTGGCAAGCTGCGAATATTGTAAGGAGCGGCTGCCTGCTCGTATTTATCCGTTTGTACCTTGGCAAAGACCACCTGTGGCAATTGGCTAGCCGCGCTCTTGAACTCTGGCGCCATCATGATGCAAGGCTGACACCAGCTCGCCCAAAAATCCACGATAGTCAGCACATCGTTCTTTTGGATGACATTATTGGCTGTTTGCGCATTTAGCTCATGCGGACTGGCAGTCAATAATGGCTGACCACATTTACCGCATTTTGGCGCAGCGCTTAGTCGTGCAGCAGGTACACGGTTGGTTGCTTGGCAATGTGGGCATACTAGATGAAAACTTTGCTCACTCATTATTTAATTCCTATTCTAATTATTTTGTTATTTCAAATACTATTCATGAACTCTTTTATATAAAAGCTATTTACGTTGATTGATTACATGAATAATTTTAGCATAGTTAATTGGGCTTATCCTTTATGCGATTTGCTGTGCCACACCGCTATACACATAGCTCATTGGTCGTGGACCAGGCAAATACGCTTCGCTCAACTCATCAATGACAAACCCACCTTCTCTGATAAGCGCCGGAATATCGCGATTTAAATGACACCCACCTGCTATAGGTTTCCAAAAAGGCGTCAATCGATGCTGCCAACGCTCAACTGAAGAATCTGGCGCTACGCCATGCTCACAAAATAATAGGCGTCCGTTAGGTTTTAACACCCGCGCCATTTCTTGAAGCGCCGCTATTGGGTCATCAATGCTACACAAGGTAAAAGTCATCACAATCGTATCAAATTGATCCGTATCGGCATGGATACCTTGTACATCGACGGCTATCACTTCAACCGGAATGCCAATGTCAGCCGCACGCTCACGAGCCAGCGACTGCATCTGAGCCGCTGGATCCACACCGATGATAGAGGAGACTTTATTAGCATCATAAAACTGTAAATTCAGACCGCTGCCAATGCCAATCTCCAACACCTTACCAAGCGCTTGCGGAACAATTTTGGAACGTGCTTTCATTACATTACCTGTACTACAGGCAATATCTATCATCTTTGGCAACACATAGCGCTCGTAAGGGTTAATTGCTCTCTCCAGTTATTGCCGCACTTAGCGCTTGCAGGTGATCATACATAGCATTTAAAAATGGACAGTCTACAGGTTAGCATTCTTATAGATATCAATCATACGATACTTACGTAGAGCTGCATCGGGTAATGATTTTCATTTATTAAACTGTTTAACTTATCCACCGAGGACATTGATCGGAACTTTTAGATAGCGTGTACCATTGTCTTCTGGCTCGGGGAAATGTCCTGCATCGATATTGATTTGTACAGCAGGAATGATAAGGCGAGGCATATCTAGGGTCGCATCACGGCGCTCACGCATCTGCACAAACTCCGCTTCGTTTATACTGTCTTTGACATGGATATTTTCTAGTTTTTGCGCGGCTACTGTCGTCGTTGGGCAATGCTGACGACCTTTGCTTGGATAATCATGACACAGATACATGACGGTATCTTCAGGAAGTGCTAGCAGCTTCTGAATAGACTGATAGAGTGTTTTGGCATCGCCACCAGGGAAATCGCAGCGTGCTGTACCGACATCAGGCGCAAACAACGTATCCCCAACGAATACCACTGTTTTCTCATCATCAGCGGCTAGATAGGCCATATCGGCACGCGTATGACCGGGTACATACATCGCAGTGATAGTAATGTTACCAAGCTCTAAGGTCTCACCTTCGTCTGTCAAAATATCAAACTGGCTGGCATCAGTGCGGAAACTGGTGTCAAAGTTAAAAATTTGCTTAAAGATTTTTTGGACTTCGGTGATATGCTGACCGATGACTAACTGTCCGCCAAGGCTTTCTTTTACATGGATGGCCGCTGATAAATGATCTGCATGCGCATGGGTCTCGATAATATACTTGAGTGCCCAATCCTGCTTACGTACAAACTCAATCACTTCATCGACACTACTGGTATTGGTTCTGCCTGACTTAGCATCGAAGTTCAATACAGGATCGACAACGGTGCATAACTTTTGTTCAGTATCAGCAAGTACGTGGGTATAGGTTTCTGTATCGCTATCTAAAAAAGAATGAACTTGCATGGCGGCCTCTTTAATTATTTATACATAAGTTATTTATACATATTTTGGTCATAGGGATTTTTATGTTTAATTAACCCTTAAGTATGATATTCAGTCGTATATAATGCGTTCCTACGACTTATCTGATGCCACCAATATAACAACCACCATACAATTTATCAATTTATATAATGTAATTAATGATAACTTGCTATGTGGCGTGATATCATTGATAATCAACTATATATTGTTCAAAACATCATGGCATTTGTTACCCTCTAATGTAAGGAATTTGTTCTGACTACTTCTATTTCAGCCGAAGGTACACTTACTCGCAGTACCACTGACGATGTGTCATCTGATACTGCAGATTTAGTACCTGCCGATCTTGCCAAGCAAATGCAGCAAGCATCGCTACAAGCCAGCCAACTACTAAAGTCGCTATCGCACCCCGATCGCCTACTTCTTCTCTGTCAATTGACCCAAGGTGAATATTGCGTCGGTGAGCTGGAAGACTTGGTCGGGGTTGGACAGCCGAGCTTATCGCAGCAATTGGGTATATTGCGTAAAGACGAGCTGGTCGCCACACGCCGCGAAGGTAAGCAAATTTACTATAGTATCGCAAGCGAAGATGCGCTAGCTGTACTCGATCTGCTGTATCAACGTTTTTGTGCCAAAGCAGAATAACGCCGCCCTCGCCTAATTATTTGTACTATCTACTGTGGTGATTGATATGTCCTCTATCGTCGCTCGTCTGATTCCAGCTTGGCTGCGTCAATACCAGCTCTCAGCGTTGCCGACTGATCTCGTCGCAGGTATAGTGGTGGGCGTGTTGGTCATACCGCAGAGCCTAAGTTACGCGGTGCTTGCAGGACTGCCGCCTGTCTATGGCCTATATGCAGCGATCGTACCTGTCCTCGTTTATGCTTGGCTCGGATCTAGCAATGTACAAGCTGTAGGGCCGGTTGCTATTACCGCCATCATGACCGCCAGTGGCCTACTGCCTTATGCTGAGCAAAGTACTGAACAATATGCACTGATGGCCAGCTTATTAGCACTGATGGTAGGTGCACTGCTGTGGATAGCAGGCAGATTAAAACTTGGCTGGATCATGCAGTTTATTAGTCGCGGCGTGTCCGCAGGCTTTGTAAGCGGTGCAGCGGTCCTTATATTTGTCAGTCAGCTCAAATATCTGACAGACATTCCGGTCACTGGCAATAGTTTGATTGGGTATCTATCTACCATGCAGCGCTATGCCAGCCAGCTGCACCCATTGACCTTAGCTATCGGTGTGACCGCATTCGCGCTATTGGTTGCCAATCGCTATGCAAGTGAATGGATATGGCAGACGTGGCTATCATCGTCGTATGCCAAATGGGCAGAGCGCTTATTTCCGCTTATTTTACTTGGCATTGCTATCGTACTCAGTATGGCACTGCATTGGAGCACACATGGAGTTGCGACCATCGGTCTTATTCCACAAGGGCTACCGAGCTTTACGTTACCGCATATCTCTGATCTACAAGAGGCGCTGAAGCTATTGCCAACCGCAGGATTAATGGCACTGATCATATTTGTGTCGAGCAGTTCAGTTGCCAGCACCTATGCTCGTTTGCGCGGTGAGAGCTTTGATGCCAATCGCGAGCTGACTGGACTTGGGCTGGCCAATCTGTCTGGTGGACTGTTCCAAAGTTTTGCGGTTGCGGGTGGCTTTTCGCGTACAGCTATCAATGCCGATTCAGGCGCGAAAACTCCACTTGCCAGTCTCGTTACCGTACTGGTAATGGTGGCCGCGCTCATAGCCTTTAGCAATGCACTTGCCCCACTACCCTATGCACTACTGGGCGCAACTATCATGGCCTCCATCATTGGCCTAATAGATATTGCGACGTTGAAATCTGCATGGCAGCGCGATCGCTTAGATGGTGCTAGCTTTTTGGCAGCGTTCGTCGGTGTCCTGATATTTGGTCTAAACACGGGACTGGTCATTGGTCTAATGGTGTCATTCGCCAGTCTCATCTGGCAGTCGAGTAAGCCACATGTGGCTGTCGTTGGACAGTTGGGCGGTACAGGACATTTTCGTAATATCAACCGCCATGACGTCGTAACTTTTAGCAATTTATTGATGTTGCGTATCGATGAGAGTTTGTTCTTTGGTAATAGTGAATCTGTACATCGACGTATCCTTAATGCCATGCAGCAATATCCCGATGCCAATGAAATTATATTGATTATGGCTGCCGTCAATCATATAGATCTGACCGCCCAAGAAATGCTTTGCACCCTAAACCACGAATTGGCATTACAGAACAAGCGCTTACATTTCAGCTTTATTAAAGGTCCTGTGATGGACATCATCGGTCACACCCCATTGATTAGTGAGCTATCAGGGCAGGTCTATCTGAGTACCTTAGATGCTGTCGATGCATTAAAATAATCTATAGTTTGACCGTAATGAAGTCGATGATACATTAATTTCACTCAATCTCAATCACTATTGTCGCCTACAACACAATATCGCTATGATAGCGCCTGTGTTATGCTAGACGCACTAAATAGGAAATCAATTAACCTAGAAATAGGCCTAAAGAATGCTGGTTTATAGTCCTTTGATATTCTTAGCCCAACCCTCAATAATAAATATACTTTAACAAATATAACTGAACCTATTTTATGACCGATGATTTAACGATTTATAAGCAAATATACCCAAGCCAATGCGTTAAGATTGCTGAGCTTGGTTATCGCTCAGTGCTTAATATTCGACCAGATGCCGAGATTGAAACACAGCCTAATAGCTGTGATTTGGCGACTGCTACGGAACAGGCGAACCTAGCGTATCAGCATCTGCCGTTTGATGATGAGCGTCTAAGTATGCTGACGGTCGAGCAGTTTGCCGATTTCTATCACTCAATGCCCAAGCCTATATTAATGTTTTGCGGTACTGGGGCACGCGCCAAGCTACTGTACCAAAGCGCATTGATGCAGGGTCTGCTATAACAACCATAGCTCGAACTAACACGTTTTATAAACCCAACAACACCAATAAAAAAAAGGAGCTCTTATGAGCCATGAAGTTAGCTTTACCGGACAAATCACGCCTGACCAAGTGCCTATGATTGCCGAAAATGGTTTCAAAACCATTATCAATAACCGTCCTGATGGTGAAGAACCAAATCAGCCAACCAGTGCCGAAATTGAAGCAGCAGCCAAAGAAGCTGGACTTGCTTATAAAGAGATTTCTTTTGCAGGTAATGAGCTAAATCAAACTCATGTTGAAACGTTTGCAGATTTCTTTAATCAAGCTGAGCAGCCAATGCTAATTTTTTGCCGCACAGGTAACCGCTCAAACGGTATCTATGAAGCAGCTAAGCAAATGGATTTACTAGACGACTAGTACAGCATGAACAGACTAGACAGTTAGCGTATTTAGCCCACAGAATCTTGTGGGCTTTTTATTGCGCTTATCATTATGCTCAATACGCTCAAAGTGTCATTAACCACAAACAGCCCAATCACTACCTAGTCACTGCTTAATCACTTCCCGATAGCTTCCAACAACCTCGACCAACCTCAATAGTCACGACAAGTGGGTTACTATACGAGCGTAATACCGCTATTATCATTTGATATGCATGAGCTAGCAGTGGTTGAGACACCTAAATAGCTAGACGATTAAATACCTAAACACATGGAATGTGAGCAGCTGTATGGTGACAAAGTTGCCCCGCTGCTATTTACTTTCAAAACGCCATCTTGATATGGCATTTTAGTTTTACAAGGAATGTTTGATGAATAATACCGCGCTAGCATTACTGCCACTAGCCCTTGCCTACATTATGTTCACTCTAGGAGCAGGGCTAAAACTTAGTGATTTTAAGGTCATTGCCAAATATCCAAAAGCGTTCTGTGTCGGCTTAATCAATCAAGTTGTGTTGGTACCGTTGGTTGCGCTAGCAGTCGTGTTAGTAACGGCTCCGCCACCAGCCATTGCTTTTGGGATTATGCTGATTAGTTTTTGTCCCGGCGGCGTCACTAGCAATATGCTGACCTACTATGCCAAAGGGAATGTCGCACTCTCTATCGCATTGACCGGTGTGGTCAGCATATTGTCGGTCATTACATTGCCTATCTTAATTACGTTGGCTTTTGATCATTTTATGAAAGATCAGGCGAACTCTATTAGCGCGATAAAGATTGGCCTAGTCATGTTCTTATTGACCACATTGCCCGTATCTCTTGGTATGCTTGCTCGCCACAAGTTTACGGACTTTATGGTACGTCGTAGTAGTCTTCTAAACGGCTTGGCCAGCGTGTTTTTTGTACTAATTGTCTTTGCTGCTATTGCCTCTAACTGGCAACTACTACAATCACAGTTCACTCAAATTGGTTTAGAGCTAATCTTTATCATTGCTATTTTATTCGCTATTAGTATCTTGATCTCTAGAGTCCTAAAGCTCAGCTGGTTTGATACCAAAACCATCTCAATAGAAACCAGTATCCAAAATAGCACGACGGCTATTACCTTAGCTCCTATCATCATGGGTGTGAGCACACTGCCCGTTATTGCGCTGCCTGCTGCTTTGTATGGTGTGCTGATGTATGTCGTTGCGCTGCCCGTTATTTTCCTAATTAAAAACCAGAACTGATGATAGCGAATGTAAGAAATAAAAAGCTTCCTTCTAAATAAGTGCCCGTCTAAATAAGCGCCTTTCCAAACATTGGGTGGGCGTTTTTTTTGAAATATGATTTGAATGATAGAAATATAACTCGGGTTATAGACTGGTCAATGCTCAAGATTGAGTACATAATAAAATGCTACTGTTATCCCTTAATAGGACTCTATGATGCAAAAACCGTTATTAATTATTGGTAATAAAAACTACTCCTCTTGGTCGCTACGAGCGTGGCTATTGCTCAAAGCATTCAATGTTGATTTTGATGAGCAATTTATTGAGTTGTTTGATCCATCAGCACGTCCAACGCTTGAAGCGCATTCACCAACGGGTAAAGTGCCTATTTTAGTCTACGGTGAAAAAGATAATAAAGTAACCATTTGGGACACCTTAGCGATTGCTGTGCATGTCAATGAGTACTTTACGGATATTGATATTTGGACAGGCATTGATAAATCTAACGCTGAAAAACGAAATAATAATCAAAGTAGAATAAATAGCGCCTATTGCCAAAGCATCGTGGCTGAGATGCATTCGGGATTGACAGGTATTCGTAACGAGATGCCGATGAATATACGAGCAACGGCTAAGATACAACCAAGTAGCGCTTGCTTAGCAGATATCGCTCGTATCGAAGCCATCTTTGCCGATTGTTTAAAAAGTCGCTCAGCAGACAGTTTCTTATTCGGAGATTTCACAGTAGCTGATGTGTTTTTTGCTCCAGTGGTGCTGCGATTGCAGACTTACGCTGATGCGTCCAATATTACTTTGCAGCCACTGACCAAGCAGTATTGCCAAACCATGTTAAATCATCCGCACATACAAGCGTGGCAACAATCAGCACTGACAGAAACTCGAATTATTGAAGAAGACGAAGCAGGCGAGATCATGTCGATAGCTGGCGTATTGGCGAATAACCATTCATTTTAGGCATAAATAATATCTTGCATAAAAAAACCACTTCAGCTTAGCTAAAGTGGTTTTTTCTTTCATGACAAGTAAAGCGTACGGGTACTACTGTTTTTGGTCTAACGCTTCTTTTACTGCTTTTTTGCCCCATGCGCTCAAATCGAGATCCAACTTTTCATACTCTTGTGCATCAAATAACGGCTCTTTAACCCCTGATCTTAACTGACTTGCAAAGTCGTCAAGTAGACGCTTAGCTCGTGGAAATAACATTATCAAGGCCAATAAGTTTGCTAGCGCTAGCACGCCCATCAACGGATCAGCGAAGAAGAACACTGCGGTTGCTGCAGGAGCCACTGCGCCCAAGAATAATACCGCAATCACAACAACTCGCAAAACCAGAGTCGCCATTTTGATATTCTTTTTGATCAAGAAATTAATGGCATTTTCACCCATGTAGTAGTTGTACATAATAGAGCTTAGGGCAAATAGCAATATCGATATGGTCAAGATATACTGCGCCCAATCCCCAAGCTGGGTTGTTAGCGCCTGCTGTGCCAGTACAATACCATCGATTTCAGCACCTGGTTGATACACGCCGCTCAATAAAATCATAAATGCGGTGGCACTACATACGATTATCGTATCAATAAACACAGACAGTGACTGTGAGATACCCTGACTAACAGGATGAGTAGCGTAAGCGGTGGCGGCAATATTAGGTGCAGAACCTAGACCTGCTTCATTAGAGAATAAACCACGCTTCATACCTTGCTCAATCGCCACACCAATACCACCGCCCACGACAGACTCAATGCCAAAAGCATTTTTAACAATCATTACCATCAACGTAGGCAGCTCTGTGACATTGAGCAATATAACAACAAGTGCCATACCAATATAGATTAATGCCATAACAGGAATGACAACGTCAGCTACTTTTGCAATGCGCTGAATACCGCCAAAGACAATAAACCCACCAGCAATGACCAACACCACACCCGATATCCAGCGATCAATCCCAAAGCTTTCAAGCGCAGAACCTGCCACCGTATTACCTTGGAACGCGATAAACCCAATAGAGAAAGACAGTAGTAAAGCAATAGCATAAATGACGGCAAGCCAGCGATAGTCTTTACCTAACCCATGTAAAATATAGGTCGCAGGGCCACCGCGAAAGTTACCATCAGTGTCTCTACGCTTGTAAAGCTGGGCTAAGCTACACTCGACAATACTGGTCATCATGCCAATTAAGGCCACAACCCACATCCAGAATACCGCTCCCGGTCCTCCTAAAGAGATGGCAACAGCAACGCCAGCAATGTTACCGCCGCCCACACGTCCACCGATAGAAACGAGCAACGCCTGACGAGCAGAAATTCCGTCGTCTCCTACTTCATCCGTTTTGAACACACGGAACATACGTTTAAAATATTTAAACTGAGCGAACCTACCTACGATGGTAAATAATAAACCAAAAATAATTAGCATAGGCACGAGCGCCCAGCCCCACGTTAGATCCCCGACTAGGGCAAAAAAAGCTTCAATGTATTCCATGCCTATTTTCCTTATAGTTCATGACGCTATGATAGGTTTTATTGCATACATTATTGCATCAACAACACGAGTTTGTAATGCAAATGTCGAATTTGTAACGTAAATACTGATATTTTCTGAATGAAATCGCGTTATTTGTTTACTTAAAAGTCCATTTTCTAATTATCAGGATTTTTTTATATAGACGTATTTATGCGATAGCACAAAAAAACCACCTCAACCGAGGTGGCCTTTTATACTGAAACTAAACTGAACAGCTTACTGCATGACCAAGTATTCAAAGGCTGACAATGCCGCTTTACTACCTTCACCCATCGCAATGTTAATTTGCTTAAATGGTACGGTGGTTACGTCACCACAAGCAAAGATACCTTTACGATCTGTACGGCAGCGCTCATCGATTTCGATCTCACCAAAGCGGTTTAGATCAACGAAGCCTTTGATGAACCCAGTGTTTGGTACTAAACCAATCTGTACAAACACCCCTGATAAATCACGCTCATGAGTCTCACCTGTGCTGCGATCTTGGTAGACGATAGACGATACTTTGCCATCAGTCGCTTTGATCTCTTGCGTCGCTGCACCGGTAATGAACTCAATGTTGGTTTTCTCTTTAGCTTTATTGATCAGTACTTGGTCAGCTTTTAATTCATCAGCGAACTCGAGTACAGTAACGTGATTGACGATACCTGCCAAATCTAGTGCTGCTTCCACGCCTGAGTTACCACCGCCGATCACTGAGATGTCTTTACCTTTAAAGAATGGACCATCACAATGCGCACAGAAAGCCACACCTTTACCGATATTTTCTTCTTCACCCGGTACGCCAAGCTTTCTCCACTGAGCACCTGTCGCCAAGATAATACTACGAGTCTCGAACGTCTCACCAGTATTTAGATGGATACTGTAGTTCTCTTCTTCAGTCTCGCCGATTTCTTTAACGCTCACATGCTCTTTTAGCGTGATATTATATTCGGCCAAGTGCTTAACAAAGTTGGTCGATAAATCTGTACCATTGGTTAGCGGCACTGAAATCAAGTTCTCAATGTCTTGCGTGTCTTTTACCTGTCCACCGATACGATCAGCGACCATCGTGACTTTTAAGCCTTTACGCGCTGTATAAATGGCTGCAGCCACACCTGCAGGGCCAGCACCGATGATAGTGACGTCTTGCTGCTCTAATTGCTCAGCATCGTCTTCTACTTCTGACAGTAAATCAGGGAACTGCTCTTGCAATTTTCCGATCAATTTAGCGGTGTCGATTAGGCCATTAGCAAATGGTTTACCGTTCAAAAATACAGCTGGTACGCCTTGGATTTTGTTCGCTTCTACTTGCTCTTGGAACAATGCACCATCAATCATCTCATTGCTGATACCATCGTTTAGTAGCGCAAACTGGTTCAATGCTTGAACAACTTCTGGGCAGCTATGGCATGACAATGACACGTAGGTCTGGAACTGTAATGGCTTATTAAAGCGCTTAACTAACTTTTGGATACCTTCATCCAACTTTAGCGTATGACCACCGGCTTGCAGAATCGCCAAAATCAACGACGTAAACTCATGACCACCTGGGATACCGCTGAATACGATACCAGTGTCGTTTGATGCGCCATCAATGTGACTGACTACTTTAAAACTAATCGCACTTGGCAAACTATCGTCAGTTGCTTCTGCATCGAAGTTGATTTTGTCTGTTGTTCCAGCAATCTTGGTCAAAAAATCTACCAATTCTGCACGTTTTGCATGCGTACCATTACCTAATACAAAAGTAATTGGGCGTGTCATGTTTTCGCTATAGCTCTTAACGGCATCTAATAAATTCTGATCTATCATGTTTGTTCCTCATTATGACTGAATATGTAACGGCAGCTATCATGCCACGCGTCTAAATATGAAATAGTTGGTGTTAATAATTTTGTATAAAAGGTTATATATAGTGGGCTCATGCCCTTTGATGTGTCTATTATCAAGCGTTTAGCGAGTTTCGGCAAGCTGAGAAACTCAAACTTTATGTTTTATAAAACCAATCGTTTATTGTTTTAAATAATTAAATATAAATACATAAGCAAATGATAGTGATGGTACATGGTCTATTTTTTCGCTACAATCGAATGGTATTGATAGCAATATGCATTATCAATATCGTGAAGTAATTACCTTTATTACCATTAAACGTTCACCCCTTCCAAACAAAGTCTCACCATCATAAGCGTCTTAACCATAACGTGCTTACGCTTATTCTAAGCTTGCACTAAATAACAAGGATGACAACATGACAATGACAGACACATGGCAAGATCACAGTGATATTATCGATGAGCTCAAGCAAAAGGACACGCATTTTGCGAGTATCTTCGATGAGCATACGACTCTAGATAGGCAAATTAATAAGCTTGAAAACGATGTGGTCAAGCATGCCAGTCGCGACGAAGAAATCGAACAGATGAAACGACGAAAGCTACAACTCAAAGACGAGATTTATAAAACTATTGATAAAAATAAAGCACAATCTCGCGCTTAATATTGCGTCTATACTTAGAGATATGCTGAGAAAATAATACTAACAATATCTATGCTTAAGACGTAAAAAGACCCCATCAACTTATGTTAATGGGGTCTTTATTTGCAGCACTGACTTAAATCAGATGTTTAAGATACGGCGCTACTTTTATCTAAGTATGAAATATCTACTTAGATTTTACCAACTAGGTCAAGACTTGGCTTCAATGTGTCGCCGCCTTGTTCCCAAGCTGCTGGGCAAACTTCGCCGTCGTTTTCACGAACATACTGTGCTGCTTTCACTTTACGTAGCATGTCTTTTGCACTACGGCCGATACCGCCAGCATGGATTTCAGCGACTTGGATCAAGCCATCAGGATCTACTAAGAACGTACCGCGCTCAGCCAAGCCTGCTTCTTCAATCATGACGTTAAAGCCACGAGTGATTTTACCAGTAGGATCGCCAATCATTGGGTATTGTACTTTACCAATAGCTTCTGAAGAATCATGCCATGCTTTGTGCGTGAAATGCGTATCAGTAGATACTGAATACACTTCAACACCAAGGCCTTTTAGCTCGTCATAATGAGCAGCCATATCTTCTAGCTCAGTTGGGCAAACAAACGTGAAATCAGCTGGGTAAAATAGGAAAATCGCCCAGTTGCCTTTTACGTCTTCTGAAGTGATGGTTTTGAATTCACCGTTTACGTATGCATCTGCTGAAAATTCTGGGATTTCTTGATTGATAATAGACGCCATGGTTGGCTCCTTTATAGTTAAGTAAATTGGAAATTATTTATATGGTTTTTTCAATTAGCCCTCTAGCTCTCTGGGCTACCTGACAAACTATACGCGAATTCTATGGTTAATCCAGTTAAAAGTTTTTAATGTGATGTTTTGTTTTATTAAACTTGTTAAACTATTATCTCTACATTTTATCATTGGTGCTTAATTGGTAATTTGCTACCTTATAAAGGTTGAACAAACATAATAAATTGCATTAAAAACCCATTAAAAGAGAGGTTTTATGATTACTTTACGACAACTTGAGTTTGCCCTAGCCGTGGCCAAACATCGTCATTTTAAACGTGCTGCTGAAGATTGCAATATTTCGCAATCTGCCCTGAGTTTGGGTATCGCAGAATTAGAAAAACAGCTAGATACTCAGATTTTTGAGCGTAATAATAAACAGGTATTGATTACCCCTATCGGTCAAGATATCCTCACGCGGGCACAGCGAGTGTTTTCTGAAGTGAGCGATTTGACCACACGTGCTCATAGCCATCAGACGCCGCTTGCCTATCCCATGACTGTCGGTATCATTCCGACGATTGCGCCTTATTTGCTGCCAAAAGTACTGCCTGCGCTGCGTGCACAATATCCAGAGTTCCGTATGACCATCGTCGAACAACAGACAGAGCGTTTGCTTGAACAGGTACGCTATGGTCATATCGATACCGCTATTATTGCGCTACCTTATGCGGTAGATGGGCTACATAGTTTTGAGTTTTGGAGTGAAGACTTCTTTGCCGTGTTCCCAAAGGACGACATCCATGCCAAGCTTGATACCATCAATGCTGATGAACTGGCGACTGCCAACCTGATGTTACTTGGTGAAGGTCATTGCCTAACCGACCAGACGCTGTCTGTCTGTCATTTTGACCGTGCACAAATGAAATCAAGCTTCTCAGATGCCAGTCTAAATACTTTGATTCAAATGGCACTTGCCAATATGGGCACAACGCTAGTGCCTGAAATGGCGCTCGATCAGCTACACCTGCAAAACCAGAATGCCGTCGCCATACCACTAGCTGAAGAAGGGCCGCATCGCCATATTGCCTTTGTCACCCGTCTGAACTATGCGCGTGTCGATGATGTTAGCTTGCTTGGTGAGGTGTTTAATAAAGCATTTAAAGACGCAGTGGCTAACAAAGAATAATCAAACCATTTTTACCACGGTCATAGTGAAAAAATGACATATGAAAACTGTCTCAAATAAGCATGATGAGCTTGGCAAGTGCTTTGCACAGCATTTGTCAGCTATGACCAGCGATATCCTGCCAAAGCAAATAGATAGGCTTTGGCAAGATATCGTGACGCGCTACGGCGAACCACAACGTGCTTATCATACACTCAATCATATTGAGCAGTTATTGGTACAGTTTGAGAATATTAAGCACCATCTTGCTGAGCCGCATATCACTGCATTGGCACTGTACTATCATGATGTGATTTACGACCCAACACGCTCTGACAACGAGCTAAAAAGTACAGAATTTGCGACAGATGCTTTGAGCCCTTATCTAAGCACAGAGCAATGCCAACACATTCACGCTCTCATTATGATGACCGCTAATCATCAGCTAGATACGTTGGTAGACAATGACAAATATAACGATGCGGCATATCTGTTAGATATGGATTTGAGTATCTTGGGTGCGCCTTGGCCTACCTACAAGCAGTATGCAAAGGCGATACGTCAAGAATATAAGCATGTCGCCGATGACAGCTACCGTGATGGGCGCACTGCAGTGTTACAAGGATTACTAGCACATCCCAAACTCTATCTGACTGACCATTACTATGATCAGTTAGAAACGCAAGCTCGAGATAATATCAAGCGCGAGCTTACTTTACTTGCAGCTTTATAAATAGCTCACTACCTTGCCGCGCTGGATGTGAATTATAGCTGGGCTGCATAATATCGATATCAAAATAACTTTGAAAACGCTGCTGGTACTCTTCCTTGCTGCCGCCGAATGGTGGCTCTTCCCGTCCAAAATCTGTGTCGAATAACAACCCAACTAATTTGCCTTGCGGCTTTAACAGCCTTGCCATCTGTTGCACATATTCATCACGGCGAGATGGATTAATCGCACAAAAAAACGTCTGCTCAAGTATCCAATCAAATTGATATTGCTCAGCTGACAAGCTAAAAAAATCCGCACAGATCAGGTGTTCAGAAGGAAAACCAGGATAGCGCTCTGCAAACGTCTCAATCGGTGCAGGGGCAAAGTCAACCAGCGTGACATTGGTAAAACCTTGCTCATATAAGTAGCCCACTTCATAAGCATTACCTGCACCTGGCACTAGTATCGCCTGATTTTTTGCACTCTCAGGTAACTGGTCAATATAAGCTTTGAGCGGTGGTGATACCTGCCCCATATCCCAACCGATGCTGTTCTTCTCATAACGCTGTTGCCAAAACTCCGCCTGGTTGACGTTTTCCATATGACATCCCTGTATATAAACCTGCTGATTAAACGAAACAATTTGTACCGTTATTCCTTATCATATCAGGCTTATCCAGACGTGTCCTTATTTTAAAAATGATGATAAAAATAGGACTTAATGCTCTGCATAATGAAAGTTACACAGATGATATCGAGGTGCTTACTAGAACTATTTAGCTGATTAGATAGTTAGATGATAGGTTTAGTCCAGCTGTCCTGTCTTGCCCGCTAGGATATTATGCCATTGCTGATAATCTGGCATCGCTGTGGCAACGGTTTGCCAAAACGCTCGGCTATGATTGGCATGATGCAAGTGGCACAGCTCATGAACGATTACGTATTCGGTGCATTCGATAGGATAGGCAGGAAGATAAACCGATAGCCAAATTCGTTTTGCGCGCGTGTTGCAGCTGCCCCAACGCGTGTGCATTTTTTTTAACCGTATTTCATTGGCATAAGCGCCAACGATTGGCTGCCACTTTTTAAATAGTGCAGGTGCGACTTCGGAGAGTTGTTGCCGATAATAGGTGATTTTTTGATCGGGGCTGAGCCTAAATGATTGCTCTGTACCCCATAACAACACTGAATTATTAGCAGTTGAAAAGTCTGATGACGTATTCTGTCTACGTTTGTATTGCTCTAATACTTGTTGGTGATTTGCAATAGCCCACGGCACCCGCTTAGCCACAGCATGCAACATTTGTGATGCGCTGACATGCATCGGTGCAGAGACCATCAACGTATAAGGCTTTAAGCGAAAATTGATATTTTTAACACGCTTTTTACTGATGTTTAGCTCGATGCCTGCCTGTGCAAGCTGCTGTCTGACAGTATCTAAATTGGTGTCTAAGCTAATGCTCTACCTCCTTGGCTGACTATTACTGCCATTCTAGCAATAGTCATTATTAATCGCCATGCCTATTCGTCTGTAGCTCTTTCTTAGCGTCACTTATTATAACGCTTGTAAGTGGTTGTCAAACGACATCATATGCAGTTGACTGTCTTTGATAATCCGCTTATGAGGTTCGATGTCGTTTACGTCCAATTTTACTTCTGGTAAAGCATTTACCCTTAGCGCGGTTAACTGCCCTTGACCATCACTGACAATAAATCCTGTCGGCTCGGTATGTTTATCAATTGTACTCATTGAAGCACTAGAACTAGCTAACACCGAAGCCCCTGCACAATCTGGCAGATTTACATCATCAATCAGCTCTCGGGTATGTAAATCATAAATTGCTGCACAGCCGCCAATCGGTGTAGTCACACACAGTAAGTTACGCTCACTATCTACCGCCACGCTAGCGATATATTGGTGAAAACGTTGCCATTGATTATTTGGCATAGTGAGTGGTGTAAAGCTGGCATCACCACGTTTATGAGTCAGCACTAACGGTACATTGATATGCTTTTCACCTTGGAACTGAATACCGATCATCACTGTGCCGTTATTGTGCATGGCTAAGTGGCGCACACTCATCTGATTATGCTCGGGAGTTATTTGCTCAAGCAGTGTGCCATCGTGACGATTCAGATAAACCAGTGAGGGTCGCATGGTATCTAGATTGAGCTCTTCGCGTGAGGCCTGCTCAGTTTTGATGCCTCCATTTGCAATGACCAGCGTTTCGCTATCAGGATGCATAATCAGTTCATGCGGTCCGATACCATATGAATCAAATTCTGCTACTTTTTGATAAGCATTATTAGCATCATAGATACCAATTTTACCTGCCAGACTCACCGTGTCATTCTCGGTTACATAGAGCAAGCTGCCATCTAAGCTATAGCAAGCATGACCATAAAAGTGACGGTTTATATCAGCTATAATCGCATGCTGTACTTGCCCATTTGACGTATTAAGCACCCAAAATCTTTCACTTGGACGACGACCCATGACGACGACATCACGTCTCTGCTCGACATTATTATGCTGAGTTTGAGCTTCAGATACATTGACAGGCAGAGGCTGAACAACGATGTCGTGGACACGCTCAGGCATAGTCGTTTGCCAAACGATTTGTCTGTCAGCATCAATACCTACCACACCAAAGTCATGCTCATTTTGGCTTGATGAGTTCTGATCTTTTGGCAGTGATGCGACGCCACTGACCCAGCTGACTGGTCGTGCTAGCATCGTTGTTGTATGCACAGCAGCATAATTAGGTACATCAATTTTATCATCACCTGCAGCATGATAAGCCTGCTTCCAGGTTGCCGCTGCTTGCTCACAAGCATAGCGCAAGCGTGAAAGCTTCGGCGTTGAATCAGGACCAGCTCGTAATACCTGCAGTTGCGTACGAATACCCTCCACATAATCTTGTAGACTGGCATCTGGATGCTGCTGCTTACGATAACGATGGTGAATACCGACCAGCGCCGCCGTACCAACTGCTGTCAGCACTGAAGTCGTCAAAAGCTCATGAGTTGACGAAGTTCTCCCAGACCGATTAGACCTATTCATCTGGTCATGAGTCTGGGCTGCTGACGTTGCTGTACTCGCTTCGATAGTAGACATTGTCTAATCGCCATCAGTGCTATTAAACCCCACACGGATACCAAGTGCTGGGATTAACTGGCGTTTAATCAGACGAGTGACATCAGTCAGATGATCATACAACGCTTGTTGGTCGTCCTTACTAGCCTCTGATAAATCTTCTGGCATTTGTGCTAATAATGCAGTCGTATCAGCAAGTGCAGTTGATAGATTATCCGAAACCTTGTTTTCATCATTGCTACCAAGAATAGCCGTCAGTACTGGGTCAGTCATGGCTTTGTTAATCGTATCTAACTTAGCATTGATAATAGCGCGGCTTTGACCAGCAGTAGCAGCAGGCAAATGGCCTTTTGCTTTACCTGTTAGACCGAGTGGCTGATCAATGGCATTAGATTTCATGGTCTCAATCAATGACAGTAGAGAGTTAATCCATTGATTTAGACCTCTATCGCTCTCTGCTGTTTTGTCTATCGCCAATAAATCAGTCGCGTTTTGCTGCCAGTTTTTCTCGATGTCTTTTAGACGCGTGCTCAACGCACTACTAGCGCTAATCACGTAAGCACACTGACTAGCGTCTAAACTTTCATTGGCAAACAAGGCCTCTTCTAATCCTGGCACGCCTTGTACGATCGCGCTCTCACCAGCAAGTTGCTCTGGCGTTAGTTTTGGATTGGCAGCGATTAAATCAGCCACGCCACTGTGTACGAGTCCGCGCTCGTCAGGATAGTAGTTTATATATAGATTGCTCATACTAGCAGTCGCAGGACCAAAGTTGACCATCTCAGCACTTGACCACGCTTGTGCCAATACTAGCCACTGCGCACGTAATGCTTGTAGCTCATCGCCACTTACTGGCGCTTGGGTACAATGTTTCTGCGCCAATTCGTTCAACAGATCGCTTTGCTTGGCTGCATCAGCATACGCAGGAATCACGATATCGTCTGCCACATGCGTCAAATACGTTTTTGCAGTCTCAGGGCTGATATCTACTGCAACGATTTGCTCAGTACTTTCTTTGCTGTTTTCTACTGAGCTGTCAGTAGCTGCACTGTCTTGCACAACTTTTTGGCTGTCTACATCTGCAGCTTTGTTGTCATCGGCAGGTTTGACACAACTGATCAGCAGTCCAGCACTCAATGCAGATAGCGCCATTGCCAAAGCGTGGTTTATTTTCATAGGTTTCTCGGTAATGTTGTAGGTAGTAATTTATAGCGTTTTATACTGGTCTTATAATAGCGACTTTATTACAATGATTTTATTATAGCGACTTTAGGAACGCATTAAGCTCTGCGCGACCTTGTTTATCTAATTTCAATACTTGTTGCTTTTGCTTTTCGGCTTCTCCGCCATGCCACAAAACAGCTTCCATCAATGTACGGGCACGGCCATCATGCAAAAACGTCGCTTGAGGATCAACTGTCTGCGCAAGCCCTACGCCCCAAAGTGCTGGTGTGCGCCATTCATAAGAGTTGGCTAAAAACTCAACTTGGGCATCTTTTGGTGGTAGTTTGCCAGCAATCGTACGATCAGCGAGATCATCGCCCATATCATGCAATAGCAAATCTGTGTAAGGATAAATCACTTGTCCATGCTGCTCAAGATGATCATCGTCGGTTTTTGGCAACTGATATCTTGGCGTATGACAGCTTTGACAACCCATGTCATAAAAACGCTTTTTGCCAGCCAGCACAATATTATCATCTGCATTACGGCGATGCGGCACTGCTAGATTGCGAGTATAAAATTCTACAAATTTCGCGACCTCATCGTTTACTTCAACGGGTGATTTACCATTGCCCTGCTCATCAGCACCTGTCGCTGCCTTTAGGCAAGCGGTCTGCGTTGGCATACAGGACTCGTTAGGACGGATGTTGGACGTCAGACCCATGTCTTCGTTAAAGGCACTTTGGTTCTGAGTAATAAGTTTGGTTTGACCCGCTTTCCAGCCAAATCGTCCAAGCGCACGCTTGCCCGTTTGTGGATCCATGACCCAGTTAAACTTACCACTGATATCGCTATCATTACTGTCGTTGGCTTGTTTTTTAATGTCATCTTCAGATATTTGCTCTAGTAGCCCAAGCCCAATCATTGGTAGCGCAACACGCGGCGATACCATCATGTCATCGTCAAAAGCACCGTAACCAGGTTTGGTCAAATTAAACGTTGGCGCACGTAGTGTCTCGACATACCCGTCAGCAAAGGTAACTGGTTTGTCTGTCCACTGCACTGCGATTCTTGCTTCAGCAGGTACGCCCTGAATACCGCGATCTTGTAGCTGGCCACCATACATAGGATGAGCTACCTTTTCAATTAGCGAATCCTGTAGCTGCTGACGTTGCTCATTGGTCGTCGCTGGCATAGACAGACGAATCAATAAACTATCAGCATCGTCATCGACAGTCATCGGCGCGTGACCTCGCCCGTCTTTGACATGACAAGACTGACAAGCGGCCACATTGAATAATGCGCCCAGTCCATCACGACTATCAGTACTAGCAGGTGCAACGACCCATGGCTGCTTGAAAAACGCATTACCAATAAAGAACGACCCTTTACGAGAAGCTGCTAGATTCGATGAAGGCTTTGAGTAGCTCTCAGCACTGCTAATACTAATACCAGAGTCACCGCCCTGCTTAATCTCTTGAGGGTCAAAGCTCACCAATTGCTGCATTGGCACGCCTGCTAGTACTTCTATATTTTTGGCGTGTTCGGACGACAGCGATTGACTGTTTTCACTGCCACTTTCATTATTTGAGGCCTGCTCTGAAGGGTCGTCAGAAACGCTATCAGATGGTTGACACGCACTGATAGCCATTGCACTGGCAATAATTAGCGCAAGCTTAGAAGGTATATGTCGTAGGATTTGAGTAGCAAGAGGAGAATCAGAAGGGTTAACATAATTGGCGTTCATAGAAATTCAGTGCCTTAGCGCTAGAGTAGAACCATTAAAATTTTGTCATACCATCTCATTATATGTCGTCACAATCATTGCTTATCGACATATAATGAAATGGTACACCAGCCAATTGGCTCATTTAATGCTCGTAAAAATGCGTTGCCAACGGTGGCTGACAACGCACGTATTATATCTAATCTAAGTATCCAATAAACAGCGGTTACTGACCTATAACGACTAATAAAACGTCGCAAAGCCAATGAAAAGATTTTAAATAAGGGCCGCTAGCTTAAATTTTTCTTAAAACTGTGACCCTGCATCTGCGTCTAGATTATCGATACCAACTGCTTTTGCAGCGTTTTCGATACTGGCCGTCAGCTCTTGTAAGCTAGTGATACCCGCTTCAACCCATCCACGGCGAACGTTTTGTTCTTCAGCAGAGACACCTTCTTGGCTGGCTTGACCGACAGTTGCAATCATCTGGTCAATCTTGATGCCGTCTTTTTCGCCTTTTTCAACGATAACGTTAAACGCGCCTTCTACTTTGTTGAACTCAGCAGCCAATTTATCAGCAGCTTCTGTATGGCCGTTATCCGTTAGATAATCTTTGATACCGTAGCCGCCCACTGTCTTACCAGCGACTGTTGTATAGCTACCATTAAAGACGTTTTGGATACCGCGCGCATTATTGGCATAGCTCAAATGAGTCAAATCACTAAAGCATTCGTGCTCATCTTCAGTAGAGCCAGTAACAAAAGCGACCTGCATACGCTCAGAAGCCAACTCACCTAATGCTAAACTGCCCATTTGATACATAATTTGGCGCAGACCATTGTCATATTTGCGCGCTATCAAATCACTACGTAAGGTATTTTCAGTATCAGGCTGCCACTGAGCTTCCATCGCGGTCAAATCATCGACCAATAGTTGAGTTGCAGCAGTTAAGAATTCACCACGGCGCTCACAGATACTGGCATCCTCATTGACGGTCTCACCACTAGTACACTGTCCGGCTTCAGTCGCATAGTCAGTGACTGGGCGATTACCTGCACCTTCTTTCACACCGTTGTTGTCTTGACCCCACAGCATAAACTCAATCGCATGATAGCCAGTCGTTACGTTGGCTTCACTACCACCGATTTCATTCATTTCTGCGAGTAGCTCAGGTGTGATTGTACTGGTATCTTGCTTGATACTACCCACAGTAATGCTGTCGCTATTGATGATATTCTCTTGGCTGTTATATTCGCCTTCATAGTCGTCACCAACATAATCAATCAGCGCTTCATCAAGTGGCCAAGCATTGATCTGCCCTTCCCAGCTATCGATGCTGTTGATAGCACGTTTATCATTGGCAGTCACAAAGCCTTCATCGAAACGGAAAATCTCAGTTTGTGAATATGGTTGGCGTGCTGCTTTATAGGCAGCCTTTGCAGCATCAAGGTTTTCTTGTGTTGGAGTGGCCACGTATGTTTCTACCGCAGTTTGTAGCGCTTTGGCCGTGTCCAACGAATCTTTATAAGCGGCGTGTGCCATATTTGCATAACTGATAATCAATCTATCAATATGTGCTTTTTCGGCAGCAGTCATCTCTGTATTATCAGCTGTCTCTGTGTTTGCTACTTCTGTTTGCGTCTCTGTCGCAGCATTGGTGTCTTCATCGGCTTGCTTTGTACAGCCCGACACCATTAACAATCCTGCAAGTGCAACAGCTAAAGTAGTTGGTAAAAGCTTACGGCTCGTTACTGTGGTAATCGTCATACATATCCTCAAGAAATATAGCAAAAAATTCGTTTTGGTTAAGTAGCCTCAATTATTTTGATAATCAAGCCATGTTACAGCAGGCTATCTTAGCCATGCACATTGACTCTCAGTGCGCACGATAAGACGTTTAATATTGCATTAATAGCAAACACTGACAAATTATAGTGTTATTGATAATCATTATCAATATTTAATTTAATATTAACTATATCTATCAATAATCATTGTTTTATTCAAACTGAAAACACAAAAAAAGAGCCAGCATATTGCTGACTCTTTTTGAAATATATGTGCTCAAATATCTAGCACATACTCAATAGTTATATAACTATTTATTAGTTATATAACTATTGATTAGTTTACGCTCTGTGGTGCGTTAACTGTTAGCTCAACACGGCGGTTTTGACCACGGCCATATTCAGTGTTGTTATCTGCGATTGGACGTGACTCACCGTAAGCAACAACGTTTACACGGTTTGAAGCAACACCGCGAGCTGTTAAGTAGTTAGCAACTGAGTAAGCACGATCACGTGACAGACCCATGTTATAAGATGCTGAACCTTTGCTATCAGTGTGGCCAGCGATAGTGATTGTGTTTTGGTTGTACTGGTTCATCGTTGAAGCAAGCTTATCAAGCGTTGGCTTGAATGATGAGCTAAGGGTTGCATCATCAAATGAGAACGTGATGCTACCTGGCATAACCAAATCAATGTTACCAGTGGTTGGGTTCTGCTCAACAGTTACGCCTGTGCCAGCCATTTGCTGCTCAAGCTGACGAGCTTGACGCTCCATGTAGTAACCAACACCTGCACCTAGTGCTGCGCCGATAGCTGCATCACGACCAGTCTTGTCGCCGCCTGTTGCTTTTGAAATAGTTGCACCACCTGCTGCACCAACTAGACCACCTAAAGCAGCTTTATTTAGACGCTGTTGTCCAGTGTTTGGATCTGTTGTACAGCCGCTAAGTGCTAGACCTGATGCTACTGCTGCAATCATTAAAGTATTACGCATAATATTTCCTCTTAAGTTTAAAAAATCGTGCTTTTTATAAAGATTGTCCGTTAATCTTTTTTAAGTACTTATCTACATTCCCCATTATTATGGCAACTAGAACCTATCTCTGTGTAATATTTTGTCATACCTATGTATGAGAAGTGCAGGTTATATTTCAATGATTTTATAGGTCAAATTTTCGCGCCTTGCTACCACTAGTCACGTTTACAACCGTACACTACAACATGTTTCTGCTAAAATTATATCGCTGAATTTGTCGGCTTTGAATAGTCATGATTTAAAGCTTTACGTTCATGATATTCCTGACTTGACTAGGACAGATTCAGCGACATACTGCTTATTATTAATCAGATAGACTGAAAAGGATTGAGCATGCGATTGACATCTACCATTCGAAAAATGCATAAACGTTCACCTAAACTGGGTAAAGCTGTGTCGCTTGCAACAGCTACTGGTGTGATCGCCGCCAACAGCTTCGGTGGTAGTATTCCTTTATGGCTAATGGGCGTCGGTAAAGTCATTACTGGCGCCTCTATTGCAGACAAAGCCATCATCAAAATTGCTACTCACTGGATAAGCAGCAACAGTGCCTTGATCGATAACATGTTGCCTCGCAAAGATTGGCGTATCAATCTACCGGACGATATTCATACTGATGGTAAATACCTACTGGTGAGCAACCACCAATCATGGGTCGATACCAGCATCGTGCAGTATATTGGCGAAAAACGTTTGCCACTTACGCGATTTTTTACCAAGTTTGAGCTGATTTACATCCCTATCGTTGGTCAAGCTTTTTACTTTTTAGATTTTCCAATGATGCGCCGACACTCAAAAGAAGCCATCGCCAAAAACCCTGCGCTAAAAGGCAAAGACATCGAAGAAGCCAAACGTGCCTGCGCCCTACTAAAAGACAAACCTTTTACCTTATTAAATTATTTGGAAGGTACTCGTTTTACCAAAGCCAAACAAGCTCAGCAAAAATCGCCTTATACTCACTTATTAAAACCTCGTGCAGGCGGATTATCATTGGCTATCAGCGCACTAGGTGAAGATATCGATGGCATACTAGATATGACTATCGTATATCCTGATGGTGTGCCAAGCTACGGGGACCTCTGGAAAGGCAATATTAAACGCTTGGGTGTTGACTTGCGCTACATCGACATACCAGATGCCTTGTTCGAAAGTATCAAGCAAGGTGGCTACGAAAATGATGAAGACACAAAAGCTCAAATGTTCGACTGGGTTGAACAAGTGTGGCGTCAAAAAGATGAACGCATTAGCACTATGTTGGCAGACTTTGAAACCAATCCTAAAACGCAAGATGCCTAACAATCATGAGCAGCCATATTAAATTGGCTGTCCGTTAAATCTTATCAAATACCAAGTACAGTCTATGCAAGCGTACTAAGTAGTAAATATCGATAATGAGATAAAAAGTTATAGGGCAATAAAGTTACGGGTACAAATGTCACCATAGTCATATCTTACTTATGATGCCTACTGTTAAAACAGCCATGCATCATAAGTAAATTTTAATCAAAGATGGGTTGTTTTTTAGCCTTATTCATTGATAATGTGACTAATCATGAACGCATAGATTTTCGATGTCTACTTTAATAGTAAATAGTAGTAAATATCGAATTCTGACCCATTTTTTGTGCCATTTATTACTTATAAGGTATGACTGTGCCCACCTCTACTACTAGCTCGCCGTTAGCTACCGAATCTGTTTTGAGTCAGCCTCCTTATCCAATAAGTGATGAGCCACCAAACCCGAATCATCCAAAGCCGAGTCGCTTTAAGCTCACTTACGATATTGTCATGATTATTGCCATCAGTATTGATCTGCTATTGATCAGTATCGACGCTATTTTGATGAGCAATTTTAGTAGTAATGCTGCAGAATGGCTAACCATTAGTGAAGCGCTCAATTGGTATCAGAGCACTCTACATGATCCTCTACGCACTGCTGGAGGTTTTTTTACTATCTTTTTGGTCGTTGAGTTGCTATTGCGCTGGGCGATTGCCATTAAACAAAAAGTCTATTATCACTGGTTCTTTTTCCCATTCGTTCATTGGTACGAAGTATTAGGCTGTTTTCCGCAGCTACGTGCTTTACGACTGCTGCGAGCGGTCGTTATTGGACGACGTCTATATCAGCTTGGCTATCAAGTACTGCCCCAGACGTGGATCAACCGAATCAAGTTCTACATTGACCTACTGTTAGAAGAGCTCTCCGATCGCGTTATTTTGACAGCGATACAAAACTTTCGACAAGAGCTAACCAGTTCAGACACGCATAAATCATTCATCGAGTCGACGATTGCAAAAAATCGAAATGAGATTGAAGCGGCCGTATTATCTGTATTGCGTACAGAGCTTGCACCAAAGCTGCAGGAACTGACTGCCTCATCAGGTGGCGGCAGTATATTGGCGAGCGAAATGGGCAATGCTATTGAAGAAGGGTTGGCCAATACACCTGAGTTGCGCCGCTATCTACGCATGATACCTATCGCGGGCAGTCTGATTGAATCACAGCTACATCACGTCGGCCACAATATCGGTGAGAACGTCGTAAACGCATTAAACAAGCGACTTTTAGACCCTAAGCGCTTGGATATATTGATGATGGAAATTGCTAGCGGTATTGCGCAAATAGATACCAATAATACAGCGCTAGATACTTTAATTTCTAGTATCATTGATGACAGTTTGACCGCGTTTGAAGCGCAAGTAAAAGTGCAGCAATGGAAGCACCAAGATATGCTAAATCTATAGTTTAGCTATCTAATAGCATGACGTAATAAGAGACATAATACCGTGACAGAATTATTTTTAAGGGTTTGTATATGACAGTTTCAGCTAACGATAACCAGACTGCACCAGCGCTAGCTTTCTATGGCAAGATGCTGACGTTTTCACGCGTACAGTTTAGTACAAGCGATCTAGCAGCTATAGAAGCTCAGCTAACTGAAACGCTCAGCAATAAATCGAGCAATATTCCTATCCTTATTGATAGTGACGTTGAGCAGGATTTATCAGCATTGGTAGAGCTGTTATGGGCATGGGGGTTACAGCCTATTGGCGTGGTGACAGGTATGCTTGATGCGCAAGCACGTGAGCAGCGCTTAGCGATATTTCCAGCAGATGGTAAGCGTATTGAGCGTATATTACCAAGTAAAAAAGCGCCTATCCCTACCCAACCATCACCAGAGAATAACAATGCCGAAGCAGTTAATGCTAATAGCGTCGTTGATACTTCTACCACGAGCGAACCTGCTACTGAAACCACACTATCTAATATGCCCACCGAGACGTTGGTAAGCACTCAGCATATTACCAGCTTAATCTATGATCAAATGCTGCGTTCAGGACAAAGCCTCAATCACGTTGGTGGCGACTTGATCTTGACCAGTAGTATCAATAGCGGCGCTGAAGCGATTACTGACAATAGCTTGCATGTATATGGCCGTGCACAAGGGCGTTTGGTGGCAGGCGCAACAGGTGACAAAGATGCCCGTATATTCTGCCAAGTCTTTAATCCTTCACTGGTATCAGTAGCAGGAACTTACTGCTTACGAGACAACTTACCTGAGCATGTCATCGACAAGTCGGTGCAAGTAAAATTTGTAGAAGGCGAAGGCTTAGTATTTACCGTAATGGATGAAGCTTAGAACGCTATTAAAAATAATACACCGTGAAGTGACTTTATAGAAAACTAAGGTAGTTAAGCTGCTCTATTCGACAAGCCAAAAACCATAGTTATGACTCTACTAATACCACGCAGAGAGGCTAATTGAGCGATACATAGGTTGTTTTTCTGCTTTAGTATCGAGCTGCTATAAATTTTTGTTTATTTATGCTAGGCTAGCTTCGAAGATAGTGTATATATGTTAGGTAAATAACATGTAATTTTGCTATTTATATAAAAGATATCCCATTGATTCATAGGAGTGTGCCATTGTGGCGAAGATAGTTGTAATCACTTCAGGTAAAGGCGGTGTGGGTAAAACCACGACAAGTGCTTCTTTTGCCGCTGGTTTGGCGTTACGTGGCTATAAAACGGTTGTTATCGACTTTGATGTAGGTCTACGTAATCTAGACTTAATCATGGGTTGCGAAAACAGAATTGTTTATGACTTCGTAGATGTCATCACTGGAAACGCGCGCTTGTCGCAAGCACTTGTCAAAGACAAACAGCTTGAAAACCTGTATATCCTGCCCGCCAGTCAGACGCGTGATAAAGACGCATTGACAGACGAAGGGGTATCAGAGGTAATGGCTGAGCTCTCTAAACAGTTTGACTATATCATCTGTGACTCACCTGCTGGTATTGAGCGCGGTGCACAGCTAGCGATGTACCATGCGGACGAAGCTATTATTGTCACTAACCCTGAGATCTCTTCAGTGCGTGACTCAGATAGAATCATCGGTATTCTGCAAAGTCAGACGAAAAAAGTAGAAGAGAACCAAGGGACTGTTCGCGAGCATTTGATTATCACTCGTTATAATCCTGAACGTGCGGCTGCCAATGAGATGATGGATATTGATACTATCTCGAACGATATCCTAAAAGTTCCACTACTTGGTGTTGTTCCCGAGAGCCATTCAGTGCTCGAAGCGTCCAACCATGGCGAACCAGTTATCCATTATACTGACTCTGTTGCTGGTCAATGTTATGAAGACATTGTCGCCCGTTTCTTGGGTGAAGAGCGTCCACTACGTCATATTGACGTGAAGAAAAAGAGTCTATTACAGCGCTGGTTTGGGGGATAATGATGACTAAGAAAAAAGGATTTTGGAGTAGCCTATTTGGTACTGACGACAACAGTAACGCAGGTAGTGCAAATTTAGCAACTGAGCGTTTAAAAGTTATCGTTGCTAGCGAAAACAGATTGAACAATCGCTTAACGGTTGATCGTATCGAAAAAATGAAACGTGAAATCTTAGAAGTTGTGAACAAATACGTTAACGGTGTGCAGATTGATGATGTCAATATTAACCATCGTTCTGAAGACAGCTTAGATGTGTTAGAGATGAATATCAATTTACCTGAGCATAAGAAATAGCATTCTAACAGTACGTATTTCTACAATGAATAAAAAAAGCCCCAAGTTTGATACTTGGGGCTTTTTGATGTTTATCGATTATAGATTATTTCATACGGGCAATGAGATTGTCTTTTTTGACAAACTGATGGTATAGCGCGGCGGCTATATGCAAGACCGTAAAACCAATAATCATTGGCCAGATAATCTCAGTATGCAAGTTATTGTAAAAACGAGCCAAACTTCTATCTGGGGTCACGAATACAGGTATCTGAAAAATACCAAAAATATCGACTGGTCGACCGCCATATACTGCCATCAATAAGCCAACCAGTGGCATAGCAATCAGTATGGCATAGAGAGCAAAATGTGACAGCTGAGATACGAGCATTTGCCATTTTGGCATAGCTAACGGTGGTGGCGCCTTAGTAAAAACGCGGTTGATGACTCGAGCAATCATCCAGAATAATAAGCTCACGCCGAACGCTTTATGGTATCCAATAAACATATTGCTATCTAAATTCTCATATAGCAGTATCATTATCCATGTGGCTAACAGTAAGGCTGCACTAATCCAATGAAAAATACGGCTACTAACCGACCACTTTGATACATTCGAGTTGGCATTATTCATGAGTGACTCTACTACCTTTATCAGGAATTATCTCTAATCAGTTTTATAAGCCAGCTAATGCTCTTCAACAGATGAAGTCATTAACATTACTGGCTTACTATTTATAGAATGGAGAATACCTTAAATAGCGATAAGAATCTAGCTATCCGAATCAATCAGGTGATAGGCAATTTTATCCAAATCTGGCACTAAGTAGATTTCGTCATCAATCATCACTGTTTGATACAGGTAGGATGAGACGTCATTTTTATCAAAATACTCTTCCCTACCTTCAATATTAACACCACTAAATTGTTCAGGTGTCTCTACATCTTTCACTTCAGAAATTCGTGCTTGTAGCTGACGCAAATCACCTGCCGTCTGTAAGGCAAAACGGTGATCAGTCGTATTACCTTCCAAAACAACCATTTTGTCTGGGGTTTGATCTTGCAGTAGCAAATGAAATACAGCCAAATCTTGCTGTTGCCATTCGTATCTAGAAACCTGCTGCTGGGACTCATCCACACTCAAAATTAGGCTACTTGGAATGATCCAGTCCGGCTGGTTAATGGCTGGAACAATAGTGACGTCAAGCATACCGTTGTTGGTAGTTAACAGACTCACAGCCTCAAACGAATGTTTCAAAATTTGTGTCATACGTCACTCGCAATAAGTTAATGTGAACGGCTAGCTGCCCTTTCACCAATGTAATCGGTTAGTTTTTTTGCTAAATCGGTAGGGCTACCAACAAAATTGCAATAGCCTGAGTCAATGATAGCCTGGGGTTGACTTGGACATGCACTCAAGCTCGGATCTTGTGCCCATAATTGACTGTTATTGTCTTGGATTAAGTCTAGATACTGAGAGCCATCATTACCCATACCTGAAAATATAATATTAATAAGCTCGCTACCATGAACATCACTAGTATTTTTGAGCAGCTGCCCAATTGCAGGCTTATATTCACCGTGCCAATCTTGATCCAATAGTATCACGCGACCTGTTGAATCACAGACAACCTGCTTATCAATAGGAACTATCAGACACTCTCCTGCACGTAGCCGCTGTGAAGAAGCGATAATCTTACAGCGCCAGTCATTGTGACGGTTAAGTATGCGGGGCAACGTACCAATCATGGCCTGATTGAAATGATGCGCCAATAAAATACAAATTGGCAGTGTAGCTGGCACATTATCTAAGAATTCTTTAACCGCACTAGGGCCACCCATAGAAGCACCCAAAAATACGACATAATGCCAGTCAGTATCAGCACTCTTGTAAGCTGGAGCATCTACCAATATTGGCAAGTCAAGCAGTTGAGCAAATTTACGCTTTAACTTACGCTGCCATTTTGCATATTCTTGTGATTCGTTTAGGTACGGAGCCTGACTGAAGCCAACCAGTACTGCTGCTGGTTTGGATGCCACCGTCGCTATTGCCACACTGTCATCATAATCACTGTCTATCAGCCAAATATCGATAGCTGCGTGAGACAGCGCGTGTGTGTCCTGCCACTGTGCTCGTGACACACAGCCGACCAGCGTAAAGCCGAAGCCACGTACCGTATCTGAAAAAGCCATGCGTTGACGGTGGTCTTCTGCCACCACCATCACTTTAATATCGTCTTTATTTTTTTTTCGCAGTGCTAAAACACGTGCATTATCCTTCATTAGTCAGGCTAACCCCTTCACCTAGTAATTTTTGCATTTTATCAAGCAGCTCTTTTTCTTGGAATGGTTTGCCCATGTAGTCATTTACGCCAATCTCTAGGGCCCGCTCACGATGCTTTTCGCCAGTACGTGACGTTATCATAATAATTGGAATTTGCTTTAGACGATTGCTATGCCTGACTTGAGTCGCCACTTCGAAACCATCCATACGAGGCATTTCGATATCAAGCAATATCATATCTGGAGTTACATCTTGCAGTATCTCGATCGCATCAATACCATCTTTAGCGACTGCCACATTGAATCCTTGACGCTCTAAGAAGCGTGAGGTTACTTTACGTACCGTCACGGAGTCATCGACGACTAGAATAGTAGGTTTGGACTCTATGCGCCCTCTTTTGGCATCAACGGCTTTCGTAATGTTTTTGACCAATTGCGCATTACGCATGAGAGCAATCAGATCTAAGATGAGCATGACCGAGCCATCACCCATGATAGTAGCAGCTGAAACTCCTGGAATATTTGATAATTGTTGGCCTAAAGGTTTGACAACAACTTCTATGCGCGAACCTGCAATCTGATCCACTTGCAAAGCAATGTTCTGTCCAGTACGGTTTTTAATAATGATAAGCGGTAAGCTGGTATTGGTATTTACAACCAATTCGTTTAACTTATTACCTGATAAAATTTCATTTAGATAGCGTACTCGATACTCTGTGTCTTCAAAATTCAATGTGGCATCATTTGATTGATAATAGTCATAAAGCTTCTCTGGGTTCACTCGAACCACGCGCTCAATCTGTACCAGTGGAATCGCGTAGTAGCGATCTGCAGCACGAACAACCAACGCGTCAGACACGGCTACCGTCAATGGTAGGCGCATCGTAAAACTTGAGCCTTTACCCAACTCTGAAACGACGGATACTGAGCCACCTAGTTGGCGAATCTCACTAATAACAACGTCCATGCCAACGCCGCGTCCAGAAATCTGAGTCACTTGCTGACTAGTACTCAATCCAGCGTTGAAAATATATTGCATAATATCAAGGTCTGACAGACTATTATCATCTGCATCAATTAGACCCTGAGAGATGGCTTTGCTACGTACCGCTTCAACATCAATGCCTCGCCCATCATCTGTTAATTGGATGACGATCTCACTACCTTCACGATGTACCTCAAGAGTAATACGGCCGCTGCGCTCTTTGCCTGACTTTAGACGGGTCGATGTAGTTTCAATACCATGGTCGACAGCATTACGTAACATGTGCTCAAGCGGTGACGTAATGCGCTCTAGGATGGTTCTATCCATCTCGTCATCAGCATTAATGATGGTCAGCTCAACAGACTTATTAAGCTCGTTAGCTGTTTGACGTACGATACGTTCAAGACGTGGTGTCAAGCGCGTGAATGGCACCATACGTGAATTCATCAAACCGTCTTGCAGTTCCGTCTGGGTACGAGATAACTGTAGCAGCAGGCTTTCGCTATCACGTGTCTTTTCTAATAATGTATGATTAATATCAACCAAATCTGAGGCCGACTCTGTTAAAGATTTAGACAGCTGATTCAAAGATGAGTATTGATCCATCTCTAGAGGGTCAAAGTCTTCATTATCGATGAGTTCCTCATCTATCTGAGACAAAATTTGTGCTTCTAGCTCGATCTCCATACGACGTAGCTGATCTGCCAAGCGTTGTACTGTCGTACCCATCTCTTCAATACTGTTTGTTAAACTACTGATACCCATATCGATACGAGCACGGTTTATCGCTGACTCACCAGATAAGTTAATCATGTGCTCAATTAAACCACCTGAGATACGAATCATCTCATTGCTACTAGCGCTCTGATCTTCCTCATGAGTATCTCTAAGCATAGACGGCATTTCACTGATATCTTTTGCAAGATACTGTGAATCTTGGTTTTCTTTGGCAATCAAGATTGCTTCACGCTGGGCTTGTAGAGACTCTTTAGGTATCGTTTTTAGGCTATCAGGGTTTCTACCAAACTGCTCCAACGCTTCAATCAACAACGTAGGCGTTGGTGGATTAACATGTTGTTGAAGAATAAATACTGCATCAGCTAGCCAGTCATGACTTGCAACCAGCAACTCTAATGCTTTTTTGGTGGCTGGACGTCGATTACTAACAAAATCTGTATAGACTGACTCCATTTCGTGAGCTAAGTCAGCGATACCAGAGGCAGTGACCATGCGTGCGCCACCCTTTATGGTATGCAAGTCACGTTGGAGCGCTTGTAACGCTGTAGTATTACTCGTATCTTTTAAGAACAAGTGTAGATACTTATTACGATTGGTAAGCTCTTCTGCTTCTTCTAAAAATACCGCTAATATATCAGGATCAGGCAATCCATTGGCCCATGATTGCTTAATCATGCTATCCAGACTTAGGGTACTCAATGCCTCATTATCACTATCAACAACATTGGCAGCAATGCTACGCTCTGTAGGTTCAAAATGATTTTTTGGCACTGGTATGACTAGATCGATTACCTCTGGTAACGTTTTTGCTTTTTCAAGCTGGCGCAACTGCTCAATGAGCTCTGGAGTAAAGAAAGATTTCTTATGACTCACAATATGCATCACTTGTAGTGACATCGTATCTTGCACCATTTGCATGATTTCAAGCCACTGCGCGGTTGGCGCTCTTCGGTTCTCTACAAACGACTCATAGACGCTTTCTGCTTCGTGGGTTAAATCACCAATACTACGGATACCGGCCATCCGTGCACCGCCTTTAATCGTGTGCAAATGACGCTGTAGAACTTTCAGCGCATTGATATTGGTGATATCGGCCCGCCATTTATTGAAGCTTTCATCTAGTGCAGTATCAAGCTCTTGTGCTTCTTCTAAAAATATTTCTAACAGCTCGATATCAGTGTCAATGGTTTCAAATTGTAGGTCAGCTGCTGGAACGGCTCTAACGATGAAGCCAACGTCTTCATTGTCATTACTTTCTTGATAGATACTCTGTAGATCATCAATGACTTGTTTATCTATTTTTAAGGAGGTACTTCCAGCTAAGGCATCAAACAAGCCTATCAGCTGAGCATGACCTGCATGCAATATCGCTTGAATGTCTTGATTTTTAGCTATATCGATATGATTACTTAAATAACGATACGCATTACCCAGCTCATCTAAAATTGTGACAAATTTTGGAAATGCTTGCGCTTTTTCCATAAGAGAAGCTATTTGTGAAACTTGCTGCTCTATATAACCTTGAATATGCTCTATCTCAGTATGATTCAACGCATCATCTAATTCCCACTCAGCATCGAGCAACGTATCAATATTACTGTCTAATAACTCTTCTATCGTCGGTTTCTTATTGGTCATGACAGTAGTGTCATTAGCCACGTATTGCTTACCAAGCATAGCTTGCAATGACGCTATATCATGCTGACTCTGCGACCCATCGTCCTCTGTTGATACATCATGCTGCTCTACATTTTGCTTATAGTTATTTAGATAACCATCTATTAATGTGGCTGACTGAGCTAATGCTGCTAGATGCTGAGCATTCATGCCTATATCTTGTTGTTGTAATAATTCCAAGCTATGCTCGATGGTCGCACTAACTTCGCTGATAGCGGCTAAAGCACTAGAACCCGAAGCGCCGCGCAAAGTATGAAATGCGCGTACGATCTCATCTGTGATTTCTATATGATGCTGTTCTCTATTGTCTTTGACAAACTGTTCGATGCAATCAAGCAGTTCTTCTGCTTCATCAATAAAGATCTTACAAAATGCTTTTTCTTCTTCAGTTTGAGGGGTAAGAACAACCGCTGCCTCTGCCATTTTTTCATTGACCGAATGAAAGGTCTGTAAGGTAGAGTCTATTGCTTCATTACTGTTGTCATCATAAGCATTGCCAGTCTCAGCCGTATCAGACCATGGCGTTGTTTCTTCCATCTCATCTATAGAACTACTTACTGACTGTGCAAACAAAGCAGCATAGCTAAATCCATTACCCTGCTGCTTGCTATATGCATCAGCACACGCAATCCACACTGGAACTACAGCTGGATAATCTTGAGTACCCTGTTCAAATGCTATGAGCATATCAGGATAAGCTGCCAGTACATCTGTAATCAACTGACGCATATCAGCTGAGATAGCGACACTATTATCTAAAACACGGTTGAGCATGTTTTCTATAGACCATGCCAGTTCCGCTGTATAGTTAGCGCCTACCATGCGGCCCGAACCTTTCAAGGTATGGAAACCACGACGAATATCTTTTAATCCATCTAGATCGGTCGAATTTTCCTGCCAGCTTTCATACAACGGCACAATTTCTGCCAATACTTCATTGGCCTCTTCTATGAATATCTCTTTGATATCAGGATCTGCATCGTCGGCATCAGCTGGTAGTTGATTAGTCTCTCTAATAAAAGGTGCAAGACTCTCTGGAATATCCAATGTAGATAGATATTCGTTGATATTCACTTCCTTGTTATTCGAGTCAGTGACTAACTCGGTACTATCGTTATTAGAATCAGTATCAACATCATCAATTTCTAGTAGCGATTTTTCTAATTCTGCATCATCTGACATAAACTCTTTAGGAGCAAGTTCAGTTAGCGTCAGACCAGTGTTTACAGGCTGCTGGCTCATAAGATTACTACTTTGTAAGATAGCAATCGCAGGATCAAAGCTTGGTGGTCGCTGGGCTGAAAAATCTGCTACCAATGCTGGTAGAATTTTTGTGGTATCAACCACTAGATTTACCACATCATCTGTTACTGGCAATGTTTTATCTAGTAAACGATTGAGTAGGTTTTCGATTGACCATGCTATCTCGCTGATACTAAAGGCACCAACCATACGACCTGAGCCTTTTAGAGTGTGAAAACCTCTACGCACTTCAGTCAATGGGGTTAGATCTTGTGAGTCTTGCGCCCAGATAGGAAGGAAATCTTCAAGATCAGTGATAATTTCGGTCACTTCTTCGATAAAGATATCGTGGACATCTTCATCTGTTTCAAAGTTATCAGGCTTTACGTGTTCACGAGCCTGCTTTAGTGCATCACTTTCAATACTGTTGGACAGACTCACATTATCTTGTTCAACTATATTTGCATCGTCTATATTGATAACAGGGCTGATCTCGCCACTATCATCGTAACGTACAACATTCGTCGCAGCTGACTCTTGAGTGAGTACAGTCTCGTTAAGCATTTCTGGTGAATTGATATCAGTATCAAGAAGCTGTGTTGCTCTAGCCGTATGTTCGTTTGCTAAAGTGAGCAGCTGCTGGTCGAAAACCTGCTGCGCAAGATAATCAAGTAATAGCTCAATAGACGTTAAACTTTCAGCCAACGCCTGCACCAAACTCCAGCTCGGGGTAGTAATATTACGAGTAGTTAACTGTGTAAATAAACTACCAATATCATCCATAGTATGACGAATTTCTGGCAATTCCATATCGTCAAAGGCTTGACCAATACTGGTAAAATCAGTAGACGCTGGTAATAACCCAATATCTTGGTGTTGTATATAGTCGTTGAAGTTTTGCTTTATCTCTTCTACTGCAATTCGAAGCTCACGTAGGCCATCATCGGTAGGAATAGAGTCATGTTTACCTTTTAATTCTGTCTCGTTACTATTTATCACTTCAGGCACAGTAGCGAAAGAGGTTGCCTCACCAATCTTAAGAGAAATGGTTTGCTCAGTACTATAAATAGCGTTGTATAACTCTTGCAGCTTGCGTTCAATTTGCCACTGCTCTTGCGCAAAACTTGTTTCTGATACGAGAGACTGTTTTAAATCTGCAAGGATTGATTCCACCTGAGACACATAGTAAGTCCAGCCTCGGTTTTTGAGCTGCTCTTTGATATGTTGTAAAGGAGCTACTAAGCTATCTGGATCATCCAGTTTGAAAATAAGCGCATCAAGCTGAGTTAATAATTGCGGTAAAAAACGAGACGCTGTCGTGCTACTTTGAGATACTTTATCCAAAATAGACTGAGTACGTTTGCTACTGTGCGCTAGATAACTCAATTCGACATAGATTGCGGTGGTCAATCTTACAACTATAGTTGAAGGTACTTCATTTGATTGGGCACAAGATTCTATAACTTGATCAAGCTGACCTAATAATGGAGCATAACGCTCAGGAAGTGGTGTCTCGTTTTGGGCCAGATCGCTTAGCAGTAATTCGGTTAAACACCATAGTCTTTGTAAACCACTATCTTGTGTAGTCTGCTTAAGATACTGGCTAGCTTTTTCTAAGGTACTGAGTGCTGACGACTGATTTGTATTAGTGATTAGTAATGCCTGTACTTGTTGACGCCATACGAGTAGCAACTGCTGACACTGTTCACTTGTCAAGCTAGCAGTAGCTTGTTCTGTTGGTACGGCCGCTTCAATACTATTGATAATATTTTCGTTATTCGCATGATCATTCGTGTATTCATGCTCAATATCACTAATTTTTACAGGAATGTCAGTTTCTATGTCTCGTTGAGACAAAGCTTGGGTCAGCTCATCAACTGCCCTGTTTATCAGCTCTATATGATAGATCCCTGTACGCGCATACTGATTGATCTCTCGTTGCAACAATCGATGAGAGAACTGACCTATACGACGCTCTTTAATAGAAAAATCATCATAATTTCTTAATCCTGCAAGTTGACTCAACTTACTAGCAACATCTGCTAATAAAGGTAGTTTAAGTATGATGAGCGCACCGCTAATCTGATGATAACTTGATATCAGCTGTTCATGGTCGATGCTAGATTCACCTAATTGCCAACCGTCAGATATCTGTGTTAACTGCTGATTGAATAATGGTAGCAACCACTGAAATGTCACGATGTCATTGGGCTGGTTTTTCATAGGTTTATCCTAACTCGTCTATGCACTAATTTAGGCACTAATTTTTTGCCACACATTAACCTGTGGGTGCGCAATGCGGCGCATATTTGAAGGACGCCAGAACAACGCCTCACCTGGAGCCAATATAATATATCCCTCTAACGCGCACTGCTCTGACAACCGTGCCAAAATATCACGCTGATCAAATTTACGAAAATATAGCAGCATGTTTTGGCAAATAATCACATTCTGAAGATGCGTAGTGGGTGGTTTTTGTTCAATAATATTATGTACAGAAAAACTGACATGTGGCTGCAATACAGGTGCTACCTGCCAATTCTCCTGCATACTATTAGCCGCTTCTGATGTGCTAGGCTTCAATCTGTTTAATGTATTCTTAGATGGCAGCGGCTGAACAAACGACTGACATGATTGCGGGATTAAAGATTGCTGCCTGCTATCATATTGCCCCAACCGTGCGCTTTTAATAGCCTCTTCGCTGATGTCTGTCCCTAATATTGCATAGTCTTGACATTTCTGTGCAGCTAAGCTCATGGCCAGTGACCAAGCTTCTTGTCCACTTGCGCAGCCAACACTCCAAATACGAAATAAACTCTCAATATTGTCTGCTTTATAATGCTGGAGTGCATACTTTGCGACAAAGTCGATAGAGGGTCTATGTCGAAAGAAGCGACTCTCATGAATGAGTACTTTATCCAGCAACTGCTGACGCAACTCATCACTTTTCGATAGTTGATACCATAATTGCTGAACGCTCAATCCATTCGACATCGCCGTACAATCAATTGCATTAGCCAGCCACTGTAGCTGTATGTCTGGTAGCACAAATCCTGTCTCTTGCTCTATATACTTCTGCCATCGCTGCACATCCAAACTGTCGACTTTCATCAAAGTATTACCTAATGTCAGATCAACTGTATTCAGCAGATGATTTAGCTAATTAACGTTATTTAAGCTAGATAAATCATCTACTATAATTACGGCTTCTTTTTATCACTCTTACAGTAGCAAATTTATTCAATACGCAGAACAATCAAATGCTGTCGATCTTGTCCTAAAAGAATAAATAATCACTAAACGCTTTCTTTCAATGCGCCTTCCGTATCTAACACTTCATAATCTACTAGCTCGTCGTCGTTCGATACCTTAAAGCCCGTTACCGATTCCTGTAGTGCTGCTGCCATTTCACTTAGCTCACCAATAGAACGGGCTGTTGCCATCGTTCCAGAAGAAGTTTGCGAGGTAATATCTTGAATGATATTCATGGTATGAGAAATATGTCCAGCAGACTCAGCCTGCTGTAATGCAGCGTTTGAGATGTTTTGAATCAAGTCAGCCAAAGTATTAGAAACGCTCTGTACTTCTTCTAGTGCTTCACCCGCATCTTTTGCTAAGCGTGCGCCGCGTACAACTTCAGAAGTTGTTGACTCCATTGACATAACCGCTTCGTTGGTATCAGCCTGAATGGTTTTTACCAATGTTTCAATCTGCTTAGTAGCATTAGCTGAACGCTCAGCCAGACGCTGTACTTCATCAGCAACAACTGCGAAGCCTCGGCCCGCTTCCCCTGCCATCGATGCCTGAATAGCGGCGTTCAATGCCAAAACGTTGGTCTGGTCAGCAATATCGTTAATTAGTCCAACGATATCACCAATCTCTTGCGAAGACTCACCAAGACGCTTAATACGTTTTGATGTTTCTTGAATCTGATCACGAATAACGTTCATACCCTCAATAGAGCGTTGTACAACTTCTGCTCCATTGTGAGAGATAGCAACTGAACGCTGGGCAACCGTTGCAGATTCTGCAGCGTTGTTTGAAACCTGATCAATTGAGACAGTCATCTCATTAATAGCGGCTGATACACCAGCAATCTCTTGTGCTTGGTGTTCAGAAGCTTCGGCCAGTTCAACAGCATTCATCTGCGTTTGCTCTGAAGATTGCGATACTCGGTCAGCAGTGCTGTTAATAACCAGTACCAACTGTCGTAATTGGTCAATCGCAAAGTTGACTGAATCAGCAATCGCCCCTGTAAAGTCTTCTGATACAGTCGCATTGACGGTCAAATCACCTTCTGCCAAATCACCCAACTCATCAAGTAGACGTAAAATAGCGATCTGGTTACGTTCGTTTTCTTCTTGGATTTGACGCGCTCGCTCAGACTCAGCTTCTGCTTCTTGGCGGCGACGCAAGGTTTCTTTTTCAATAAGCGATCGCTCTGATCCACCACGGTTTTTCAGTAGCTGGTACAAAGCAAACAGAATCCCTAATGCGCCGATTGCAAATACAGCCGCTGGCAAGATAACGGATTGATTGAAACTATCGAAATACTGACTTACCGATGATAGCGAGTTAACTAGCCAAATCAGACAAGCCAAACTTAATAGAACAAAAAATCCTAACAATAGCTTCCAAGTACTATCAGCGTTTTTGCCATCTGCTGATGTTTTGGCCATACCAGCTACAGGTTTTTTTATCACATCACTCATCTTGCGTCTTCCTTTCAAACAGTCATCAAAGTCTAATTGTGGCTGACTTTGACAATCGTATTGTTATCTAAACAATGATTAGCAAAGCCTGTATAAATGCTGACATCGAACCCTATTATGTCAGTCGCTATTTCTCTGTCGTTACTTAACAGACAGGTCTTCTATTATCGACAATTATATTGCAGCATCTGAATACTGAGTATCCTGCGCAAGCAAACTTGGCATAAATACATACCAGTCTTGGTCATTTTTGAAAAACTTGCCATGGTTATAAGGCGCAAACGGCGACTCTAGATCTATGGCTTCTGGACGATACTGTTCTTGTGTGAACTGTTCGATACCAAGTACTTGATCAACCAGCAGTCCTGAAAAGTTATTGTCATAATCAATGACGATAACTTTCCGTTGGCTCATTTGTGTCAAGCGACTAGGGACTTGCAAAAAATGCGACAAATCCGTTAAAGGTAAGAGTCGCCCACGAATGTTGGCAATACCTAGCATCCATGGCTTTACTAGAGGTAGGCTAGTATATTCTGGCATAGATAATACCTCTGATACCTGACCCATAGGGGCAACTAAGCGCTGCCCACCAATTTCAAATACCACACCTTGCCAATCAAACTCTTGGCCACCGCGGCGACCGCTTTTGCGCGCGCGTGCCAAATCTGCTAAACGCAGAAGCTCGATAAATCCTCTAGAAGCCACAAGTTACTCCATCACTTTGCGAATCATATTGACCAATCCACTTTCATCAACTGGTTTGTTCATATATTCTTTGGCGCCCTGACGCTTGCCCCAAACTCTATCTGTTTCTTGGTTTTTGGTACTGATCATGATGACAGGGATATGAGCAGTGGTTTTACCGCGAGTAATCTTGCGCGTGGCCTGAAAACCATTCATTTCAGGCATGACCACATCCATCAAAATCACATCTGGTAAATGTTCAGCTGCCATCTGGCAACCCTGCTCACCATTGGTCGCTTCCAACACTTGAAAGTTATTTTTGGCAAGCATATCGCGAAATTTCGCCATTTCTGATGGCGAGTCGTCAATGACTAAAATGGTAGTCATAGGAGGTTCCTTTATGTTCTAAAATATCTATGAAGATATATTGATATATGGTTCAGATAAAATGATTAAAAATAGCACCTATAAATCTACTGGTAGCCACTCTTTAATCATAATTATTCAGTATTGAATAATCTGGAGCGATAATATCAATCACTCCCTGTAAGTCTATATTTATTCGATTAACGGTACTGATTAATAGCATCAAAAAGTTCATCTTTACTAAATGGCTTTGTCAGATACTCATCAGAACCCACAATACGACCACGTGCTTTATCAAATAAACCATCTTTAGATGACAACATAATTACCGGTTTATTAGCATAATCAGGGTTATTTTTTATCAGTGCACAAGTCTGATATCCATCTAGACGTGGCATCATAATGTCGACAAAAATAATATCTGGATTGTTATCTACAATCTTTGCTAACGCATCAAAACCATCGATAGCGGTCACTACTTCACAGCCCGCTTTTTGTAATAAAGTTTCTGCAGTACGGCGAATGGTCTTTGAATCATCAATTACCATTACTTTTAAACCTTCAAAATTATTTTCCATTCTCATTGTCCTGTAAACGACTATTTGTTCGTAACGCTGTCTAGTAATACAAAATTTGCTTGGCTATTTTAAACTTTTATATCATCTATTGTCAGATCGATATAAGTACCTATATTTGCATTGTCTGCGTTGAAATTTGTTATAACAGCGAATCTTCTGCAATTGATGCCTACTGACTAATCGCGGTATCAATATAGCGTACTATACGCACTTTATTATTATTAATCTTACAAAATCTAGCGTTATTTGAGTGCCTTGAATAAGATAACTTACCCCGCGAATATCTAATAGAAAAGTCAAATATAACAACGATTCCAATTAACTATAAATCCATTTTCCAACATATAAATAGATTGAAATTTGAATTGAAGGTAGCGTTATTATATTTTTGTATTGTATATAACTGGCAATGATATTACTGGATAATTTTCATTTGTAATAAATATGTATCAATGCATTTTATAGTGTTTTTTTTAGCATAGTTATTATTGCTTTTCCAGTGATTAGCAAAATTATGTTCGAACTCGTTGGTATCATAAATAACTGTTCTTATTTATTAAAGGTATAACTTCAACTTTTCCTAGTATTTGAATCATCAACTTTCTTAAGCTTAGTAAATATTTTACAGTCGTTCCACCGCGTTACAATTCACTATATAATAATATGACGATTACAATGGTGACTGCTATGACAGCTTCTAAACATTTAAGAAAAATCTTTTATTTATTCAGCGTACTATTTATCGCTGCTTGTCAGCCGTCACCTGTAAATGAACCGACTGTTACTGACACTGAAGCAGAGACCGCTGACACGCCAATTATCATCACAAGCGACAGTGTCACCATGACACCTGAACATATCTTGAGTATCAAACCTTCAAGGTATCAGCCAAGTCTCGGGTTACAAGGTAATATCGAACCTATCAAGCAGACCACATTTGTTGCGGTACATCCCATTCGTATAGAAGAGACACTGGTTAGTGAAGGTCAATGGGTAGAAAAAGGCACGCCATTGCTCGTCTTTAGACGTACGGGCACGGCTAGCAAAGCTGAAGATTTGAAAAAGCCTGAACAAGGCAATGTAGAATCAAACGATATTAATAAAACTAATTCAGAAGATACGCTTAATTCCGTACAAGCTGCGCCAAACACAGATATCGCTGTTGTAAGAAAGACTAACAATGATAAAAATTTAGAAGCAAAATCTGCGATAGATACTGATAGCAACATCCCTACTAGTCAGAATGCAGACGTTAATACTGCTAAACAAGATATGCAGTATAATTCGATTACCATTCATGCCAGCTTTTCGGGTCGAGTAGAAAGCTTATCTGCTGATGCAGGACAACAGTTAGCGGCGCGCACGTCTCTACTACAGATCAGTGACGAGACCAAACTGCACTTTATGGCTACCCTGCCTATACAAGCAAAACCACAGCTTTCCGTTGGTCAGACAGTCAATTTTACCGCCGAAGGTGTCTCAGACAAGTTTACGGGACAGGTCAGCAAACTGGTATCGACCAGTCAGCCCAAAAAGCTCTTGGTCTATGTTAATGTCATCGACAACGAAGTAAGTCGTGATAAGTTACTGCCAAATATGAAAGTTACAGGGCGCGTCAATTATGGTCAAATAGATGTTGGTACTATCGTACCTAAGCGCGCGCTACATGATGTTGATCTGACAGAGTTGCAAACTCCTCCTTATATGCCGCTACAACCATTGACTGCAAATGTTTGGATAATCGGTCAAGATCAGCGTTTAACGCGCCAACCTATTGAAGTAGTTGAATACGATCCTACTACGCAGCAGTATTTGATAGCAGGTGTGAGCAATGATAGCTTGATTTGTTTGGCGGACTTACCTGTTGATTCTAAAGGTAAAAAAGTCATTGTGTCATAATAGCTTATGCTGACAGTTACATTGCGTAGAAACATTAACAAAGCTTCTCTTGTTTTGTAACAGCATAATTAGGCAATATGACCCTACTATATATAGCATTATCCGAGTATTGAAATACGACTCATATTTAATTATTCACTATTCTGTATATTTGAAAACATAGAGGCTGAGGTTTAACTGTTTATTATTACCAACAGTCATTATTACCAGAAACGTTATATTTTTATAAATCACAATAACAATTAGAGGACGCCCCATGAGTAAGCAGATTTTATTGATTGAAGACGATCCAGATTTGGCTGAGCTGATCAGCGATTATTTGACCATGAACTATTATGATGTGCATCATGCTGGTCTTGGTCAAGAAGGTCTCGACTTATTAGACACCAAAGAGCGCGATATTGACTTGGTTGTATTGGATCTTATGCTACCTGATATGGACGGTATGCAAGTATGTCAAAAGATTCGTGGCAACAAGAACAATATGACCAATAAAGTACCTATTATTATGCTGACCGCAAAAGGCGATACAACTGATCGCGTATTAGGGCTAGAGATGGGTGCTGACGATTATATCGCCAAGCCCTTTGAGCCACGTGAGCTTTTAGCTCGTATTCGTGCGGTTATTCGTCGTCATGAGCAACCAAATCAAGCCGATAGCCAATCAGACAGCTTAACCTTTGGTCGTTTAAGCGTGTTCCCTGATAGTCATGAAGTCACTATCGATGACCAACCAGTACGTCTAACCACGCATCAGTTTCAGTTGTTACACTACTTTGCCACTCATTCTGGCAAGGTGTTGAATCGTGAGCAACTCTGGCAAGCGATGCCAAATGATGACAGCTCAGACAATATTGACCGTGCAATTGATGTACACATTTCGCGTCTACGTGCTTTGATCGAAGACAATCCACGTCAGCCAAAACGTATTATTACCGTACGCGGCGTCGGCTATCAATTTGCTACTGATCAGGTGTAATCACAAAGGATGCCTAATTAGCTGACTCATGGTGTAAACTCTATACCATGAGTCGGTACAAGCGTTTAATAATAGAGATCGTTTAATGCAGCAATTGGGTTTTCGTTCCGTATTTGCCAAACTATTTGCCAGCGTTATGCTGGCACTTACTTTATTTGCTGTGGCAATGGTGCTGTTGACCCAACTTGTTCATGACAAAGACGCTGGTATTCGCTCAGAGATATTAGCCACGCAGATCTTGGGGCAAATCGATCCCTTCTTGCATGAATTGAATATTTCTATCAGCAAAGACAATCGTTTGCAGTCGCGTTTTATGCTGGCTGTCGTTAAGAAAAGCTTCGATATTTTTGATGAATCACTGCAAGCAAAAATGGGATTGTATGACAGTGAAGGTCGACTGCTCATGCAAACTGACAATAGTGACCTACCGCTAGAGCTTCCCCCTACTCCTTCTTTGTTCTCGCGCGTTTTTCCATCACTTGCAGATACATCACCTACCAAGCAAGCCCAAGTGTATAGCAGTACGGGTTATACCTTACTGTATGAATCACGTCTCACGCCTAAAAAACCTGTCCTTTCTGCAGCCTTGAACTTGTTCACTGGTACGCTACTACTGCTACTCATCATGGCAGGTGTACTATGGTTGATTGCACGGACGATGACATGGCGAATTGACCAGTTGAGCCAACAAATGACTCAATTGGGTGACGGTGATTTTACTGTGCGAGTGAATGCGCGTGGTAATGATGAAATCGCTGCATTAGCACGCGGATTCAACCAAGCAGCACAAAAAATTGAACACTTAATTGATGCCAATAACTTGCTACTGGCACATGCCTCTCATGAGCTACGCACACCGATTACACGTATTCGTCTACAGATTGAAATGATGGATATGTTGGCTGGTGCACTACCAACTGATACCAAAGCAAAGTTCGATAAACGGGCACAAGCGATCAATAGAGACTTATCAGGTCTTAATGACTTAGTAGAAAGCATATTACTGGTTAGCCGTCTGGATGCGGGACATGCCTTACAACAAGTTGAAAACTTAGATTTATACGATTTGGTAAATCAAGAACGTCAGCACTATCCTGAAGCCACGCTGATTGGTGAACACATCGTGATAGATGGTCAATCATCAATGTTGACTCATTTGATTCGCAACTTACTTACCAACGCTATGCTACATGGCAAGCCACCTGTTACGGTATTGCTATATGGTGTTCAGAGCATAGAAGAAGCTGGAACTGTGCCTGACTATCTATTGCAAACAGTGCTATGCAGCAGCTTTATTGATTACAACAGTTTAGACTTCGACGATTATGAAGAAAACGCTGATGCCAAGGTAATTGAGCACCAAACCGCTAAACACGAAGCTACTAGTTCAGTTGATAAAAATAAATCAGAAACGCCTGACTCAACAGCAGATCTACCAACGCCGACTATCTATAAAAACGGTGAAGACATAGCTACTCGCAATGAGAACAACGAGAGCAATGGTGAAGTCAGTATTGATAACGGCCTTTCAGATGAAAGCTCGATAGACAGTGCTAGCAAACCCCAACCTACTACTAGTGAATCATCACTACTTTCTGACTATTACAGCTTTACCAGTGAGTTAACTGACAGAATTAAGAAAGTTATTTGGAAAGCTGTTCCAGATTCTACTGAACCTACTAACTACTCCGATAATACCAACAATGCTAACGTGACTGAAGTAACATCAACAAGCTCTATAAGTAACGTAGAAAGCGAGAATACTGACACTCTCATCGAGAACAGTGCCCAAAAATCAGATAAATCTATTACTGATACCGCTACTAAAAATAACGGATCAAACAATACGAAAGATGATGCCAAATCTAATAGCTCAAATAATGAGAACTCAAGCGCAGTCGTGCGTAAAGAAGGCTTATTTGCTAAGCATATGAAGAAAGCCAAAACTGAACCCGAACGTCCACTGCCAAAATATGCCGTGCTGGCTGTAATCGACGAAGGCACTGGTATCCCTGAAGGCAAGCGGGAAGAAGTCTTTAGCCCATTTGTACGTTTACAGCAAAAAAACAAAGGCTCTGGATTAGGGTTATCGTTAGTCTCACAAATCGTTACCGCTCATCAAGGGCGCATTATTACAGATACGCTAAATGGTCATACTAGATTTTTGGTAACCATCCCAATTCATCATGACCCTCATTACAACTATCACGAGTAATCAATCCCCATCATTATATAGATAGCTATCACACTGTCACCTTCATACTTAGCATTTTAACTGCTTATTCTTAATAGCTATTAATCATAAGCCGGACACGTATGTGCATATCCAAAGTGCCTGATAATATGCTATATTACCGCCCCTTATTATACGGTTATTGACTGTTGTCGTTTTGACAAGCTTCTTACATATTGAAAGAGGCCTGATGACGGGTTTTTGACCATTAAAAAATTTATTAAATTTTGAGCCCTCCATGAATGACATGATTGTCTTAAACGATGTGACCAAAAGTTTTTTAAGCGACCGATCAATCAAAGACAAAGACGGCAAGCCACATTGGTTTACCGCTGTTGAGCCGACATCTCTGACTATCAAACAAGGCGAAATCTTTGGTCTAATGGGTTATTCAGGGGCAGGTAAATCTACCTTATTGCGCCTAATTAACATGCTTGAGCGTCCAGATTCGGGTCAAGTCGTGATAGATGGTACTGACCTAACCACGCTGTCTGCCAGTGAGCTGCGTATTGCTCGTCATAATATCGGTATGATTTTTCAGCAGTTTAATCTGATGTCTAATCAAACGGTCTTTGACAACGTGGCATTTAACTTAAAAATCTCTGGTTATCCAAGTCGCGACATTCATAAGCGCGTTATGGATTGTCTTGCGATTGTTGATTTGACCGATCGTGCTGGTCATTATCCTGCGCAGTTGTCAGGTGGACAAAAACAGCGTGTGGGTATTGCTCGCGCGATTGCCCCTAGTCCAAAAGTATTGTTGGCCGATGAGCCAACCAGTGCGCTTGACCCTGCAACGACCCGTAGTTTGCTGACTTGTCTGCGCGATATCAATGAGCAACTTGGCGTGACTATCGTCATTGTGACTCATGAGATGAGTGTTATTCGTAGACTTTGTGATCGCGCAGCGTTATTGCATCAAGGACAACTATTAGAAGTTGCGGATGTGCGAGACGGTCTGATTCAAGCAACCACCCCGATTGGCAAAGGCCTAGTCGTCGAGGACTAATGAGGCAGGAGAAATAGATATGTTAACTGGTACTGAATTATCCGCCTCTATAGACAAGTTACTTGTTTTACGCAAAGAGATCGTGAGCGCGTTTATTGATACGTTTGTGATGCTCGGTATTTCAACCACAGTCGCAATCGTCATCGGTGGACTGTTTGGCGTATTCTTGTTTTTGTCTAGTGATCGACAGTTTTTGCAAAACAAGACGTTGTACGGTGTGCTTGGCGGTATTACCAACTTTATGCGTGCCTTCCCTTTCGTGATTTTGATGATTGCGATGAGTCCGTTTACCAAGGCCATCGTTGGTACGGGTATCGGACCAATTGCTGCATCATTGGTACTTGCTATCGCTGGTTCGTTTTATTTTGCGCGTTTGGTCGAGCAAAATTTACGTGAAGTGCCGCGCGGTATTATCGAAGCAACCGAATCAATGGGTGCACGACCTTTTACCATTATTAAAGTATTACTTAATGAAGCACGCTCAGGTTTAGTATTGTCAGTCACTATTCTTTGTATCAGCTTGCTCTCTTATTCAGCTGCCGCTGGTATGATCGGTGGTGGCGGTTTGGGTGATCTAGCCATTCGTTACGGCTATTATCGCTATCAAACCGAGGTAATGATTTTTATCGTGATTGTATTATCAATCATGGTCGTCTCGATTCAAGCCTCTGGTAACTGGCTCGCCAATCGTTTAGACAAACGTTAAACCGCTTTAGAGAATACTTGACTTTACGAGCGACTAGGTTTATTTTTGGCAACACTCAACCCTTATCTCAGCTCTTACAACAAAAGCAGCATTACTATTTATAATGTTGCTTTTTTAATGTTCAGACGATAAACGTTTTACTCAACCCCATTCATTATTAAGGACATATTATGAAATTAACAGATATCAGCCGTCAGTTAGCTACCGCATTTGCCGCTGTTGGTGTATCAGGTCTAGTCTTAGTCGGTTGCAGCAATTCATCAGCGCCAGAAGCGACTAAAGAGCCAGTAACCGAAGGTGCCACTGCAGAAACTGCCGCTAGCGATATCGATCCTGAACACACCAAAATTGTTATCGGTACGACTGAAGGTGATTTTGCTGATATGGTTCGTAACCAAGTAAAAGGTACACTTGAGGCACAAGGTTATGAAGTTGAGCTAATTGCATTTACTGACTATGTGCGTCCTAACCTTGCATTGGCTGAAGGCGACTTAGACATCAATATCTTCCAGCATAAGCCATATCTTGATACCTTCAAAACAGAGAACAATCTTGATCTCGTTGAAGTATTCCAAGTACCAACTGCACCACTTGGTATCTACTCAGGTAAAAAGACCAGCCTTGATGCTGCATTCAAAGGCATGAGTGTTTCTGCGCCTAACGATCCAAGTAACTTTGCTCGTGCATTGGTCATGATGGATGATTTGGGTTGGATTAAACTAAAAGACGATATCGATCCATTGACAGCATCAAAAGCTGATATCGCTGACAACAGCAAATACGATATCGAAATCGTTGAACTAGAAGCGGCTCAATTACCACGCGCGCGTGATGAAGTTGACTTCGCGGTTATCAATGGTAACTATGCTACTGACTCTGGTATCAAATTGACCGAAGCATTGTTCCAAGAGCCAAGCTTTGCTTATGTAAACTGGTCAGCGATCAAATCTGCTGATACTGGTAAGAAATGGGTTGAAGATGTGACCAACGCTTATAATTCAGAAGCTTTCAAAAAGTATGCTCATGAAACGTTCCCTGGCTACAAGTACCCAAAAATCTGGGGTACTGACCACAGCGCACATATGGACACTGCTGCTAAAACTGAAAACGCTGACGCTCCAGAAACTACAGAAGCTGCTGCTCAGTAAGACTTTAAATCAAAAACACCTAGCTTTTTAGGTGTTATGATTAATAGAAACGCCCATCACTTAGAGTGATGGGCGTTTTTTTTGTCTTTAATTTTGGGAGTGCTGTCTTCCAATACCGTTATCAAAAGACTAACTGTGCATTAAATAACTATCAAATAACTATCAAAAATCACGTTACAGCCTGTTTGCCCTTTGTAGGAAACCGTCACTCACTCTTCCACTTGTCCTTGGTTTTTCTTATAGTGGACGGGCTCAATAGTAATTTACTCGTTAGACCATACTATTGATGACATTTAAAACTAATGAAAATTATAAGATACACATAACAAGGATAATAATATGAGCGCTAAAAACTATAATATTCGTACCGCTGGACAAGCAAATATCCCAATCCTAGGGCTAGGTACTTGGCAGTCAACTGGACAAGATTGCGTGGATGTGGTCAAAAAAGCGTTAGAAATGGGGTATGAGCATATCGATACCGCTCAAGCTTATGGCAATGAAAAAGAAGTTGGCGAAGGTATCAGACAGTCAGGCGTGGCTCGCGATAAGTTCTTTTTAACTACCAAGATTTTTCCAGATGATATGAAGTTTGAACCAGAAAAACTGGTCGCAGCAGCGAAACGTTCTTTGGAAGATTTGGGTACAGATTATGTCGATCTATTGCTATTGCACTGGCCTGATGACCGCGTGCCATTATCTGAGACCATTCCTGCGCTGTGTGAACTCCAAAAGCAAGGCGTGACGCGTCATATTGGTGTTTCAAACTTCAATATTGCTAATATTATTGAGGCCAAGAAATATGCTGATGTACCTATCGTCGTGAACCAAGTAGAGTTTCATCCGTTCATTAAGCAAAACACATTGCAGACCTTTTTGAATAATCATCATATTCTACTAGAAGCCTACTCACCATTAGCGCGTGGTGATGTATTTGATAACGAAGTAATTAAAGAGATTGCAGATAAGCACAATGTAACACCAGCACAAATTTCACTAGCGTGGATCTTATCAGACAAGCATCGTGTGGCTATTCCAAAAACGTCTAACCCTGATCACTTGCAAGGCAATCTAGATGCCATCAAAGTTGAGTTGAGTACAGATGAGTTAGAAAAAATCGGTAACTTAGCCAGCTCTGACGGTCGTAAAATTGAGCACCCTGACTATAGCCCAGTATGGGATGACTAACAGGGTTAATAAGTACGATTAACTGATTAGCTAAACGCAGCAAAATAAAAAGCCACCGATAATCGGTGGCTTTTTTATATGGTATGAAAATTCACAATCATTACTGTTGTAGCGTTTCAGTCTCGTGAATCTTTTCAGCAGGATTATACTGTTCAGAAGTAGGTATCGCTCCGCTGCGATTGTTTTCTTTCATAGATTTGGCAACTTCTGGTGGCATATAGTTTTCGTCATGCTTAGCCAGTACTTCACCAGCGACGAAAGTATCGCCCTGCATTTTACCCGTAGCAACGACGCCTGAGTTTTCAGCAAATAAATCTGGCAGAATACCTTGGTAAGTCACGGGCACAGTTGATTGAAAATCAGTAATCGCAAACTCAACATTTAATGGATTGTCTGCTGCACGCTGCACACTACCGGCAACCACCATACCACCAGCACGAATACGTTTGTCCTGAGGCGCTTCGCCTTGGGCAATAGCGGTTGCATCAAAGTAGTAGTCAGTTTGCTGCCCGATGGCATAGATAACCAACATAACTGCTACTGCCGCACCTGCCAGCGTAAACATAACCCACGTCAGTTTTTTCCGACGAACTGCATTCATACCACTACCCCATTAATGAGTCACTGTTTTAGGATCCATAATCAATCTATAAAACAGAAAAGTTTGAAGAAACCACCATTAGAAAAACGTTCTAAAAATGTCTTTCTAATCGTACTCTTCTAATCGCTATATGGTAGCATTTTTCAGACAAATCAATAAGCCTCATCACTGCCTATAAGGTCATATTTTTGTCAGTGTAAGGATACGGATTCTTACGCTAAAACCCTGATATTAAGATGATTTTTATTCAGCTTGTTTGATCACAGGCGTTGAGGTTTTGGTGGTTCGCTGGGCTTGACGCGCTTGCTGAATAGTCAGCTGTTTGATAAGTGACTGTCGTTGTCTGCGGCTATAGATAATAAATGCCAACATCACGCCGATCGTTATCGCCCAGCACGACCATACAAAAACCCCATGCTTACCCATGGCGAAAAACTCAGATACGCTATAAAAGTAAGGCTGCATAGTATTTTCCTAGCCGTTATTTGTGTTGACCACGAATGTATTCTTTAACCCACGCTTTGCCTTGATCACGGTATAAAATCAGCGTGTTGGTACGATAAATCGCTAATGTCCCAACCAGTAAATAGCTGCCAATAATCATCAGCAGCAAAGGCATCCACATATCTGCCGACATCTTCGGTGCGGCAGTCAAACTAAAAGTCGCGCCTTGATGCAAAGTATTCCACCACTCTACTGAATACTTAATAATAGGCAGATTCACTGCGCCCACGATAGATAAAATAGCAGCCGCTTTACCGCGATTGGCCGTATGCTCAAAAGCGGCAAACAGTGCCATCACGCCCGCGTACAAAAACGCCAATATTAGCATTGACGTAAGGCGTGCATCCCATACCCAGTAAGTACCCCATGTTGGTTTCGCCCAGATAGAGCCTGTAAGCAAACTGATGACACACAGTAAAAACCCCATTGGGGCAAGTGCCTGCGCGACCAGACTGGCCGTCTTAATCTTCCATACCAAATAAATTACCCCCAAGACCGCAAGGGAAAAATAGATAGAAATGGCAAGACTGGCCGCTGGAACATGGATAAAGATAATGCGATAGCTATTGCCCTGAAGATAATCAGGCGGCGCAAAAGCAAGGCCCCATACGCTACCAATGAGCAAACAGAGACTGGCTAGTATCGCTAACCACTTGACCCAAGGGCTAAAGATACGAAAAAACTGCTTGGTACCCACAGTGGTCAAGAAACCCTGCCAAATGCGCTGCCACAAGCTAGGGGATGAGACGTTATTCAGGTTGGGCATGGGAAGAAACCTATTACACAGCTTACTGGCGATAAAGAATGCGGTCTATAAAGGCACCACTATCAACTCACCTGCTGGCGTTAAACACTGGATAGAATCTACAAAGAGCTGTTTACGTATTCAATTGACTATTATAGCAAAATTGCCAGTTTTCACCACGATGTTAATACATGTGATGCAGATAACTAAATTTCGATGACTGGATTTAGATGGCTAGGTTTAGATAACTGGGTTTAGCTAATCAAATTTCGACAACTGGACTTTAGGATTGCAACAATCAAATCGTTTAATTAAGCCATGACATTTTTAAAGTTGTAGCAATCACCCAAGGCATAACCAAGACAGAAATAATACTTCCTGCTAGTAATAAGGCTAGAATAGGCAAACCGTTCAGCCCAGAGGCAAATAAATCAACCGCACCCGTAGCAAAAATCAATACTGGCAACTGCATCGGTAAAGCAATCAAAGGCACTAATACTGCCCCATTCTTTAACGATAGCGTCAAGCTACTGGCAATCGCGGATAGCATTAGGAGCATTGGACTACCTGTCACGATAGAAGCCATCAATATCCACGCTTCAAACCAACTGAGCTGAAATAACGGCACGGCAAGCAAGCTAAGCGCTGCCACAATACCACTGCTAAAAATCCAATGAATGACCAGTCTAATAAGAACCCATAGCGGTAGTGACGCTTTGGCCACGACCAATTGCGCAAGCGTACCATTATCAAGCGCAGGCTTGAATAATCCATCAACGCCCATTACCAGTGACAGCAACGCAGCAATCCACACTGCTGATACGCCCAGACGCTGCAATAGCGCAGGCTCACTACCGACCGCTAGTGGAAACAAAGTAATAATTACTAAGAACAGCACTAATGGATACAACCATTGTACCGCTCCTTGCTGCTTGACTTGCCATTCACGTCGCCACAGCTGCAGGAAGCCGATACTGCGAGGCACTGCGACAATAGCATTTGGACTTTTATTCATGGCTGCTACTGATCCTACTTGTATTGGACTGTCTGTCATTATTTGTCCTTGCACATATACTGATGGTACTGATAGCAATCAAACTTATACCATGTAGTCTGACAAATCGAGCACTTGATTGGCGACACCAACTGCTTGATGACTGGTCATTAGTATCGACCCGCCAGCCTGTGCAAAATCGCATAACCGCTCTTCCATACGTGCCACCATATCGACATCTAGCGCCGTGAAAGGCTCATCAAGTAACCAGAGCGGTGTCACGTCAGGAGTTAACAAGTACAATCGTGCCAGCGTGATGCGCCGCGTTTGCCCAGCGGACAGATGACTTGAGCTGATCGTTTCAAACCCTTGTAGCCCAACCCATGTGAGCGCATTATCAATATCAGCAGCGCTTGGAGTAATACCATATAAGTTCAGTAGAAACGTTAGGTTTTGTGCTACTGTCAGATTCGGATGGATGCCCAACTGGTGTGAGACATATAAGGGCTGGATAGGCAGGCACGATTGTCCTTGATAAATAACTCTACCTGACAAAACAGGTAACAATCCAGCCAATTGCATGAGTAACGTAGTCTTTCCCGTCCCATTTGCCCCGATTAGATGGCAAATACTACCCGTAGATAGCTGCAACGCAACTCCTTCGCACAGCGGTATCTCACCGCGCTGAACCGTCAGCTCATCAAGTGCAAGTAAAGGCGTATCCAAAACCGTCATCAAAACCTCTGGTTATTTATCAAGCAGCAATCAATATTCATCACAAACACAGGCAATGTTCGTGGCATAATACCCTATGCTCGCTACAAACACACAGTATAACAAATTGTCGATTACTCTGACTTCAAAAAGTACGACCTCAAAAAAATACGACTTTAAAATATGACTTCAAAACCTATGCCGACTTCACAAGATAGCCAAAAACCTAATACTGCTGCAGAGACTGATAACGCAGACACTAACTTGTCAAAAGAGCTATCAGCCAGCTGTTTGACAGTAGATAGCTTGATTGATGCTCAAGTCAACTTTATACAGCAGTGGTTGCACGAGCAAGCTGAGCCACTAGCGATGGAAGCTTGGCAATGGTTTGGTGCGCAGCCTTTAAGCAAATATATTAGCTGTGATCATTTACAGCAGCTGATGAAAGACTGGCTGTTAAATCAGCCGATGACTGAGGTGATGCGTACCGATATCCGTGATATTTTGCACACTGTTATTTATCATCCAGTCAATGACAACGTGCCTTTGTCTGAGCTGGTCGATGATGCTCAAGTTGAAACGCTGGCCAACTATATCGGTAGCCATGAGCAGCAGCGCAACATATTGATTCATACGCTGGTCGGTAACGAAACCTTTGCCGATTTATTGACCCAAACACTCTATCACGCTATCAACGACTTTATGGAAAGCACGCTCGATAAAGCAGGTGGTGTTGGTAAATTGATGAAGCTTGGGCGCAGCTCTTTTGAAAAGGCGACCAACAGAAACCTCGATGAAAAACTGCAAACCTACCTGCATCGCAATATCAAAGATTTGACGCGCAAAGCCGAAGCCAATGCCCAAGAACACTTATCAAATGAAGAGGTTGCGCGTCTGATGGTCATGGGTTGGGATCGTATCAAAGACCAACCCATTAGTGAGCTACAAACCTATTTAAGCGACGAGCCCGGTAACAGTAGCATTGACCATATCGAAGCCAGTATCCAACAAAGCTACAACCGCCTGCGACTGTCACCGTATCTGCACAGCTTAGTCTCGGCAAGCATCGACACTTGGTATGCCAATCATCAGTCTGACACGATGGCGACCATTGCGGCGAGTTTGCACATTGATGAAGCGGCCATGAAGCAATGTAGCACTACACTACTGCCTATCGTGTACGATGCTCTTGAGACGCCTTGGTTAACGGCCCATATTCGTGAGATGCTAGCAGCGTTTTATGCACAGCCTGCTATTAAAGAAGGTTTGGCGCACGGTCACGATTAACTTATAACCCTTACTTGTCAACATACTATTATGAGTCAACGCAATAAACTCAGCTTGTGGCAAAAAATAAAACGGTTACTGACTGCTTCCGCACCGCAGTCAGTCGTCGATGCTGCAAGCGAGCAAAGGCCTGCATCACTTGCTGACAGCGAGGTTAATAATACAAAAAATATATCAGCTGATATTCCTGATATCTCTCATGAGTTAGAGACGAATCAGGGCAGCGAACAGGATAGCAATCAAGCGCAAGCAAATACATCTCAACTTAAAACCGATAACTTAAAAACCGAGAGCGCAAATGCAGAATCTCAAAACCAAAGTGACACGCCTATCGTCGACTGCTTAAAACAATACTTCAATGACAAGCAGTGGCACTACACGCACTATCGACCCAAAACCAACGACAGCCAAAAATCACATCATTTATCCTTAAGAATGCGTCATAAGCAAATAAACTGTGGCTATCTGTTTCGGGTGCAAGAAAAAAATAAGCTGCTGGCAGTTTATGGCATTCTGCCATTTCTGATACCAGAAAGTCATCAAAGTGCCGCGATGCTACTTATTACCCAAATCAACTATGACATGCTAATCGGCAATCTAGAGATGGATGTCAACGATGGCGAAATACGCTACAAAAACGCTATCGATGTCGAAGCAGTTGGGATCGACAATGAGATCATTGAGCATTTATTGCAAAGTGTGGTTGCGATGACCACGGTCGCCAATGAGCTGTTTGGCAACTTGGTTAATAACCAAGACCCTGCTGAAGACATGCAGACGTTACTGTTAGAGCTACGTCAACAGTCAGACGCGCGGACATTCTTTTTGCCGACTCAGTTTGTTCAATAGTTCAGTTTGTTCGATAATTAAGTTCATTCGATGAACCGGTTTTTCAATCAAGCCATAATCTACGATAGCGGATACTTATCTCTTTATTTTTCTATCCTAAAAACCATCAATACTAAGCTAAAATCTTATGCTAAAAATTGCCTACTCTGACGTCTTTCGATATTCCGTGCCAGAAAAGCACCGCTTCCCCATGCAAAAGTACATTCTGATTCCTGAGCGTCTACTGGCAGAAGGCACTATCAGCCAAGATAACTTCTTTGCCCCTGCTCGCTTGAGCGAAGATGAGATTTTGACCACGCATACCGCAGAGTACTGGTATCAGCTTAAGACTCAAACACTGCCGCGCAAGACTGCTCGTGCGATCGGATTTGAGATGACGCCGCAGTTGGTAGAACGCGGTCGTTATATTGCTCATGCAACGTATGAGTGCGCGCTATATGCTCAGCAATATGGCGTGGCTATGAATGTTGCAGGCGGCACCCATCACTCTTTTGCTGGTCATGGAGAAGGCTTTTGCGTATTTAATGATGTCTGTATCGCTAGCAACTTATTGCTAAATCGCGGACAGGCAAAGAAGATTTTAGTTATCGATTTGGACGTTCATCAAGGCAATGGCAACGCCAGTATCATGGCAGATGAGCCACGCGTTTTTGTCTTTAGCATGCATGGGGCAAAGAACTACCCGTTTCGTAAGCAAGTATCAGACTTAGATATTGAGCTAGACAATGATACCAGCGATGCTGAGTATTTACAGATATTAGAAGATACGCTGCCACGTTTAATCGCTGAAGTTGCGCCAGATATGATTTTTTATCAGTCTGCTGTCGACGTGCTCGCTACCGATAAGCTCGGCAAACTTGGTTTGACACAAGCAGGGTGCAAGGCGCGTGATGAATATGTTCTGCAGCAAGCAAAAGCCGCAAATATCCCTGTCGCTATCGTGATGGGTGGCGGCTACTCAGAAGATATCGAAGATGTGGTCGAGGCGCACTGCAATACCTTTCGTTTGGCGCAGCAGATATTTTTTGAAGAATTGGTCTAATAACATATCGCTGAAAGGTGAAGACGATTCCAGAGTTGGAATGGCTCATATGCTCTAGTTATAACAATGCCGTAATGCCTTGCCAACCAACGCGTATTCCAAGCACGATTAAAATCAATAAAATAAGCTGACGAAAACGCGCTTGCGGTAAATAACGACGCAAACGGATTCCAACCAAAAGAGTCACTATAGACAGCACACTCAAAAAAGTAATCAGCTGCCACTCACCACTACTCAGTGCCATGATAGGCTCACGCAACACGATAATTTGAGCAATCTTTCCTAAGAAATAGCACATGTTACCGACTTTGGCGATGGTGTTTTTATCGTCACTGGCAGACAATAAATACATCATCAGTATGGTCGACATTGCATTGGTCGAGCCGCCAATCACGCCTGCACCAAAACCAACGGCAATTAACATAGGCTTGGTGTTTGGTAGACGGATTTGTTTGCCGAGTAAGCTACTCACAACGTAGAAAGCAATGACCGCGGCCAACAATAAGAGAATATAAGCGCTATCAACCCATAGCAATAGTTTCGCACCTAAAATGCTACCCAATAGGCTAGTAAGCGCAAGCAACCAATAGCGTCTGCCGTAGTAGATAAAGTTTTGCCAAATGGTGCGTTCACCGCCTACTAGCCATGTCATCACATTAACGACTAGCGAGGGGAAAATCACTAACACAATGGCGTGTTGCAATGGGTACATACTAGCAAGCGCAGTGGTCGTTACTAGCGTTGCGCCAAGTCCGCTAATACCATGTAGCAGTGAAGCAAGCGCAAAAATGATCGTCAGCACTAGCATCTGAGTGCTATCGTTACCAGCTATATTCATCATATCGGTCACACCATTTTAGGCTCAGCGTCTGTATCTACACACTATCTACATGCTAGCTATCAGATTTAGCGCCTGTAGCTCTAACTATCTTTACGTTGACCGATTGCTTGACCAATAATGCTAGCCAGTTGCTCAGCAATTTTATCTTTACTGGTCTTCTCAAGTGTTACCGCGTCACGCTCATAGCGCTCAGAGAAAAACACCTGCATCGCATTGTCATCACTAGCAAAACCGATATCTGCACGTGAGACATCATTACAGGCAATCATATCTAAATCTTTTGCGACCAATTTACCACGGGCATAACGCTCAACATCTTGCGTCTCTGCTGCAAAACCAACGACAAATAGCTCTGAATGCGCAAGAGAAATTGTCGCTAGAATATCAGGATTTTTAACCAGACTGAGCGTCATGGCATCTTGTGTCTTTTTAATTTTTTGCGGTGCGGCTTCTTCCGTACGATAATCTGCCACGGCTGCGGTCGCAATAAAGATATCTGCTTTCACAAATTGGTTGTTATCATAAGACTGTAGCAAGTCATGACTGTCATTATGATCATGGTCGCTTACATCGTCATCACCGCAACCACAGTCGCCATGATAGTATTCGTGAGTATGGGAATGACTATGATCGTGCGTATGCTCATGAGAATGGTCATGCTCATCTTCACAGACCAATTGAAGCTCGCTATGCGTGCCATCTACACATTGCTGCGCCGCTATCAGCATATCTTCAGCAGACAGCACATCGATCCGTGTGACATTAAGCGGCGTGGGCAATGCCACTTTACCACCAGCGATTAAGACAACGTCTGCACCAGCAGCCACACAGGCGCGCGCCAATGCAAAGCCCATTTTTCCTGAAGAGTGGTTAGATAAATAACGTACAGGATCAATCGCTTCTACGGTGGGACCTGCGGTAATGACCACTCTTTTGCCTGCCAGCAATTGCGGCGTTGTGTTCATCGCTATGAACAGTAAAACCTCACCCAATAACTGCTCAGGCTCAGGCAATCGCCCTGCTCCGACATCACCGCACGCTTGCTCACCGCTAGCTGGCTGGATAATCTGATAATTCATATCGCGCAAGGTTTGCACATTTAGATTGACCGCTGGATGCGCCCACATCTGCTGATTCATGGCAGGAGCAATAATGACAGGCGCTGTAGTGGCAAGGCACACTGTAGTCAATAGATCATCAGCCATACCCATGGCCAGACGCGCAAGCGTATTGGCTGAAGCAGGTGCAATGACGATTAAGTCGGCCCACTTGGCCAGCTCAATATGCCCCATGCCTGCCTCTGCCTGCTCATCGAGCAACGACACGTGCACCTCGTTACCCGTCAACGCCTGTAGAGTCAGCGGTGTGATAAATGCTTGTGCACCTGTCGTCATGATAACGCGCACATCAAAGCCTGCCTTAACTAACAAGCGGGCAAATATAGCAGATTTATAAGCGGCGATACCGCCAGTAATAGCAAGCACAATATTGGACATAAGCGTGGCATCAACAAAAAAGTGAAAAGATAAAATTGCGCTTATAGTAACAATTATGAGATAAATTGGGTAAGATTTTCCGTATCTATCTCAGATAACAAGTATCAACCCATTTTCAAGGAGTGACCATGGCGATCAAAGACTGGCATGAGGATGACAGGCCACGCGAAAAACTTTTAAAATTTGGTGCAGCTCATTTGTCTGACGCCGAGATACTGGCCATATTTTTGCGTACGGGTACTCAGTCTCAATCAGCGATTGAATTAGCGCGGCATTTGATTGATCAGTTTGGTAGCTTAGCCGAGCTATTAGCCGCCCCTCAAAAGACGGTTCTTGCCTGTCATGGTATGGGCCCTGCAAAGTACGCCCAAATATTAGCCTCACTTGAGATGGGTACGCGCTATCTGGACAGTCAACTCAAAACTGGGCAAGCACTCGGCCGTTCACAAGCAGTCAAAGACTATATTAGTACCCAGTTGCGCGGCGAGCACCGTGAAGTATTTGCGGTACTCTGTCTGGATAATGCCCTCAACCTTTTGAACTTCGAGATACTATTTACTGGTGGCATCTCATCTTGTTCCGTCTGTATCAAGCACGTACTGCGGCATGCACTAAGCCACGCTGCCAGTCAACTTATCATCGCCCACAATCATCCTCATACCGATGCCAAGCCATCGACGGCAGATAACTTACTGACCTATGAGCTAAAAAAAGCCTGTGACCTGTTAGATATCTCGCTTGTCGATCACATCATCGTCGGACGTAACGACACTTTATCTTATGCCGAAAGCTGCCTTGCCCCTTTTAACTAGCTATTTGGCTAGTTTTCGATAATGGCTAGCTACGTGTTTCGACTAGACATATAACTAACCTGTAAACAATTGTGTTTGATACATATCATCGACAGAGCGTAGCATTTTGGCTCTTGATAGTTATCGACAACTGTTTCATATTAGTAGCCATTCTTGTCATTTATTTGTCAATTACTTACTAGACCGTTAATACTAGTACTTAAGAGACGTAAAACCGAGCATTTATGGATTAACAAATCATTCGATTTACTTGTAAGACAGTGAATGGCAAGACGAAAAACAATTATAGTTAGCTCTTTCATTCACGTACTTTTCGCATTTTTTATTCAGCGCTTTAAAGGAGATAGTCATGGCAATTGGCTTGTTTATTTTGGCAGTCATCATTCAGTTAGCCGTGGTCTTGGCCATCTTTTTGTTGTCCTTATCACGGGTCACCGGTAGCATCGTCGCCCTGATTACGGTTATCGTTACCGCAATTATCAGCCCATGGTCGCTCATTTTGGGTATACCAATGGCATTACTGTGCTTGGTCTTACTCATTGCACCGCTTCGCCAATCGTTAATCACTAAACCTGTTTATAAGGCGCTGGGCGGTGCGATGCCGAGTATGAGTGATACGGAGCGTGAAGCACTTGATGCGGGTACTAGTTGGTGGGAAAAAGAGCTGTTTATGGGTGCGCCGAATTGGGATACCTTTGCCAATTATCCTTATCCGCAGCTTTCGGAAGCAGAGCAGAGTTTCATCGATAATGAAGTAGGAACCTTATGTGCCATGCTTGATGAATGGCAAATCCAGCATAAAGATAAAAATCTATCACCTGAGGCATGGCAATTTATCAAAAGTAATGGTTTCTTAGGTTTAATCATTCCAAAAGAATTTGGCGGCTTAGAATTTAGCTCTTATGCGCAAAGTCGTGTAATGAGCAAGATTGCTTCGCGCTCGCCGACTGCCGCTGTAACCTGTATGGTTCCCAACTCGCTCGGCCCTGGTGAGCTATTGATGCATTATGGTACAGACGAGCAAAAGCAGCGCTGGTTACCAGGTCTTGCCAAAGGTGATGAAGTGCCTTGCTTTGGTTTAACTGGGCCCGAAGCAGGCTCTGATGCAGGTGCGATTCCTGATACAGGTGTGGTCTGTTACGGTATGCACGAAGGCGAACAAGTGCTTGGCCTGCGCATGAACTTTTCTAAGCGTTGGATTACCCTAGCACCTGTCGCCACTGTGGTTGGTTTAGCATTTAAAATGCATGATCCAGAAGGTCTGCTTGGCAATCCTGAAAAGACCGATTACGGTATTACTTGTGCCCTCGTTCCAGCTAACCACGAAGGTGTGGTAACAGGGCCACGTCACAATCCAATCGGCTCACCATTTATGAATGGTACAGTCGATGGTAAAGACGTCTTTATCCCACTAGATTATATTATTGGCGGTGTCGAGAATGCTGGTCGCGGCTGGCGTATGCTGATGGAGTGCTTGGGCGTTGGTCGAGGTATCTCTCTACCCGCTCTGTCGACATCAGCCAGTGAAATGACTTACCTATCTGTCGGCGCATTCGCAAAAGTTCGCGAACAGTTCAAGATATCAGTAGGTAAATTTGAAGGTGTACAAGACGCTACTAGCCGTATGGCGAGTAACACTTATATGTTAGAAGCGTTCCGTCACTTAGTCACTTGCGGATTAAACCAAGGTGGCACGCCATCTGTCATGACTGCCATGGCCAAATACTATGCGACTGAAACCATGCGTAGCGTCGTCAACGACGGTATGGATGTAGTCGGTGGTCGTGCTGTACAGATGGGGCCACGGAACTTCTTAGCGACACCTTATCAGGCGATTCCTGTCTCTATCACGGTAGAAGGCGCCAACATTTTGACCCGCTCACTCATGATCTTTGGTCAAGGTGCGATGCGTTGTCATCCTTATTTATTCGACGAGCTTCAGTTACTACAAAGCGAAGACAAAGCGGCTGCCACTGAAAAATTCGATACCCTTTTCTTCAAACATTTAGGCTACACGTTTAACCGTGGCGCCAAAGCCTTTGTCGCAGGTTATATTGGCGGTAGCGATAAGGCGCCGAGTTTCGCTGATAGCTTTACTCGTCCCTATTACAAACACATTAACCGTTTAAGTGCGAGCTTTGCCCTAACTGCTGATATGGCATTAGGACTACTAGCAGGAGACTTAAAGCGTAAAGAGATGCTCTCTGGTCGTTTAGCAGATATCCATAGTCATCTATTTATTGCGACTGCTATTTTGCAATTCTATGAGCATGGTAGTAAATCAGAGTCTGAGCGCTTACATGCTGAAGTTGCGCTACAAAACAGCTTGTACACGATTCAAGAAGCCTTCGTGTCATTCTTTGCTAACTTCCCGAATCGTATGGCAGCCAATGTGGTTAGCTTTGTGACTTTCCCAAGTGGACGTATCTTTACCCCAGCAAGCGATGAGCTAAAACGCCAATTGGGTGATACTTTCATGGATGATTTTGCAGCCAACCCGTTCCGCGATTATCTAAAAACCATGGTTTATTACAATACCGATGCAGACGATGTAACTGGTCGTATGGAACATGCTTATCAGACCTTAATCGAAATCGAACCATTGTGGCAGAAGTTCAAAAAGGCAGAGCATCAAGACAGCTTTGAAGGTCTAACCTTTGAAGACCATGTGGTACACGCCAGTCAAAATGGCGGCATTACCGAAGAAGAAGCAGAAGTGCTGATTCAATATAACGCTATGCGTTTTGATTCATTATTGACCGATACGTTTGATAAGCATCTATCGGAAGCGCTAGAACGTGACAATCCACATGCGCTTGAAAATGCAGTTCACCAACTGACTGATTACGCACAGCTAAAAAGACAAGCTCAGAGTAAAAACGGTATCGCTGTGGATACCGATGCATCTGTCGTCGATGAGCTAGCCATCACTAACGAACCAACTATTAATGATCTAGACAGTCCTGCAAACACAGACAATCATACTGGTGATGCTAATCCTAATCATGGTTATGAAAGTGATGGCGATGTAGAGTTGGTCAGTGAACAAGATACTGTCAAAGAAGTAAATTCGCAGACGGATTTTGAAGAGTCAGAGCCTGAAGTAGAGGCACTCGATCATCGCCATCGTGACGCTGAATCACATCTTAACGAGCGTATGGGCAACAATCATAATCGTCATATTTCACCACCTGACGAGATCAATACTGAAGTAAGTGATAATGATATCAAACCTTTAGAACGCCAATCACTCTTATCACGCGAAGAAGACGATAAGGTTTAATGGTCTATTCTGTTTTTAATATTGCTATTAGAAACTGAGTATTATTAGATTTTATAGTAAAACTTTCACTTTTTATTAGCCAGACTACCTATAAACGATAGTCTGGCTTTTTTTGGTCTATTAGAAATTTCAAGCTTAATTAATCATATTCTTTTCTTTACATCTCGATAATTTAAAATCAATGGTTCAATATCAATAGTTTGACATATTCACTTACCCTAAAAACACTTTCATGAATATTTTGTTTCATATGGGAAACAAACCGTTTAGAATAAATATTGACTATATTATGGGCACATAGTTGTAACGAGGCATGTACATTTAGAATAAAATCAGAAAAAAATCTTGCAGTGCCCTTAGCTATTCTTTTATATTGTCCACGAAAATGTGACATCGAGCGACAATCACGGGAACTTAATAGTCATAACAAGCTTTGTAGTAAGGCTGATAAGTACAATCATGTTGGCTAATGAACACTTACTATAAAGCTGTTATGCACACAAAGGATATGAATTATGTGGAAGAATTTGGGACTGACGGGCAAGATCATTGTTGCCATGGTGCTCGGTATTGGACTGGGCCTATTTCTAAACTACTCAGGATTGAACGGCGAAGGTGGCTTTGTTAATACTTATATCACCAATGGCTTCCTTGCCATTGTTGGTAAACTATTTGTCAACTCGCTAAAAATGTTGGTCGTACCTTTGGTGCTTATCTCACTGATTTGCGGTGTATGCGGTATCGGTGATATTCGCCTACTTGGACGTATTGGTACCAAAACGTTCATTATTTATATGATAACCACTGCACTCGCTATTGCGACTGCGATTGGACTTGGCTCGCTATTCGGTATCGGTAAAGGCATGAATATCGGAACGGAAGCCGAGTTTGAAGCTGCGTCAGCGCCGCCTCTACTTGATGTGTTCTCTAACATTATCCCATCGAACCCCATCAGCGCGATGGCAAATGGCGATATGTTATCGATCATCTTCTTTGCTATTTTAATCGGTGTCAGTATCTTGATGGTAGGCAAACCTGCCAAAGGCTTAGTGCAGAGCCTAGAGCTGATCAACGAAGTTATCTTAAAGATGGTCACGATCATCATGAACCTTGCACCATATGGTGTATTTGCTCTATTAACCAAAGCAATGGCAGAGCTCGGTTTAGACTTGATTTGGTCACTACTAGGTTATGTTGCGGTATTGGTCGGTTCATTGGCCTTCCATTTCTTTATCACTATGATGATTGTACTTAAAGTGTCTTCAGGCCTGTCTATCAAGACGTTCTTGGCAAAAATGCGTGAAGTACAGATCTTTGCTTTTAGTACTTCTAGCTCAAACGCGACGATTCCTATTACCTTGCGTACGGTTACCAAGCGTATGGGTGTAAACAACTCAGTTGCGTCGTTCACTGTTCCTTTTGGTGCTACCATCAATATGGATGGTACGGCTATCATGCAGGGTACTGCGACCATCTTTATTGCCAACATTTACGGCATTGATTTGGGCGTGACTGAATACTTAACCGTCATCTTGATGTCAGTACTGGCGTCTGTTGGTACGGCTGGCGTACCTGGTGTTGGTCTAATCATGCTGTCTATGGTATTTGCTCAAGTGGGTCTGCCAATCGAAGGTATTGGTCTAATCTTGGGTGTGGATCGTATCCTTGATATGCTACGTACTGCTGTAAACGTCGGTGGTGATGCTGCTGTTACTACTATCGTGGCAAAATCAGAAGGCAAAATGGATCTGGCTATTTACAACGATCCTAATGCTGGTGCAAAAGACGTATTTGATGGTCATATCGATGAAGACAACGAGCGTGAGTTCTCTGAAGTCTTTAGTGATGGCATCATGGGTAGTGAATACGATGATGTTGATCGTCGCCGCTAACCCACGCCTGCTAGATAGAAGTGCATAAAATAAAAACCTCAGTCAAGTTGGCTGAGGTTTTTTTATGATCAATAACCGGTAACTAATAATGATTGATACGGTTCTATCAATAGCTAATTAGCCAAACACGTACTTGGTCAACATCGCCAGACAGACCAGTACAATCACTGGACGAATCAATTTGCTACCGCCTTTAACCACCATATGCGAGCCAAAATAGGCACCGATGGTTTGTCCAACCATCATCGCTAGCCCCACTTTCCACAGTACGTTGCCACCCAAAATGAAGAAAATTAACGAGCCAATATTGGTCGATAAGTTCAATACTTTTGCCGCACCTGTTGCTTCAATAATTTGACGACCACGTAATGCCACATTGCCAAGCGCAAAAAACATACCAGTACCTGGACCAATATAACCATCATAAAAACCAATCAACGGTGCCACGACTTTTTGCCATTTGCCCTCTGAGATGCGCGGTGCAGCTTCTACTTCACCTAATCTAGGGGCAAATAATGTATAGATACCGATAGCCGCGATTAAAAATGGAATGACCTTTTCAAGCAAGTCAGGTGGTGACATTTGTACAGCGATGGTACCGATAACGGAACCAATAAAAGCGGCGATGATAGCTACTTTGATACGTTGCGGTTTGACGACTCCTTTTCTAATCATAGTAATAGACGCCGCTAGGGCGCCTGATGCCGCTTGCAGTTTGTTGGTACCGAGCGTCAATACTGGTGGGATGTTGGCCAGTAGCATGGCAGGGATAGTCAATAACCCGCCGCCGCCAGCGATAGCATCAATAAATCCTGCCAATGCGGCCACCGCAGTAAGCATTAAAATAATCTCTAACGAGAAAGTTAAGTCCATGACACTGACCTGCAAAATATGATAAGAAGAGAAAAGGAGTTCTGAGACAAGGCTAAAATGTCGTTATCGATAAGCTGACAGCTTACCAGTGCTAGCAAAAGAAATAATGACACGTCGCACAGCGCTGCTCATTATAAAGATAAAACCGTAAAAAAAGCCAAAAACGTAACAAAGTCTGCTAAATTTGTCTAATAACGTTCCGAATATGCTCAGCCAAATAGCGACTTATTAAAAAGATGTAACGACTTACAACTATTGTGCTCGTCAAATCCTCTTTATAATATTGCTATTGTGAATATAAAAAAGTAGACCGTTGGCACTGGCTCAACGTATTTTGTTGTCTATATTGATAAGAGTATGAGAAACTGTTTCTGTCTATTTGCTACCTCAAAATTATAGGTAGCGCAGACATTGATGGATATTTGAGGTTATTTAGTAAATTGTATTTAGCGAATGAGGATGATATGGCAATACGAAGGATTAAGGCATTTTTTGAATTTGAGGCAGCAGGCGGTATCGTCTTAGCATTGGCTGCCATTGCTGCAATGATCATTGCCAACTCCCCTCTTAATGTTTGGTATGAAGGTTTTATTCATGCACCAGTCGCCATTCAGATCGGTGAGTTTGCGATTGCCAAAGACGCTCATCACTGGATCAACGATGGTCTGATGGCGGTTTTCTTTTTCTTGGTTGGATTAGAGCTTAAGCGTGAAGTACTCATCGGTGAGCTGTCCAACGTCAAGCAAATAATACTGCCTGCAGGGGCTGCACTCGGCGGTATGATTATGCCGGCGATTGTCTATCTGCTCTTTAACTACAATGAGCCTGAGTTTTGGAAAGGCTGGGCCATTCCTGCTGCGACAGATATTGCCTTTGCACTCGGTATTTTGAGTCTCTTAGGTAATCGCGTACCAAACTCGCTAAAAGTGTTTTTGGTCTCTATTGCTATTTTTGATGACATTGGCGCGATTCTGATTATCGCTTTGTTTTACACCAGTGAGTTGTCGTTAGAATCATTGGCAGTAGCTGGTTTATGTTTGCCGTTTTTATATGTTCTTAATCGCCGTAACGTCACCAATATCACGCCATATCTACTCATTGGTCTGATCATGTGGATTGCCGTACTCAAGTCTGGTATCCATGCAACATTGGCCGGTGTGGTATTAGCACTGTTTATCCCGATGTTCGACCGCACTGATCCTGAGCACTCTCCGCTTGAAGAGCTAGAGCATGATCTGCACAATACCGTCGCCTTTGGTATTTTGCCAATCTTTGCTTTTGCTAACTCGGGTATCTCGCTCGAAGGCGCAGGTTTTGCTGAGTTATTCCACTCAGTGCCGCTAGGTATCGCCGCTGGTTTGTTTATTGGTAAGCAGTTAGGCGTCATGATTATGTGCTGGCTAATCTTTAAGCTTGGTATCTCAACCATGCCAAAAGGTATGGACTATAAGCAAATCTACGGTGCAGCTCTATTGTGCGGTGTTGGTTTTACCATGAGTTTATTCATTGGTGGCTTAGCGTTCGCTGGCGACACCACTATGTTTGATGAGCGCTTGGGTATTATTATGGGTTCAATCGTCTCTGGTATCGCAGGTTACATCATGCTAAAAATGAGCTTAAAAGACAATGCTAGCGGTACATCGGTCGATTTGACTCGCCCGCATTAATGAAACGTAGAGTAGCTTATAGTGGTACTGCTAAGACACACCACCACTTATAAGCTGCTCTATTTTATTTATATATGCGTTATCGAGATATTTATAAGTGACTTAGCAATTAATGACAAGTCTGCATAATGTGATTGATTGCTAGCATCATTTATTTGTGTTCATAGTTATTATAGTTATCACAGCTATCGGAGCTAACCATGTACCGACCTATATACCATGCTGTACGTCAACTGGCATTAGGATTATCTGTGTTCGGTAGTGTCTATCTGCTAGCAGGCTGTGCAACACTCTCCAAGCAAGAATGTCTCGTCGGTGACTGGCAAGCTATCGGCTATAACGATGGCGTGGCAGGTTATCATTCAGACCGCTTAGCATCTCATACAAAAGCCTGTGCCAAAGCCAATGTCGCACCTGACTATCAAGCATGGGAACGTGGTCGTAAACTTGGTCTGCAACAATACTGCACCATCAATAATGCCTATAACCTTGGCAGACGTGGTCGTCAATTAAACAACGTTTGCCCGATCACTATGGCCAATACATTGCAAGCGGCTAATCAAAAAGGGCTAGACTATTACGCCTTAGACAGTCAGTTAGACAAAGACAATCGCCTCTTAGATACTTACCAATCAGAATTCGATAAGTTAGAAAATGGTGAAATGCTAGATTTTGCTAATGAAAAAGAAGCCCGTGCACGGCTGCTATCTTTATCTGATGAGATTCGTGATACCAAACGCCGTATCCGAACAACACAGCAGCAATTAGATTCATTGAACCAATCCAGTAATTTTTACGAATGACTGGGATGCGAAGCTATCGCAATGCAAGTTTTACGTTCTAAGGCTTGTCCTCACTCTGAAAATGGTACTTGATAACTATGGATAAGAAAATCATCAATACGGCAAGTACTCCAACTGACAAACCTGACTTTCCATCATCGAATGCTCAATCATCGAACGCTTATCAGCGTCATGGACGTACCACTGCTATCAATGACCATAGTGATTTGCAGGTTTTAAAACGCATTAAACGTTATCTATTACCAAAAAACTTTACGATCTCGCCTGCTCTACTTGATGAGATAGTAGCAGGTTATGATATTGGTGATCCGCTTGCAGACGCGTTAGCTGCACAGAGCATAAAATTTGCAAAGCCCTTACAACATACTATTCTTGGCGATAGTCCAAACAATAACCCTGCAAGCAATTATCTTGTAAACAAGGACCTTGTAAACAATCCATCGTTTAGTGCACTCACTGAGCAATTTAGTAGCCATCCTGACTGGTTCGACCCAAAACTTGCTCAAATAGGCGCGGTTGCCTATCGGCGCTACCCATTGATGCTCATTTGGCTACTGCGTAACGTTGCTCTGATGGCCGGCTATAGTATTCCTGCTCTTTCGCTACCACTCATTCAGACGGGTGCACTGATGCACGATGCACTACCGCGACTGATGCGTACTTATGCTTATATCTTGGCTGTGTCTGAACACCCCTCCTCTAATATGAGCACAGTTAATCAGAATAAACCTATTGAGCAAGTATTAGCTATTGGCTCTGAGGGCTGGCGCCAATCGATCCAAGTACGTCAGATACATACTTTGGTACGGCAAAGCTTACTCAAAGGTAAAGGCAATGCTGCTACAGGCGTGATACCAAACGCCGAGCAACATCATAACCCTGACGGTAGTTGGAATACTGACTATTGGGGCATCCCTATCAATCAAACCGATATGATTGCCACCCACTTACAGTTCTCGTTACTAATTATGCGCGGTCTAAGATTGTTAGGCGCACGTATTAGCACAGAAGAAGCTGAAGGTATCCTGCATCTATGGAATCTTGCCAGTTATTGGATGGGTGTTGATCTAGATCGTTTACCAAAAGATGAGGCCGCGTGTTGGGAATGGCTCTATACCTATCTATCGATACAGCAGCTAGATTTTAAGATGGGTCAGCCATTGGCAAAAGCATTGCATGATTTACCGCATCAGCTGATGGGTGAAGACAATCGGCGTGGACGTTTTGTTGAAATGGTCAACGCAAGTGTCACTCGGACTTTGGTCGGTGATGATATAGGCGATGGGCTGGACTTACCAAAATCGAAGATACGCTTTGGTGTATTGTCTTCAGTACCGATTCTTTTTGCGCTCGATACTGCACGGCAGCATAACGCGTCCGTTGCTCATAAGCTAGAAGCATTCCGTGCCAAGCGCCAAGACAATATGAACTGGTGGCTTAAAAAGAACGATGATTATTATAAGTAGATGACCATAGTCATTCCACTATAAAAGCATTACTGCGTTAACCTCGTTTGAAGTATCACATAGACATCTACACTCGGTTGCCTTGTACTACTTTTAAATTGCATCGACTATATTATAAATAGATGACATTTATCAGCGTTTGTTTTCTACGCGGTAATACCATTCGAGCTGTCGATCAAACCCTGTTTCTAATAGGTTAGCAATTACCCGTCCTGTTAGCCCCCACACTGTCTCGCCATCGACCTGCCAGCTCGGCGTCAGTATGGTAGCCATTTGCTCTTGCATCTTATACTCAATCTCATATTCTACCGTTGGTTGAGTGACTAACGACTCTAAATCTGCCCAAAAGATACGTGATATCTCTCCCGCTTCAGGGACGAGTACCAGACCTGGGGCAATAAGCGCGACGATTGGACGTACGCTCATACCACTTTTTGAAGTTTGTATGGGTAGCTGACCAAGCAACTGGACTTTATTGGGCGGTAGCGCTGTTTCTTCACAGGCTTCACGCAATGCGGTAACGACATTATTGCCATCGCCTCGATCATGTTTACCACCCACACAAGACACTTCACCCGCATGACTATTCATATGGGCGGCACGGCGTGTTAATAATAGTTTAGGCCTGCGCTCATGAGTAATCGCGACCAATATCGATGCATCAGCAATGGGTGTCTGATATAAGCTGTCCAAAATACGCGTACTTTGTGAGGTGTTGCCACTCTCGTACATCGCTGGACTCGTCAGCGCGTTCAATGTCTCGTGCTGCACTCGCTCGGCCAGTTTTCTGAGTGTAGGATGACGAATAAAACTTGGAACAGCAACTGACAGGTTATCGAAGCTTACAGCCTCCGGTGGGAGTAACATTATAATTGCCCTATATTTTTATCGTTGCTAAGCGGTATCAACAGCATCTTTCTTATTTTCTATTATTAAAATCGTGACTAGTAAATAAAACCAGCAATCTATTTATTGTTCTCGGCCACGCGACTTGTCAGCGGCTTTGATATCAATAATTACTGAACACTCACTAGACTAGCGTAATATAATAGTGGCTGCATGTTATTTATGTGACTGATTCATTGCTTATCAATGCTCAATAACGGCCCTATTAACTAATAATAGTCAGCCTATCTGTGAAATGATGCGTTACTGTTATCGTGATTCTGTCCGTCGATAATATGTGCTATCTTAAGACGATAGCTGCTCTTTAGAGTAATATCTTATATAGTCGATCTTATATAAGTCAGGTACGTTTAAGTTAGGTTTATCGTCAGGTTCACTCAGTTTACTGCTTGTGGTACTTGTCTCACCGTCCTTATGTCTAACTTATCTCGAAACGATGACAGCAGCACTTCAGAATGTAGGTCTTATAACCTATAAAAAACATCATACACAATAACTTTTATAACAAGGTAGTTGATATGCGCTATTGCCTCCAATGCGGTCATGAAGCAGAACGAAAAATCCCACCTACGGACAATATGCCGCGTTTGGTATGCCCCAATTGCCACTATATCCACTACGAAAACCCAAAAGTTATCTGTGGCTCGCTGGTGGTACATGAAAATAGAGTACTACTCTGCCGCCGTGCCATTGAGCCACAATATGGGCTATGGACGATACCTGCAGGTTTTATGGAAAATGGCGAGACCATGGCTGAAGGCGCAGCACGCGAGAGCTACGAAGAAGCTGATGCCATCGTACTGAATCCGCATCTATACTGCATTTATGACTTACCAGATATTGGGCAGATCTACTCTATCTATCTGGCCGATCTAAAAGATGGCGCGTATGGTATTGGCTCAGAAAGTCTTGACTGTGCACTGTTTAGCGAAGAAGATATCCCATGGGATACACTGGCGTTTGAAGCCATTCGCCGTACTTTAAAAAGCTACTTTACTGATCGCAAGCAGTTCAGTGAATTATCTGAGTTCCCGATTCATCAAGACAAAATTGGCAAAGATTTGAGTATCAAGCGATATTAGTCAATTACCTAACCGCAAAAAGCCAAGCATGATGCTTGGCTTTTTTGTGCTTAACTTTTAATCAAGAACAAACCTAATCGTCTTAGCTCTTAATTCTACAAACCTCAAAGCCAAGACCTTTTACTGCCTCTTCTTTGTCGTAAGGCGCTAGCACTGCACGTACATGCTTTTGACCTTGCAGATATTGCTTGGCAACGCGCTGCAAATCAGCAACCGTGACGGCCAATATCGACGCACGCATTTTACGCTGCCAGTCGACACCGCGATGATGTAGATTTGCAAAGCAGGCTTTGATTGCTTCTCCTGCAGGAGAGCCCGGTTTATCCATACCTGAGATGATACCTAGGATAGCTTCTTCTAATTGCTCATCGGTTTGTGGCTCGTTTAATAGCCATTCGATACTGGCGTCAAAGTGAGCAAAGGTCTCAGCGCACTGTGGATCACGATAGCTAAAGAACTTAAAGGCACAAGCATTGGCATCGTAACCTGCACCGCCACCGTAGGCACCGCCGCGCTCACGAATCGCACTGTGCAAATAGCCGTTACGTAAGTAAGGCGCTAATACCATGAGTGCAGCGGTATCAGGATGGTCAGCAGCAGGTACAGTATAAGCACTGGCATTGTGATAGACGTTGGTTGGTACTAGCCATGCTAAATCTGCAACATCAAGCGCTACCCCATTTTCTAATGCTTTGACTGTATCAGTCGCACCATTTAACGCAGTATCTAATTGCAGGTTTGCAAACTCACTTGGGATATTTGCTACTGCGTTCGTTAAGTTACTAGCAGACTTTGCTGCTTGGCTATCTGTCCAGCTATCAACGATTAAGCTGCTTAAACGTTCGGTTTGCTCTGCTTCACAGATAATAACGGCATGCTTAGGCAAGCTGATCAGACGTTGATGTAAATCCATCAAGCTCGTAGCCAGTTGATCCCATTGAGCATCATCTGTACTAGCATGTGCCAAGAAATCTTTAAGTGCGTTCAATGCTGGTAGACCGCTGCGCACATATTCCAACTGCGCTTGGCGACTCATACCGCGACTGGCCGTTTGCATCGCGTATGAATGACCAGATCCTGCTAGGTTTGATTGCCAACCTGCTTGACGCTGCTGCAAGATTTCTTTGATACGGTCATGCTCAGAGAAGATACTGTGCTCCATCACTTCCTTGAGCAAATCAATTGCTTCAGGCTTACGATTTAGCGCACGCGTTGCCACGACAAAGTAGCTGCTAATCGCTTGGCTATCATCGACATTGGTACGTTGGCTAATACGAGCGGTCACACCAGAAGAATGCGCGGCCTGTTTTGCCTGCATCTCATGAGCACTAAGCGAGTCAGTACCTAGCTCAGACAATAGACTTAAATAAATAGGCAACAATGGATGATTGATCACATCATTGACTGGTAGCGCATCTGCGCTCGCATTACCAATTGCTTCAGTGAGTGGGACAATCACTTGATAGTAATAAATGCCATTAGTGCCAGCTTCATACTCAAATAGCGTGCTGTCTTGCCCGCTCAAACGCACCTGCTTTTGCGTGCCTTCTTTAAAGCTAATATCCGTTGGTACGTCTTCTAAACCAACTTTTGGCAACAAGCTCAAATCATCTGGCGCAGCTTGACGTGCAGCCAAATCTAAAGCTTGTTGCTTTAAAATAGCTTTGTCATCAGCAGTCAAATCCATCGCGATAGTATCTAAACGAGTCTGTTCAGCTGCTGCCAAACGGGCTGTTTTTTCGCTATCAGGGGTCATCGTTACGCGTACACGATGCTGATTGTCCAATAAATGCGTTTTAATCAAGTTCGGTAGCCACTGCGGATCGACGACTTGCTCACGTAGCCATTGTAGATGCTCATCCACTTCCCAAACGTCGATAGGGTTACCATCATGAATAGCGGTACTAAAGCCCTCTAGCATAAGGTTTAGACCATAAGGAATGCTATCGCCGCCGATGTGACGCTGATCAATCTCAATCTGATGCAGAATGGTTTCGATTGTCTCATCATCAACTGGTGAATTGGCCACTTCGGTCAGCAAGTCAATGATGCCCTGCTCTACTGCTTCGGCATGTTCAGGGTTAGAACCGCGCAGTCCCGTATAAAAGACCATCTCATAATGACTGTCATCGAGTCCCAATAGCGGACTTGGCGCTTTACCCAGCGGATGACTGTCAAGATAGGCACGCAATGGCGAACCTGCATGCTCAATCAGCACGCCCTCTAATAGACGCAATGCCAAACGCTGCTTAGGATCGGTAATCGATGGTAGTAACCAAGCAACCACGTGATGCGTCTGATCTGGGCCGGCTTCGTCAGCAGTATAAGTATCAACCGCGCTGATTGGCGCAGACAAACGTTGCTCTGGACGCGATACATGCTTTTTGCCTGCTTCAAATTGAATCAAAGCATCTTCGTGTATTTTCGCTTGCGTCTCAGCAACAGGGATATTACCAAAACTCATGATGACACTGTTTGACGGATGATAATGGCTCTGGTGAAACTCGGTCAGCTCAGTGTGCGTCAAGTCAGGAATATCGGCAGGATCGCCACCTGAATTATAATGATAGGTCGTCGTTGGGAACAGATGATGAGCAACCGTATGATATAGCTGATCAATCTCGCCACTCATCGCGCCTTTCATTTCATTAAAGACGATACCTTTAAACTGTGGTTTGTCATTTTCGTCAAGCTCTACGCGGATGCCTTCTTGGGCAAAATCGAGCGGATGGATATTTGGGAAAAACGACGCATCCAGATAGACAGCAAGCAAGTTAAAATAGTCGTTTTTGTTTTGCGTCGCATACGGATAGGCCGTCCAATCAGCTGCGGTCATCGCATTCATAAACGTATTTAACGAACGTTTAATCATTGAAAAGAACGGATCACGTACTGGGAACTTGTTCGAACCACACAATGCCACGTGCTCTAAGATATGCGCCTCGCCTTTTGAATCCATTGGCTGGGTGCGAAAACCGACTAAAAACGCATTTTCATCACTTGGGTGTGCCAGATGATAATGCATCGCTCCTGTTTTTACATGCTGACTGATCAGCACATCCATCGATAGCGCCTCAATATGGCGATGCTCAATCAGCTCAAATGCTGGATGCAAGGTTAAATCAGCAGTAAATGGCGTGTCCGTCATAGTTATCCTTATCGCTTATTATGCGTATAGTGCCCTGACTGTCAGGGAAAATAGAGTAATAAATTGGCTAAAAAAGAGTTGGCTTAGCGCTATTAGTGGGGCTGCGACATGGATAAGTCAAGGCAACAGCCATGCAATAATCCACCACATAATCTACGCGGCTATCAACTTTAACTATTAATCCCTTATAGTTACAAATTCATCAATATCCACAATTTTATTATGGATTTATCACTTAACAAAGACAGCCTGCGCTGCTACTATAAAGTTAACTATTAACAGGAGTGGAGTACTTTATGAGCTACCAACACGTTTTACTGGTCACTGACTTGCTGTCTGATGCGGACAAAGTGGCGCTAAAAGCCAAGCGTATTCTCGCAGGCTCTCCTGAAGCCAGACTGTCTGTCTTGCATATAGTCAAGGATGACATGGTGCGCTTCGGTTATGAACTCGTGCCATCCTCTAGTCTCTCAGGTGATGTCGATAGTGAAAAGTGGCAAGAAGCACGGGCTAAATTAGCGCAATTTTTGGCACGTAATGAGCTGGAAGCGATCAACTCTGAGGTCACCGCTGCCATCTCTAATAGTAAAGGTATCATTAATTACTGCCGTGAAAAAGACGTCGATTTACTTATCATTGGACGTCATGAGCGCCATGGTATCGCTGCTTGGTTGGTAGGAGCCACTGCCGATAGTATCTTGCCAAATGTCCCTTGCGACAGTTTAGTGGTGAAGCTTGATCAGCCTGTCTTGGAATAATTGGCATTGCTCCAATCCGCTGCTAAAGACGACAAGCTTTACTTAACAGCGCCCTAGAGTAGTGATATAGTAAATACTATCTGACATGAGGAAGACGCTATGAGTTACGAACATATTTTATTGGTCACCGACTTACTCTCTGATGCAGATATAGTCGCCCAAAAGGCCAAGCGCATCGTCGAAAACCGTCCAGGCTCTAAGCTATCTGTTTTGCATATTGTCAAAGACACCATGGTTGGCTTTGGCTATGAGCTGGTGCCTGCCTCTAGCCTATACGATGAGATTGATGATGAACGCTGCCAAGAAGCGCGTGCAAAGCTGGCACAATTCCTTGAACGCAATCAGCTAAATGCAGCAACGTCGGAAGTCACAACTGCCATTTCTAGCAGTGAAGGTATCGTCAGCTACTGTCATAAACACGATGTCGATCTATTGGTCATCGGTCGTCATAAGCGTACCGGTATCGCTGCATGGATCAGTGGGGCAACTGCGGATAATATCTTGCCCAATGTACCTTGCGACAGCTTTGTGGTGCGACTGGACAAACCTGTTTCAGCATAACAATATGCTTTGATTGTCTTATATTATCTAAAGCATGTCTCAAAAAAAGCGCAGCGTAACTTTTAACGCTGCGCTTTTTTATGGCTAATAGTTTTTAGAGTCATCGTTTAACTCTGTTGAATAATATCTATAAAGGTTTGCCAAATGGGGCTTTGGTGACGGGCTTTATGCCAGACTAGCCACCATGTACGCGATAGATCAATTCCCGCCACGTTCACTTGTACTAGCTCACCTGTCGCCAGTTCTGTCTCAATTACATGCTGTGATAGACAACCAAGACCAATATCTGCATTCACCATGTGCTTGATGGCCTCTGATTGATGTATCGCCTTCACCACTTCTGCATTAGGTAGATACTTAAGCAATTGCTCATCGATAATCTGCCGTGTGCCTGACCCTGCCTCGCGCACCAGTAACGGCAACTGCGCTAGCTGATTAATGCTCAGCTGATAGCAGTCCTTATCTTGGCTATAGGTAGCTATACCCTTTAGCCACTTGCTATCACGCTTGGCAAATATCATTAGCGTATCGGTACGCCATTCACGCTGCTCAATAACTTTCATATCTACCGGACGCGGCATTCCTTCTACCAGCGCGATATCGATATTTAGTTGCTCAACCTCGCTAACTACCTCTTGAGTATTGGCAATATACATATCGACATTGGCATCGGGCAGCGCTTCATATAGCTTACCAAGTAAAGATGGCAGCACGTAATTGCCAATAGTGGTGCTGGCACCGATATGAATCTGCCCTGCTTGATACTGATGATAATGCTCAAGCGTGAGCGACTGACCCAAGATAGCCTGTGCCTGTATATAAATAGGATGGGCATTAGGGTGTTGATTAAGCCTGCGACCGACGCGCTCAAATAGCGGCATCTGTAGTCTAGACTCTAGCTCTGTCAATGCGCTGCTGACTGCTGATTGTGATAAATGCAGCTCCTCACTGGCGCGACTGGTGCTGCCTGTCTGATAAATACTGACAAAAACAGCAAGCTGCTTAAGCGTAATCTTTGGCACTGTCTGCACAGATTTTTTCATAATATTGATATTGCCTTATGCCAGTTTTTGCGCTGTTTTATTCGTGACGTTTGTCTTTTTTGATGCTTATGCGCGGTACATCGACTTCTATCATAAACTTTAACCTAAAAAATCGATAGTTTATATCTTATTAATCTGTTTTTATTATAAATGTAGCGGGCATATACTGTCTATTCATAAGCTTATGCTTATCTTAATATAAGTAATAGGATGCCGCATCATGCACACACTCGTCCAATCAGTCAGCAACTCCGTTCATAACTATACCCCTAATCACCGTCACTTGGCGGGATTGGTAGTTGTTCTAATCGGTAGTTTATTTTGCTTATGGTTGGACAGTAGTCTGGATGTATGGTCAAACGGACGTATCGTTGGACTATCCTCTTTAACGCTAGCGATTTTGCTAGGCATGATCTTGGGCAATACCGTCTATCCCAAATTCACTGAACGTTTAAACGGCGGCGTTTGCTTTGCAAAAGGTCAGATACTGCGACTTGCGATTATATTTTATGGGTTTAAGCTGACCATGACACAAGTTGCGAGCGTCGGTATGCCAGCGATTATGACTGACGCACTGGTACTGACGTCAACCTTCATGCTGACCTATTGGTTAGGTACTAGATGGTTAAAAGTCGATAAAGAAACGGTTATCTTGATTGGCTCAGGGGCAAGTATTTGCGGTGCTGCTGCCGTTATTGCTGCAGAGCCAGTCGTCAACGCGCAAGCTCATAAAGTCACTATCGCCGTGGCAACTGTGGTGGTGTTTGGCACTATCGCAATGCTGCTGTATCCTTTTTTATATCATCTTGGTTGGTTACAGCCTTGGCTCAGCGCCCAGCAGTACGGCATGTACACTGGCTCAACCGTTCATGAAGTGGCGCAAGTCGTAGTCGCAGGTAATGCAATCAATACTGAGATTGGCGATACCGCAGTCGTGACCAAGATGATACGCGTCATGATGCTCGCGCCTTTCCTGCTTGTGTTATCGTTTGCGCTAACCAAAGATCGCACCGTAGATAGTGCAGCTGTAGAAGAAGATAATAAAGACGAGACAGCGTCATTTATGACTCGTGTCAAACAAGTCAAAGTGCCATGGTTTGCGTTTATCTTTATCGGCATTGTGTTGATACATACTTGGGTGCCGATGTCTGAGAGTATCGTACGCAGTATGGTTATGTTGGACGATGTGCTACTTACGATGGCCATGTTTGCATTAGGTTTGACCACGCATCTAAGTGCGATCAAGCAAGCTGGCGTTAGACCGCTTATCTTGGGTGCTATTATGTTTGGTTGGTTGATACTGGGCGGCGGTCTGATCAATATTGGCATTAGCTTTATGTAATAATCTGACTGTTCATTCTTAGCTTTTTACTTCATCATATAATATAAAAGGCCTCCAACTATCTATAGTCGGAGGCCTTTTTGCATTGGTCGCGGTCTAATATGATTAGTTAAAACCTTTCAAATAAGACTTCTACTCGCTTAAGTACTCATATCTTAAATATTAAATCGCAGACGAAAAAAAACGAACCCGAAGGTTCGCTTTTCTACATCTATTCATCTATCTGTCTATAAAGACAAATTAGATAGCAACGATGTTATGTGCTTGTGGGCCTTTTTGGCCTTGAGTTACAGTGAACTCAACTTCTTGGCCTTCAGCCAAAGTTTTGAAACCTGAACCAGTGATTTCGCTGTAATGAGCAAAAACGTCTGCGCCAGTTTCTGGAGCGATAAAACCAAAGCCTTTAGCTTCGTTGAACCACTTAACTGTACCTTTTTGAACGTCTGACATAGTATAATCCTACTTTTAAATTTATTAATGGTCTAGTGACCGGTAACGCTTGCAAATAGCTACTGAACGATAAATATTAAAACGAAGGATTATAACTAATACTACGAGGTAATGATTTGGTGCAGAACTGCTCTTAAGCTTGGGCGTATTATAAGGGGTACATCCCAGTATCGCAAGTCTTATCTCATGTTTCGTGTAACCAGAGCCGTTTATTGGCTGATTTTGGCGCAAACTGCAACGGATTTAGGCATTTGGTAAATGGAACAAATATATCGCTACCCCACTACAGACAGCGGCTACCGCCCATGCCATCCACATCATATCGGCAGGCAAACGATAAAATAACATAATTGTCGATGCTGCCATCATAACCGTCGCTAAACACTTGGCATAAAGCGGAACGGCATGATTTTCTTCCCAATCACGGACGAATTTACCAAAATATTTATGATTAATTAGCCAAAAATGAAAGCGTCGAGAACTACGCGCCCAGCAGCCTGCTGCTAACAGGATAAAAGGCGCGGTGGGCATCACTGGCAACAATATACCGATAATACCTAAGATAAAAAACAACCAACCAAGCGTCACAAAGGTCCAACGCAGCATTGGGCTATTGGATTGATCGGTCTTAGGTCGGTAATAGAACACTTTTTTATTATCGGTCATATAAGTTGTCGGTCATGTAAGTTGTCAGTTATGCCAAATGTCGATTGTCTAGAGTAACGCCTATTATATAAGCAGCGGTATAGAAGGCTAATCATGCAATATCGCCCGTCTACGCACAAGACTATTTATATAAGGTTTTTGCTATTGATAGGTGTGTTTGGTTAGTAATTGGGTAAGTACCAATGATAAATACTGCAGTCTTTTATTAACATGTCGATTGAAAGCCCTTATAAAAAGTTACGACAAGCCGTGATAAACAACAGCTATCATAAAGAGCGGTTAACGAACACCAGTCATCACCTGCCATCGTCTTTCCCGATACGCTTGCATCACGTCTCGTAAGTCGTCTATGATGACGCATTAGCTATCGATAATAGCCATTCGCAGTACTGATCAAAAACAGCAGTACTACTCAGAAACAATGCAATACCAATCAATCTTGTCGGGGTGCTTTGATTTAATGCTGTAGACACAGCCCATATCATCGCTGAGACACACCCGTGAACCTGAAGCAGTTAGCACTGACGTAGGAAACAAGCGTGACATACCCTCAGAGGTCTATAAATAAGAGCAGTCTATAGATGATGTACTCGTGATACCTATATCAAACGCCGAGCATCTGACAGTTAGCATTGCGACCTCACTTTTCTTATTTGGCCTTTCTTGTTTTACTTTAATAGTATCAGTCTGATTGTTTTCCATACCTAAAAAGGAAACAACCATGCAGCCGACTACCAAACTTACTCTGACCCTCGAATGGTTTTTAAACCCTGATCACCTGCCCTTTATCGCTGGTGTGACTACGGGCGCATATGAGCAAGCAGGGCTCGATATCACCATTATCGAGCCAGATGACCACTATGATGGCTTTGCCGAATTACAGAACCAGAGCATCGATCTGCATGTCAATGAGCCTATCCATCTGTTTGAACATTACGCGCCTAATCTACGTGCACTGGGCTGCTTTTTTGAGACCGATGGCGGCATATTGATGCAACGCGCTAGCATGGATAAATTAAAAAACAATCAGCCAATCCGCATCTGTACCCCTGCAACTGAGGAAAAAACCAATCGTATTGGCTTTGAGATATTAGCGCGCTATGCCAAGAAAAATGGCTTTAGTATCAGCCGTGATAATGTGAGCTTTGTACAAAAAGACTTTTATCATATAAAAAACCTACAAGAAGACCCAAGCCTAGATGGTGCATGGCTGTGCTTTTATAACTTTGAAGGCGTTGAGGCAACTCATGAAGGGTTGGACTTTGAATTTATCGATCAGCATCTGTCACCTTATCCGAACTTTTCGGCGTTAGAGATTCTGACGACGGATGAGATCTATAGCGCGAAAAAGGACGCGATAGATACCTTTATCCAAGTGACCAACCAGATGACGGAGCTGTGTAAAAACGAGCCAGCCACTGCCCACCGCATGTATTACGACTATAGCAAGACCGAGGCAGATACGCTGATGGATGCTATCATTGATAATACGCTGGGCAGATTGATCACACCTATCAAGCCTGATGCGGATAAATGGCAAGAATTGCGCGAGATGCTAGCTGAAATCGATATCGTGACCTTGACTGATGAGCAGTATCAATCGCTGTGGGCGCTGTAGATATTTTATAAGTTAAGATATTTTGAAAAATAAAAAACCGCCATAGCATTTGCTGTTGCGGTTTTTTAGTTCGTAATAATTAGCCAGTCATACTTAGTCAACGATAATAGAATGACAAGATTATTGCTGCACGATACCAAGCTGCTTGGCTTCTTTGAGCCACATTGGGAACTCTTCTAGCATGTTTTCATACAAAGCTTCTTCGCTAATGTCATCCAAATCGTCAAGTTCAAAAAAGTCGCAATTATCAATTACGCGCCCTGTCATGTCGTCTAATTTCTTAAGAATGCCATAACCGCGACCACCCAGTCCCACAAATTGCCAGAATATCGGCAGTTTCGCCGCTTCCGTCATGACTCTCGTGATACCGCGATTGTCATTCACCCCGCCATCACTGATAAATAGCACGTAGATAGGCACATCTAAGCCATCTTTTTGATAAAACTCCGTCACGGCTTTCATGACCTCTGCTTCATTGTTGATGCGCGGGCCAAGTGCCCATTTGCGCCAGCCGCCATGAGCGTTATTGATAAAACCGTCATAATTGCTCAGCCCAATCTCACCCAAATACTGCGGATCTCGGGCAAACGCCCAGCAGTCTAGTGCTTGGTCGTCATCGAAGTTCACTGCCAATGGCAATATGCGATTGACCACCTCTTGCACGCGGCCTTTTTTGTACTGTCTGTTCATTGATCCTGAGGCATCTAACACCAATGCTACCTTTGCGGTTAGTTGCTGTAATTGGCGTTTCTCAAGCGATATCGTGGCTTTTTTGGCCAGATTGACCAGTTTTGGCGCTTTGTCTAGCATGACCTTCTCTAACGACGGTTTTGCTTGGACTGGCGTAACGGTTACGTCAGCTGTTGTCGAGCTGCTCTCTTCTACATCACCACCGAAATGCTGCACGATGGCGGCAAGTCCACCATTAAAGCCTTGCGCGACGTTGGATACTCGCCAAACGCCACCCTTACGATACAGCTGCATCAACATACTGGCTTGCTGCTGTGCAAAGTCTGCTGCTTGATATTCCGCCTGCGCCTTTTGCGACTGCTGCCAAATGCCAATCTCTAACGATTGAATTTGATTCAGCGGCGTGTCGGCTGATAATACAAAAAACAAGCTGTCTATATTAGTCGCCAGTTTGGATAAATTAACTTCAAACTCGGCTTGGATACCTTTATTCGCTGTTGGCTGCGATTCATAATGGGTGAGCTTGATTTGCCCGCACGGTGAGGTTGGCTGATTATAAAACACCATGTAATCATCATTGATCAGTTTGCCCGCTGCGTCTAAGGCAAAGCAGCTGATGTCCATCTCTATTGGGCTTTGGCGGGTGAACTTAAGCGTTATTGGTACGGTATCGTCAATAGCAAGGTTACTTAAGGGTAAGCGCTGTCCAACGGTGAGATGGTTCATTGTGCTCCTTACGTTAAAGTGTTATTCCTTTGAAGATAATAGACTAATTACTGATATTGAAAAAATGCTCACCTTGAAAGAAATCACGATTTATGAATTAAAAAACTATATTTTACAAGTAAATATTTTCACTGTACAAAATTAATGGCTATTATAAATATAGTCATATACCTCATCTAGTGTAAATAATATGAAGTATACTAAATCAATGCCTCCAACAGACAAAGTATTATAATATCTACCTGAGTCCACATTGAGCTTGTCACATACTCGCTTGTCAAAAGTGACACAAACCTTTGTTCTTAATTTTACAGAACTATCACTTTTAAGCGCATCAAACATAATATTTTCATAAAAATAGTTGAACTTAATATTTCTTTTTTTAAAATCTAAATAAGTTATTTGGTTTTCAGGTTCTATATATGAAAAATCGCTTATACTAAGTTTGTTTAAAAAACTCCTGACTACTTCGTTAATATATTTTGATGATATATCATTTTTTATATTGGAATTGAAATCCAATATATAGTTACTTTCAAAGCTGGAGTTATGCATTTAAATATACACTCTGTATTTTATTGAAGTTCATCTTACATATTTGAATACCTTGTAGTGAACTATCTTCATCATTATGAAGCTGAAAATATTCATCGCTGCAAGTATAATAAGGTATACCAAATTGACTCTGAATACTCTTATTCTCACAGTATGGGTTATTATGAAGACAAAAATCATATGTTAATTGTTTAGTTATATTTAATTTTAGCTCTGGCGAATTCTCTTCAAAGTAACCTAATGGTAGGTATTTCCAGTCTATACAATGAATATCTGGATTAGAATGTCGATTTCTATCATCTTCGAAAATATCATTCATTTCAGCTAAAAAAATAGATTCGGAAATACCATTTAAATGATATAGCTTTGAGTTTATTTTTTTCACAATCAGACTGTTATATTTTTTAGATATTTTTCTAGGATTTCTAAACCCCATTACTTCAAACTTATTTATAAATTTATTGAAAGCACTTATTTTCATCTGTTCAGAAGCTTCATAATTAATTAATTTTTTAGATGAAAAACTGACAATTATATATTCATTATTGAATATATTTCTATTCTTTTCTACTTTATAAGATATAACTCCCTCATTAAATAATAGCTCTATAAAAGATGATATATCATTATTTTTTACCACTAAATCAGGTCTCATCCATCTTTTACTTTCATTAAACTTTATATAAAAATTATTGTCAAAATTTCTATCTACCAATATACTGAAACCACCAAAATTTCTTCTTATGATATTATTTAACTTGTTTTCAAAATTTAATTCCGAATCACAATAAAGTATTTCACTTTTATCTAAATTATTAATAAAAAAGGTATTACACATATCTTCCCATATTTGAGAGAAGTTATTTATACCCCAAAATCCTTCTTCATTTTCATTATCAAATATCAGACCACTATATAGAAATTTCTCGACGGCATCGTATATTAACCAGTAAGACGAGTCTTTGTAAGCGGTATATCTATGTACTAAATCCAAACGATCTTTTAATATTGTTATAGTAGATTCAAAAGTATGTTCGTTAAAAAGCCCTTGCTCGGCTGTTAAATTTTTGTAGGAAAAGTTATAAGCAATATCTTTTACTCTGTCATTTATATCGTAATCAAGCTCATCTAGTAACTCATTGTATATATAACAGTAGATTTCTATGATTTCTGCTGGAATACCTTGAATAATATTTCTTTCACCAACCATAAAATCAATAAGAATACTATGATTTTTCAGAAAAACCCCATTATTTATTAAATTATCAATTCTAGAGTAATCAATTTCTTCTACTAGACCTGATTGCTGTATCAAAGTTTCAATATCTAGCTCTTTATGTACTTCTATCATACCTTCAATCATTTCAATTTTACTGTACATAATAACTTCGTTATCATTACTATCAGTAAAACGATATGAACCATTACCTTTAACAGAAATGTTATCTTTTGACTGGGGCTTATCATCAAGAATTTTTTCTACATTATCCCTTTCATCTACAAATTTTTTAAAAGTTTTATACATGTTAAAAAATAAATATTTTACATTATTATAATTAGGATCAAAATCCTCAAAACCTCTCGGTAAAATGAAATGCATTTCTTTTGTATCTCTATCTCTTCTAATACCTACAAAAGAACCACACCTTCTTTCCTCTAACTCCTTACCTTTGATTATCTTTAATTCATGAAAATTAAACATTGTAACTTTCAACTCTTTTAATAAAATTATCAATTTTTGTAGAAAAATCTCCAAAAGTTATTAACTCATTTTTATCTTTAATATCTAGTAATTCCAAAAGAGGCTTTTTATCTCTGGTAAATACACTGTCCCAAATAAAGAACATCAGCTTACTTTGTACTACTGATTTTGAAATCACGTCACCCTTTATAAAGTACTTTCCCACTTGCTTATCTTCTATTCCCCGAATGTAGGAATGGTTATCTTTAATAAATGAATTTAACTTTCTAATAAAATTCTCCCAATCCGACCTGTTATTAAATGCAGTACCTCCAGACTTGATTAGATTTGAATTTATATCAATGAACTCCCAATCCCAACGTCTCTTAAATGCACTATCCATATAATAGATAGAGCTATCAGAAGTATTCATAGTGGCTATTATTGATAAATTTGGTGGAATTTTTATAGTTTTATTTATTAAATCGAAATTTAAAAATTTTAATTTTTGTTGTAAACTCATAATGCTCTGGCTATTAAAAGGAGGAATACTTAAATGAGTAATCTCATTATTCTTCTTTGAAAAATCTCCATCTAATAATTCTAATAACTTAATGAACATTACACCATTAATATAGTCGATTCAATTTAAAAAGAATACAGTGCTTCTAGGATAAATTTTTCGAAGCCTCTGGAGTGCGAAGCACACAGCAAGCGAGGAAAGTTTATACTAGCAGAACACTATTTTAAACGTACCTCTTTTATATTGAACTGACTATACTGGTTGTATAGCTAGACCAGCCATCTTCCTCTCTATCTAATAATTGGAATATAGAACCAAAAATAGCAGAAGAGTTTCCTCTATTTATCTCATCAATAACCAATGCTACATTTTCTACCTCTTTACCCTCAATCTTGTTTTCATGCTTATCATAAGTACTCAAAATATTCTTATAAGCTTGACTTAACGCTTTTAAAAAGTGACCTTCATAGAAATTATATTCTACCTGCCCATCTTGCGTCATGGGTAATAATTTACCCATAAAGTCACCATGAGTATATTCAGGATGAAATACTGCCTTAATGATGTTTTCAGGTTTATTTATTTTAAGGTCTTCAGGTATGATTGTTTTATCAATCATATAACTTTTACCAGTACCAGGACTGCCAAAAATTATTTTTTGAATAGGTTTAGAACTCATTATATTTTCTCTAGACTGCATGATTGATTTGTAATATTTGAATGTATATTACTGTATCACAAACTTTTGTTGTGCTCTATTTATATAAATCATCTAATGACGAATGTATTCAGATAATGTATTCGTCATTAAACTATAAATGCTAATTAGTTTCACAACGCCTTTAACTCTTCCATCTGCCCCGCCATAGCCGTCAACTGCCCTTCTAACTCAGCCAACTTAGCCTTCTCTGCATCGACTACTTCGACTGGCGCTTTACTGACAAATCCTTCATTACCGAGCTTGCGCGCGATACCTTCGGCTTGCTTTTGTAGCTTCTCATGCGCTTTGCCCAGACGTGCCAGCTCAGCCGTTGGATCAATCAGACCTTTCATCGGTACGAGTACCCGTAGCTGACCGACCATACTTGATGATGACAATGGCACCTCATCGCCTTCTTTGACGATCTCTAAGCTCTCGACTTTGGCAAGCGCTTTGAACTGGTTTTTGATACGGGATAGACGCGCATCTTCGTCGCTAGAGACGTTTTGTAGTAGCACTGGCAGACGTACCGAATTGCCCAGTTTCATCTCACCACGGATGTTACGGACGCTAGCGATTAGCTCCTGTAGCCATGCCATATCCGCTTCAGTCTGCTCACTAATTTGGCTATCATCGGTCTGTGGATAATCAGCGACCACGATGCTGTCGGTGTTTTTACGACCCAGTAGCGGCGCGATGGTCTGCCAGATTTGCTCAGTCAGATACGGCATGATTGGATGGGTGAAGCGTAGCGCCGTCTCTAGCACGTGCAGTAGCACATAGCGGATTTGCGCTTTGCGCTCGTCGGATACCGAGTCATCATTTAGGCTGGCTTTGGCAAGCTCAACGTACCAATCACAGTACTCATTCCAGATGAACTCATAAATATCTTGACTGACCATATCGAGACGATACTGGGCGAAATGTTGATGAATGTCTTTGATGCTAGAGTTTAGACGACTCATAATCCATTTTTCTGGCAATTCCCATACGTCAGGATTCGCCGTTTGGTCGATAGGCTTAGCACTGCCTTCGCCATCGACACAGTTCATCAGTACAAAACGGCTGGCGTTCCAGATTTTATTACAGAAGTTACGATAGCCCTCAACACGCTTTAGATCAAAGTTGATATCGCGACCAGTACTGGCCAATGAGGTAAAGGTAAAGCGCAGTGCATCCGTACCATACGCTGGGATGCCTTCTGGGAACTCTTTACGCGTTTGCTTCTCAATCTTGGCTGCGTCTTTTGGATTCATCATGTTGCTAGTGCGTTTTTCGACCAACGCTTCTAGCTCAATACCGTCGATTAGATCGATCGGATCTAAGACATTACCTTTTGATTTTGACATTTTTTGACCATTGCCATCACGTACCAGACCATGCACATAGACGGTCTTAAATGGTACTTGTGGCGTGCCATCTTCGTTTTTCACGAAGTGCATGGTCATCATGATCATGCGGGCAACCCAAAAGAAGATAATGTCAAAACCTGTCACGAGCACGCTGGTTGGGTGGAAGGTGTCCATCACGCGTGGATCAGCGTTGACGTCTGCCCAGTCAAGTGTACTGAACGTCCATAGACCAGAGCTAAACCACGTATCGAGCACATCATCATCTTGGCGCAGTTTTACATCGTCGCTTAAGTTGTATTTGCTACGCACTTCCGCTTCGTCACGGGCGACATATATTTCACCTGTCGCATCGTCATACCATGCAGGGATACGATGACCCCACCACAGCTGACGACTGATACACCAGTCCTGCAAGTCGGTCATCCACGCCATATACATGTTTTTGTACTGTGCAGGGACGAACTCAATGCTGCCGTCTTCTACTGCGTCAATCGCAGGCTTGGCAAGCTCTTTAACCGCGACATACCACTGATCGGTCAACCACGGCTCAACGATCGTGCCGCCACGCTCAGCACGCGGGGCTTTTAGCGCATAGTCTTCGATATCTTCTAACCAGCCCTGCTCGCCTGCTTGCTCTACAAGGAACTTACGCGCCGCAAAACGCTCAAGTCCTGCGTACTCACTAGGCGTGGTCTCTAATTCTGGCTCACGCGTTTGCAGATCAGGATAAACTTCCATCGCTGGCAAGATATTAGCGCGCTCATCAAGGATATTAATCAATGGCAAGCTATGACGACGACCCAATTCATAGTCGTTGAAATCATGCGCTGGGGTGATTTTGACACAACCTGTACCGAAGTCTTTTTCGACATAATCATCAGCGACGATAGGCACGACACGACCCGTAATTGGCAAGGTAATAGTTTTTCCGACTAAATGCGCATAACGCTCATCGCTAGGATTAACTGCGACAGCGGTATCACCAAGCAATGTCTCAGGACGCGTAGTCGCAACGACCAGATAGTTTTTACCATCTTGAGTTAGTAGCTCTGTATCTGTGAAATGATAACGGAAATGCCACAAGCTACCTTTTTCGTCGTGGTTTTCTACTTCTAAATCAGACAGCGCGGTTTGGAACTTTGGATCCCAGTTGACCAAACGCTTACCACGATAAATCAAACCATCGTCGAACAGACGAACGAACACTTCTTTTACCGCATTAGACAGACCATCATCCATGGTAAAGCGCTCACGCGACCAATCAACCGAGCTGCCCAAACGGCGAATTTGGCTAGTGATATTGCCGCCCGACTCTTCTTTCCATTCCCAGACTTTATCGATGAAATCTGCACGCGTCATATCACGGCGCTTGATACCTTGCGCTTCCAGACGACGCTCAACGACCATCTGGGTTGCGATACCCGCATGATCCGTACCCGGCTGCCACAGCGTATTGTCACCATCCATACGGTGATAACGGGTGAGCGCATCCATGATCGCATTGTTAAAACCATGACCCATGTGTAGCGAACCAGTGACGTTTGGCGGTGGCAAGGCAATAGAAAATGACTCGTCTTTATCAAAAGTCGGCTGAAAATAGCCGCTTTCTTCCCAGCCTTGGTACATACCTGCTTCAACTTCCGCAGGGTTATAGGCGCTCTCTAATTGGCTTAGCGCCGCTTGGATCGACTGGGTCAGATTGGTTTTCGCATTGCTATCAATGCTGGTATCGGTATTAGGATTGCTCATAATAGGGTTATCTTATTGTTGATAATGAATTTGGTCAAAATGAGATAGCGCACAACGCTATAAAAACAGGAAAAATAGTTGATAGTGTGATTTTAACGCAGATAGGCAGATTTTGTTAGATGGTAAGACAATTTATAAAGCCTGAAGGCGATTTATTACCTAAATTGTTAATCAATTAACAACAGCAATCAGAAGAATGGGAAATATAATAGAGATTACTTATGCAACAAAATCATTAGCCTATAACCAGCGAGCCAACCGTGTCCCAAGATACCGAGCATGACCATGATTCTCAGGCTAATCTATCAGACAGCGAGCGTGTGAGCGTGAACACCACCCCTCCTATGCCTAAAGATAATCATACGTTAGAAGAAAGCAGCGACTCTTCCCAAAGCGGTAAGATAGATAAGGACGCAGACGACACTACAGACAGTCATGCAAACGAAACTTCAGATAGTGACGCAGACGAACCTATCAAAGCCACCGAAGACTTAGAAAATGACGACCTGCCAGAAGAAATCAGCGACGAAGACAAAGAAACCATTAAAAAGGTTGCCAGTGATGACAATTTAAGCCAAGCGAAAAGCTACGCCAGTATCTTAGTCGAGCAAGTTATCCACGCAAAAGAAACCTTTGAGCGTTCACTTGGCTCGCTATTTACCAGCGCCTTTACAGCTGGTCTAGAGATTGGCATCAGCTTTTTTATGATTTTATCAGCGTTTGCCCTACTTAATGACGTGATACCAAGTCGCTATGCCATGGTGCTGTCGTCACTGCTGTATCCGATCGGCTTTATTATCGTGGTGATTGGTCAGTCGTTATTATTTACGGAGCAGACTTCCCTCTTAAGCCTGCCTGTCTTAAATAAAATTGAACCGCTGCACAAACTGCTGCGGCTATGGGGCATTGTTATCGCTGGTAATATCGTTGGTGGCTGTATCTTTGCGGCACTAATGATTGGTCTAGGGCTGCATATGCATCTGTTTACAGACCATGCTATCGATGTTTATGCCGAGCATATCTTAGGTTTTGAGTGGTGGGTTATTTTTGGTAGCGCCGTGCTGGCAGGTTGGATGATGGGTGTAGCCGCATGGCTGGTGACCTCTGCACGAGATACGCTTAGCCGTATCGTACTGGTGACGCTTATCACTGGTAGCATTGGATTTTTAGGCTTGCATCATAGTATCGTGGGTAATATCGAGGTATTTTCAGCACTGCTATATGGCAATACCGTCAGTCTCTGGCGCTACTTGGTATTTTTAGTTGTGGTACTGGTGGGCAATACGGTCGGCGGTGTGGTATTCGTCGCGGTACTTAAAAATCGTACGTTCTTATTTGAAATTGAAAAAGTCAAAGAACAAGCCGCCGAGGCAAGAGCGAAAATGGACAGACGAAGATTCTAAGTTTGAGCTAAACTGATTTGAGATAAAACTGATTTGAGTTAAAACGAGCGTTAAACGCAAAAGCCCATAACCTGCTTCATTATACAAAGCGGATTATGGGCTTATTTTATCGCATCATACACTGTTGATTTTTTGCCAAGTACTGTCTCAACTGGCGCAACAATGCGTTACTACGATTATCTTAAATCTCTTACATTCTACGTGCTGCCAATACGCTGTTTTCTATCTCGGTTCTTTTGGCTTTATTGTGCTGGGCAGTAAATACTCTGACCATGATACCCGCGGTCAAGAACATGATTAGCGTATAAATGGCTGGCGTCATCGACATCTTATAATTGGCCAATAGCGTCAGTGCCATAAACATTGAAAGCGTACTGTTTTGTAGGCCGACTTCCATAGTAATCGAGCGTCTTTGTGCAGGGTTTAGACCGAACCATTTACTGGTGTAATAACCAAGCGCCATCGTCGATACGTTCAATATCAATGCCACAGGGCCAGTAGCGATTAACGCTTCAACGATAATGTCTCGTTGCACATAGCTTAAGAAAAGTACCAAGAAGCTCAAGAATATCACGCCAAAACGAGACACCATCACCTGTCCCTTGTCTGCCGCGTTAGGCGCATAACGTTTGATCAACATACCAATACTGACGGGTAAAATAGTCAGAGCAATTAGGCTGATCATGGTCTTGACCACTGGCAGCTGGAACTCACTACCCGCACCCATAAAGTATACGAGCGAAAAACTAAGGACGATAGGAATGGTAAATACGGTAATGACACTGGCAATAGCGGTCATGGTGACCGAAAGTGCGACGTCACCTTTGGCTAGATAGGTAAATAGATTCGATGTCGTGCCACCAGGACACAGTACCAACAACATAACCCCAACGGCATACTCTGGCTCGAGAGACATGGAGGTTGCCAAAGCAAAACCTACGAGCGGTAAGAATATTAGCTGATTGGTCAAGCCTATAGCGACTGCTTTAGGGTATTTGACGACTCTCTTAAAATCATTGGTAACTAAGGACAATCCCATCCCCATCATAATCAAAAAGATACTAATGGGAATGACTTTTGCATTTATAAACGTGACTAACTCAACACCTTCCATAACTACATCCTTGTAGATAGAGCCCTTACACGGGCAGGTTTATGACAACCTCGTCATGCTCAATCAGCCAATCCTGCTGATATCTTGGGTAAAAGCCACCGACGTTGTCAGCTCTTTATATGACACTTTTCCATACAGTCGTGTTCTTTAAACCGACAATTTTTGATAAAACTGGTTACTACGAACCGAAATAATAACGGAACGGCAAAATTCAGTATATCGTTGTAAAAGTGTATGGTTTTGATTTTTCTGACTACTCGTCAGTCAATTATAGGTTTTTACACTTGATAAAAAAGTAGAAATGATTTAAGCGGGGATTTTGTGATTTACAGCAGATGTAGAGTGAATATGGTCAATACTGATAACAGCTGTACCGTAGGCAATGGCTTCGACCATACTGCCTAATTGGTTGACATTGGTTACCTCAAGACGTAATCCGTAGATATGCGTGTAGCCTTTGGCTTTTGCCTCAGTCCGCATACGAACGATGGCTTCGCGGCGTGCACGATCTAACAAAGTCTCATAGGTGGTTAAGTTTTTGCCGAAGACACTTAATACGCGAGCGATGATCATTTTGAAGTAATCTTGAGCGATGACGACACTACCAAGCACAAGCTCGCCTTCACTACCCGCTGCTAACTTGGGACGATATAGACGTTCGCTTGAGACAGTGATATCGCCCAATGCTTGCTCTGCTACTGTTAGCTGTGCCAAATGCTGACGCTCATGGCGTGACCCGAAGAACCAGCCAGCCGCGAATAAGAAGACAAACGGCCCATAATTGATGAGCACTTGCGTGAGTGAATCATTCATAGCACGTTTCTCATCGTAAAAAGCATCGGTGCTTTTAGCATTATAGGATTCGGTATTGTAGTTTTTAGTATTGTAGCTTTCAGTATTATAGGACTAACCAAAAGGGTTGAAACGCGGTAAGTCATCAGGTGCGACTTGGGTCTGAGTACTCACATTTTGATTAGAATGGTTGTAACCATCGCTTGGTGGGTTTTGATATTGCTCCTGTGATATCGGCGCGACCTTGACCGCCGTACCATAGACAAACAACTCTGAGGCACCTTGGGCGATACTAGAAGTCGAAAAACGCAGACCGACCACCGCATCAGCACCTAACGCCTCTGCTTTGACAATCATGCGATCGATTGCTTCTTGACGTGACTCTTCTAATAGCTCGGTATAGGCCGTCAGCTCACCGCCAACGATGTTTTTTAACCCAGCAAACAAGTCTTTACCGACGTGCTTTGAGCGCACGGTACTACCGTACACCACGTCTAGGCGTTCGGTAATTTGATAGTTAGGTAAGTGTTCAAGGTTAGAGAGTTGCACAGTCATAGGATGACCTTATCGGTGACTTATAAAATACGTGGTAAACCAAAGCGCTGCGATACAGCATAGACAAGACAGAAACAGCACCGTTAACAGCGCTGTTTCTTAGCTTTATTAATCGTTGGTATGAAACAACAAAAACAGCTCAGTCAAATTGCCTTCGATGCTATTGGCCATCTGTACCATTTTGTCTTCGTCTTTACGCATCTCAGACAGCTCTGGATCTTCATCATCGATACCGCTTAGTACGATCATTGGCAAAGTTAACACAGCCACGTCTTCTGCCGTCTCTTCGTCTTCAAACCAATCGCTTGCTTCATCACCATACATGGCATCGACAAAACCAATTGACCAAGCAACGATGTCTGACTCGTCAGAGAAATCAACCGCCACTTCTTCGTTACCAGCATCTTCACCAAATGGTAATTCAATAGGCGTCTCATTTTTTAACTCAGCCATGATCGAATCGCGCCAGCGTTTGATGCCATCGATAACGTTTTCTGGAATCTCACTTACGTGACCTTCGAACAGGGCATCCATCCAGTTAGGCAATGGACGACCGATGACTGTCGCTGTCAAAAAACCATGCGCTGCGACACTATCTAGCACAAACTGGCTTTCTTGATTGTCCAAATAGTCTAGTAATTCATCAAAACTTAGTTGGTTACTCATAATTTGGTTTTCCTTAGCAGATAGATGTCATCAATCGCAGTGGGCGATCGGTTAAATAAAAGAGGACGATTACTTAAGTAGAGACTAAAGGCTGCTTAGTTAATCAAACTCAAGCAACCTCTATCAGGTAAGTATTATCGAAATGAACTGGTTGCAAGCAACCTAGAAAATTAGAAAACAGCAGGCAACCAGTTTGATTGGCTAAATGATTTTAGTCATTAAAATAGTCGCTGTCATTAAAGTAATTACCGTCATTAAAGTAGCCACTAAAGCACTTTAGTCCACTGAAACGACTGATGCCGATAAATTAAAAATCGTCATCATCCCAATCATCGCCGTCTTCATCGAAGTTGTCTATGTCGTCTAGGTCGTCTTTTAACTCTTTAGCCAAACGCTTTTCTTCTAGCAAATTATCGATTAGCCGACGTTTTTCAAGACTACTTAAACGTGTGCGTACGCTCGTCTCAGCTTCTTCAACCATCTTTGCATCATCATCGTCGACAAAATCATCATCAAAATCGTCGTCAATATCAGCGTCACTCATGACAAACTCCTATCATTTTTAGGCAAGGGTATTAAGAATACATCAATATATATATGCCTTATAAAGTCTCTATTGAATGTTGTCAATCCTTTTTCGCAGTATGGTACATTTCAACCTTACGATTAAGATAGTCCAGTAGGCTATATAACAGACAATTGTAATATAAATGACCAAATACAGTTGGCATTAAATGTGTAGCTCGTCCTCATCTTCAATCATCAGAACTGCGTTGCGCACATCGGCCAAACGCTGAATCAATGAGTCGTTAGCCCCATCAAATATCGCACACTCACGCTCATAGACAGTCGTTGGACGCATGATGTTATGTACTTGTACATGATTGCTGATTTGCTTGAGGCCAGCATTTGGCAATAGTATTAATAGCTGCTCTTTTTTGCCGATACTCTGGAGCAAATGAGTCATTGGCTCTGACTGCGCCTCATCACTGACGCCCGCTTTTGCTGGTAAGGCAAAGCGCGACAGCTCAATATGCTTATCGTGGATAATTTTGTTGAGCATTAAGTATAGCTTGGCAAGCATCACGCCTGCGAGTGCCACTTTTGCATGGCTATTATCAGCCTTTAGTACCACACTTGCGCCATTATCTTCGAAATGTGCTTCATTCATCGCGCTCACGCCCAACAGCAATGGTTGTCTTAGCAACTCAGTCACGGCTTGATTCAGCAGCTGAGTGCAGAGCGCTAGATATGGAAGACGCTGCGCAGGTGCAAGGCGTTCAAGCATATTGAACTCATCATGGAATACAATTTGAACTTTGACGCTATCAACAGACCGTGTGGCAGACAGTTTAGACGTATGGCTGGTAACTTGAGAAGCAACACCGTCTGTATCCGCTATTTCGCTACCTTCACTCGCACTCGCTAGATTGTCAGTATCGCTACCTGTCTCTTGGTTTTGCTGAGTTCTAAGGTACTCATTCACTTCATTATGCACATTAAACTTGCGGGTATTAGTCATTTCGTCATCTGCTGCGCTTGCAGTATTATCAGTCGCTACTTGACTGTCTGCTAAATGAGACGCTGGTTGACTCGTTGACTGGCGCTCAAGTTCACGGTCATAGCCGCGTTGATCGACTGGTCTGTATTGGTCACGATACAGCTCTTGGATATCTCGACTTAATGCATTGATTTGCTCTTTGGTCGGACGAGCGAGGTAACCATAAATCAGCCAAAGCAGTAAATGTAGCAGCATAGTACCGATGACAAACGGCCATTGCATGGCGATAATCTCGCCTTTGCTAACGTCTTTCAAAGTCAATGCAACGCTACCGATAACTGCATCGCCATTGGTGGCGATTTGACGAATAGTGTCACCTTGCTGCATCGGCGCATTGCCTACTGGCACCAAGATATCGTCGTTGTTGTCCTTAATCAGTATCCGTGTGACGTCTTGCTCGCTGGTATAGCGATTGGCAATAACGCTTAAGCTCACGCGGTCTTTATTTTCTAAAGACAACCTTGCTTCATCAATCAGCTGGGCGACCATCTGCTCGCCTTTTAACGCACGACTATTGCTCAGCTGTTGGTCAGTACTAATGACCAATAACAGCGTCTGCAAACAAAAACTAACCAGAAGAATAATGGCAAACAACCCTTGCCGCGGCGCTAAATACGTCATGATATGTTAAACTTTTTTGGAGAGAAGAAATTAAAAAACGAGGCTACTGCTCATTTTTTGGCTAATTTTTAAACAATTTTGATGTGCGCCAACTGTGATGCGCACATAGTGTTAAAGCAGTACTGATTATTAACGACTATCAACAGCATCAATATTGTTGCCAACTTCGCTATCTTTTGCCTTATTATATTTTGCGAAGGCATCGTTAATAAGAAAGCACCGTTGATAAACAGCCAGCTTATCTCATCTACTATATCACCATAATAAGCCTTATAGCGTGAGCGCTTTATAAATTTATCATAATAACTTTCTTGCATTTTCTATGGCTTCTTACGCCATAAAATCTGTTTTTTAGCATCATTGTTACTTTGCGCGTCATCTATAGGCGCTGCCCAGTAAAACTGTTATTATTCCTAATCTTATATGAGCATACAAGGGACAATTGAGCCATGCCAAAAAATACACCTTATTCGTTACCAAAAGACAGCAAAGCATGGCAACAAGCCGTTGATTCTATTGCGGCATTATTACCCGAAGATACCAATTTGCAAGACTTTGATGCGCTACAGTCGCTACCTGTTTTTGCGCTCATCGTAGTACTGCCGACTCAGGTATCTGCATTAGATATTCATCAGTACGTTCAGTCGTGGGTCGATGAACAGCCAAGTTGGCATCTAGTGACCGTTGCCGAAGATACTGACGCTAGCTTCGTCAATATCACAGTATCTGATACAGAGCCTACAGCAGCAGACGCACAACGCCTACCCTTTACCCATACACAGGTCTATCGTTATCTGCTAGTACCAGTTACTGACACGCTGATGCACCCTGGCAAAAAAACCGCAGCCGCTCACATCATTGATGATCAGCTGACCGCTCGCTTGCGTCATGACCTAACTGAAGAATATAACAATACACGCAGTGCAGATAGCACAGGCAACATAAACGTCGTAGACTGTCATATATTGTCTGTCGGTCATATGCTGCGGACGCACAAACTTGCCTGCTTTGATATGGACTCAACCTTGATTGAGCAAGAAGTCATCGTAGAGCTGGCAAAAACGGCTGGGATTGGCGAGGAAGTAGAAGCCATCACTGAAGCAGCAATGCGCGGCGAGATTGATTTTGATGAATCGTTTGCTCAGCGTGTGGCCTTGCTAAAAGGGACTTCTACTGATGTGCTTGATGATATCTGTAGTCGCTTAACGTTATCGACTGGTGCGCGTACGACGATCAGCGCGCTAAAAGCACTGGGCTATCATACGGTGCTAGTTTCAGGCGGCTTTACTTATTTTGCCCGTTATATCGCTGAGCAGCTGGGTATTGATGAAGTGCATGCCAATGCTTTAGATATTGAAGAAGGTGAAGTCACTGGTCATGTACAGTGGCCTATTGTCAATGGTGCCAAAAAAGCCGCTATCGTTGAGCATACCGCTGAGCGCTTAGGCATTGAGATGTCACAAGTGGTCTGTGTCGGTGATGGGGCCAATGACTTACCGATGATGGCACTGGCTGATCTGGGTGTGGCCTATCATGCCAAACCAATCGTTCAAGCACGTGCTGATGCCGCTATCAACGTGACAGGGCTTGAAGGTACTCTGTACGCTCTTGGCTATCCTGCACTGGCGCCTACTGAGTAATTGCAGAACGCCTTATGCCATTCAATAAGCTAGGTTAATGTTTTGTCATTAATCTGGCTTTTATGCTTTAGGGCGTGGCTTAGACAAGAAAAATAGCGTAGATAGTATCGGTATATTAACTAGCTATCTGGCGATGTTTGACAAGATTTAACCGTTTTTAATCCACTTAGATGACACTTATTTTTAAATGATAAAGGAATGCCCATGACGGCACCACAATCTCCACGGCCAACTCAGCCGTCAGCGCCAACACCATTAGAGCCAGATACGGTACCTGTACGTACCGATAGCCCGAAGCAGCTGGTAGGTATCTATGTCAAAGGTATGGCCATGGGAGCAGCTGATATCGTACCTGGCGTCTCTGGCGGCACTATTGCGCTGATTGCAGGGATTTACGAGCGCTTGATTAACGCGCTTGGTAGTATCGGCCCCAATCTTTGGACGATATTTCGTCAGGAAGGTGGCATCAAAGGATTCGCTGCAATTTGGCGCCAAGTAGACGCGACGTTTCTATTGTGTTTGCTACTGGGTATTGCCACTAGCTTTGCGACCTTAGCCGGTATCATTAAGCATTTATTGGACAATCAACCATTGCTTATTTGGTCATTCTTTTTTGGACTGGTCGTTGCAACGGTATTTATCTTACTCAGTGAGATAAAGCGCTGGAATATAGGACGTGTCGTACTGTTCGCGACTGGACTTATTGCCGCCGTAGTCATTAGTAGTATGCCGTTACTCACGACCACGCCTAGCTTACCGTATCTGTTTTTTGCAGGGGCAATTGCTATTTGTGCCATGATCCTACCGGGAATATCAGGGTCGTTTATTTTGCTATTGCTAGGCGCTTACGATGCAGTATTAGAAGCAGTCGATACGATGAATCTGAGTGCCATTTTCACAGTCATTGCGGGTATGGCGACTGGGCTATTGCTATTCACGCGCGCACTTAAGTGGCTGCTCTCGCATTATTATCAGGCTACCTTAGCATTGCTGACAGGCTTTATTGCAGGCTCTCTAATAAAAGTATGGCCATGGAAAGTAGATGCGCTAGGCTCACTAAATACTGAAGCTGTCCATAACGTAATGCCGTGGCAATATCCTACTGGCGCACAGTGGTCAACGACAGTAGGACTTATGCTACTCGGTGCTATCTTAGTTTCGCTATTATCTTGGTGGGGTAATCGTACCAATCGAGTCTAAGTATTCAACGAACTGTCAGTCCTATTTGCTAGTTTGGCATGGTTTGCTAGCTAATAAACACCCTCCCGAGCAAACAAAACCATTTCCATATCACTCAAAATAAGCGCCACCCCTCACGGCGCTTAGCCTAACATCTAGCCATCAAATATCGCAAAACAAGCTAAAAAACCAAACGTCAACGGTTGTCGCAAAGTCGCCTGTACCCTCTTCAGCTTTACTCAATAACCTCTCATAATAGTCTCATTGGAATTCACCTTATGAATAGCGAGATGAATGATGTTAATGACTATATTTTCTTTTATCGGTGTAGAGGCATGGAGCGGCTCGGCATGGCTTGGTTATGGACTGCTAGCCAGTTTAGTAGGGGTGCTTGCCGTATCGTCATATCGTTGGCTACTGCTATATCTGTTTGGCGGTATGGCTTACTGGTTCACCGTTGAGTTGATTCAAAATATATTAGCCGGTCGTCCTATGTTGATGGAGCTATCGTCATGGCATCGCTATATCATCGCTATGGGCATCAGTTGGTTACCGTTGGCAGCTTGGGTACTGTATCGGGCATTACGCTATGATGATGTGAGTCAGACCGTTAGTCAGCAACGTGAGCTAGAAGCCGCACGCTATATCGAACACACTCCTGTCTACGATGATAACTATCAGCCACGTTTCCGTTAAAACTGTCCTATTTATACCTCTGTTTGTTTATATCAATACCTTACTTACGTCAGTGACATCGAATGTTACAAGATACTTAACGCTCTCTACTTAACTCCTAAAGAGTTGGCACCCTGTGATAGTTTATAATCCAGTTATATATTTGTCATAAAAACTGGTATAAAGTACGCTTTATTTTTATGCCTCATTTCTTTAGGAGTTCTGCTATGTTTACTGTTCCTGTATTAGATATCAAATCTGATCCATTAGATGCTTTATTAGCTGTCGTTGGCTATCGTTTGTCTATGTTAGCTGATAGCGATAACGAAGACGTCAAAGCGTTGTTCGCTGATCGTCAAGTTACGATTGAGTTTGCTAGTACTGAGTCTGATATTGCCCGTTCTTTTAGCTTTGACAATGGACAATTCAGTCAACAAAGCGGCCATGCAAAAGAAGCCGATTTGACCATCACTTTTAAAGACTCTATGACTGGCGTTAGATTGCTAACCAAAGGTAGCTTACCTGCCTTTATGACTGCTGTACAAGAAGGTAACTTGAGCATCGAAGGCGACTATAGCCTAATGATGTGGTTTAACAAACTTGCTAAGCATATCGTTCCAGCTATTCCAGAAGAGTGCAAACCATATATCCAAAAAGCCAAACCTTACGCCTATAAAGCACAGAAATTTGCTGAGCATTGGGTTGGTATCGCTAAGCACAAACTTGGTAAATAAAAAGAATGGTGCACTGAGCGGTAGTCATTGGTAGAATGGATGATATAGAATTAAATAGCCAAACGTATAGTTACTATTTATGTGCGCTACTGTGACAATTATACATACTGTCTAGCAGTGTTCTGATTTTCTAAAAAGGTTGCGGTATACTATACGGCAACCTTTTTTGTTACCTTATAAATGACAATAGATAAAAACATTGGTTTTATTTAATACCCTCTAATTCTTATAAAAGGACTTACCTTATGGCAGGATTGCTTAGCATCTCCGAACCTGACGCCACCCAGCCAACTGATGTAGCCACTCAGCCAGATACGACCAACAGTGATTTTTTGGCCAATCTAGCCACAGACGCGACTCAAACTGATAGTAAAGTAGCTACGACATATAACCGTGAAGAAATCGCGCAACTGTTTGATTTACCTCTAATGGACTTGCTGTTACAAGCGCAAACCATCCATAGAAAGCATTTTACTGCCAATGAAGTACAAATCAGCACGCTACTCTCTATCAAAACGGGTAATTGCCCTGAAGATTGCGGCTACTGCTCGCAGTCAGGCCACCATCGCGACACCACCAAACTACAAGCAGAAAAGCGCATAGAAGTTGACAAAGTCATCGCAGCGGCCAAACGCGCCAAAAATAGTGGCTCATCGCGCTTCTGCATGGGTGCCGCGTGGAAACACCCAAGTGCCAAAGATATGCCTTATGTGGTTGAGCTAATCAAAGAAGTAAAAGCATTAGGACTTGAAACTTGCATGACACTAGGCATGCTCGATACCAATCAAGCGACACAGTTGGCCGATGCAGGGTTAGATTATTACAACCATAACCTAGATACTTCGCGCAGCTACTATGAACAAGTCGTCAGCACGCGTAGCTATGATGAGCGTTTGGACACGATAGAAAACGTGCGTAACTCTGGCATTAATGTCTGTAGTGGTAATATCGTTGGTATGGGCGAAAGCCGTGACGACCGCATCGACTGGGTACTTGAGCTGCTAAAAATGCCAAAAGCGCCTGAATCAATTCCAGTCAACTTGCTGGTGCCTATTGCAGGTACACCGATTGGTGATAAAGTATTGGCCGAAGGTCAGCTGTCTGTACTTGAGTGGATTCGTACTATTGCGGTCGCCCGTATTTGCTGCCCGACTAGCTACGTGCGTTTATCTGCTGGTCGCGAAAGTCTATCTGATTCTGAGCAAGCGTTGGCATTTATGGCAGGTGCTAACTCATTCTTTTATGGTGATAAGCTTCTTACCACTGGTAACGCGAGCCAATCAGGCGATGATAGACTCATGCGTGAGCTTGGCCTAACCAAACAGTTTGCCGCACCAAGAGCGCCTAAAGTACTGCCTGTGATGGATGCTATGAATGGTCATCAAACACAAGTTGTGTTGGCAGAGTAGGCCCAAGCTAAAAAATACAAGTTAAGCAAGAGAAACTACGATGGCAGATTATTTTAACTGGATTAAAGCGGCGCACATTATCTCGATGGTCTGCTGGTTTGCGGCGATATTCTATTTGCCGCGCCTGTTTGTCTATCATGCGATGAGTGACGATAGCATCAGCCATGAGCGCTTTGCCATTATGGAGCGCAAGCTATATCGCGGTATCATGACCCCATCGATGATAGCGACATGGATTTTTGGTCTATGGATGTTGGGGCTGGGCTGGGATGTGTACAAAACCCAAGGTTGGCTACATGTTAAATTGCTCTTAGTCGTGCTGCTATCAGGCTATCATGGCGCTTGCGGCTTATATCGTAAAAAGCTGATTGATAACCCACATTATAAAACGCATAAGTTTTGGCGCTGGTTTAATGAAATACCAGTGTTTGCATTGATATTTATCGTTATTTTAGTCGTGGTAAAACCGTTTTAGGTTCAGAAAAATCATCTAACCTGCAAAAAAACGTCCGTCACTTTAACCAGTGACGGACGCTTTTTTTTGAATTTAATATAGCTTGTAGATTAGATAGAATTAATACCGTTAGCTGTATATTTTGAACGTGCTATTCAATTGTAACTGCTGCTAAATCTTAAATCCTGCACACTGAGTATCAGACGCTAGGGCGCATAATTTGATAAACATTACTTAAATCGTAAACGCGATAACGAGCTGGTTCACGGCGATTTTCGCCAGCATAGCTCAGTATCAATGCTTGCTTGGCATGCTCATCGACCCAACCGACGAACAGTCCACTATGCTCGACGCCATTGTAGCCATGGTTAATATAATAGAGCCAGTCGCCTGCTTCAATCTCGCTGCTACTAGCATAGGGCCCTTGCGCATAAGTGCCTTTGTGTATGGTATTACGCAATACCCCTGCCCGATTAAATACAGCATTTAAATAGTCCCAGCAGCCACCCTGAATAATCGTGCGCTCGTTAAGTGCCATTTTGCGGGCGGTACTGACCACCTCACGTGCTGCCATACTACTCTGCGTCTCTGCATTGCTCAGCAGCGGTAGGTACTCGCTATCAACATTGTCATAGCTGCCTGATAAAAACGCCGGTAAGACTGTAGGCGCTTGACGTGTTACCTCAGGATAACGATAGAATGTATTCGTCGTTGATTGAGCTGATTTCTGAGCGATAAGCATACTCATACTATCTGCATGGGCTTGCCCCATCATGCCGCAGGTAAATAAGAATAAACCGCACGATGCGGCGACTGACGGTATAGACAAACGCAGCATGACTAACTCCTTGTCAATCAGATCTCAATGACAGTGTCGATAATAGTAAGAATGAACTTTATAATCCTACTTATAAACCATTTGCGCACAAATCTGCAAGCACTATTCGCCTGCGATAGGTGATAGACGGTATAAATATACTGATAGATGACAATATTGGAGAGGCGCGTCGAGTGAGGTTTAAAATGACACTTAAGTTAGAAGTTTAGATAATACGAAGATAATAGCTATGCTTTGGTAAAGTACGAAATTAAGAAAAGATACTAATTACTCGGGAGTTTCCTAAAAACTGTGTAACTGCTTATAATCCATTAACAGGAGAATAAGCAATGACTACTCAATCTGACATT